>CAXUBX010000024.1:0-38421 GCA_964249405.1 uncultured Acetobacteraceae bacterium | reverse complement strand
AGAACGGCCGGCTCTGACCCGGTCAGCCCTGGTTCGAATCCAGGTCCCCCAGCCAGTTTACCCCGCCTGCAAGGGTCACCCTGTGGCTCGTCGGGCAATGAGCGCTGCCGGGGAGGTGGTGCCCGAATACTCCGCCTCGGCCTGACATCATCCGTCCGAGGTTGAGCGCCGAAGCGCTTCAGCCCTGAATGCCCCCACCTCGAAGTGGAACTCCCTGCGCGACGTCGATGTTGCTCTCCGACACGTCCCAAGGATTATCCACGAATGAACCCGACCCTCGCCACGCCAATCTACCTCGTCGTCGCGGTCGGCCTAGCTGGAGCCGCGCGCGCCGCCGACCTGTCCGCGCAGGATCGGACCTTCGTCGCGACGGTCAGTCAGGGCGGCATGTTCGAGGTCGCGGCGGGACAGGTCGGCGCGCAGCAAGGCAGCACGGCCGACATCCGCGACCAGGGCAACACGGAAGCACACGACCATACGGGCGTCGGCGACAAGCTCAAGTCGATTGCCTCCGCAAACGGGCTCGACTTCCCCAGCACCCTGAACCCACAGTTCGAGAAGGAACTAGATAGCCTCAAGAGCCTCTCGGGCACGGCGTTCGACGCAGCCTACCTTCAGGACATGGAAGTCATCCACGCGAAGGATGGCGCCGCGTTCGCCAAAGAGGCCGCGCATGGCACCAACCCGCAGCTCCGCGCATTCGCTGCCGAGACGCACCGCATTGTGGTCCGCCATATCGGCGAGCTGAAGGCGCTTGGCCCGGGCAAGGCCTAAGACGGCCTCGATCTCCGTCGTTGTGGCGTGGCTCCAGCGACTGCGAGCACCAAGGTCCATCGACCAGTCAGGGGAGAAGACCGATGCCGGCCTACTTCGTGTTCACTCGCGAAAAGATCACCGAGCCCGCCGAGATGGAGCTCTATCAGGAGCAGGTCCGCGACACCTTCGCCGGTCATCCCGTCAGGATCTTGGCGGCCTACGGAAAACATGAGGACCTAGAAGGGCCTCCAAACGAGGGCACCGTCGTCGCCGAGTTCCCGACGGTGGAAGCTGCCAAGACTTGGTATGAGAGTCCGGCGTATCGGGAGGTCAGAGAGCACCGGTTCAAGGGTGCGGTGTATCGGGCGACCCTGGTCCAAGGATTGTAGGGCTGCTCAGGACATTGCTGCGGGATTGATCATCGCAGGAGTGGGTGAGATCGAGAGGGAAGAGAGACAACGGCGAAGCCACTCAGGGTGCTTCTATTCTGTGGTGTCGCCTGCTTTGTGCGACCAGCGTAATCAGCCACGCCATCACGGCTGGTCAGCCCCATTTCCGGGGTTTCGGCACGCCGACGCCCCCGGCTTCCTCGCACTCTGCGTGCTGCAGGAGCAGCACAACCGAAGGGAGCAGGCCCATGTCCACCTCGCTTGAGAGCCCACGTCAACCCTGGTTCGTCCGCTTTTCCTGGATCCCGGCCATCCTCTCCCCCGTGTGGCTAACCGTCATAGTGAGCCTGCTCGTCGGCGAGGTGCTCGACGTCCTGTCTCCATCGGCGTCGAGCCGAAAGCTCCACGTCGTCTGCGACCGGGTCGTAGAGCGCCTGCTGACGACGCGCGACCCGGTCGAACTCGAGCGATCGCGCATCCTGGTGAACACGCTTGGTTGCAGCGTCTCGGACCGGATGCGCAATTGGCCGTCTAACCGCGCCGGAGGGCTGTGGCCATGATCGAGGATCAGGCCGGCCGGGGCGGATGATCCTGAGCTGGAAACACTCGACAGCCACAACGGCCTTCATTGCGAATCGAACCTCGTTGAGCGGTGTAGTGTGTTGACGCGGTCAAGAGGCGACCGCCATAGGTCAGCCAGTCTCCATCCACCCGACGACGATGTCCGCGGCGAACTTAAGACACAGGCGCACCGCGAGGGGTCGGCTTGCCCACCTCACTGCGCGATCTCGCCACACGGGCCGCCCGCGAGGCGCGCCGCGCGTGGGTTCGTTAGGAGCGCGAACGCGTGGCCGATCACGTGGCCGGCTCGGCCGACAGCCACACATTCGACAAGGATTGGGGCACGCCTAGGGCCGATGCCGACTGAGGCTTCGCTCGCCGTCCGTGCCGGGCGGATCGTGCTTGCCGACTGGCGCGACAACGCCTTGCCTACCAAGCGGCGGCCGGGGCCGTGCCCATCGAGGATGCGGGCTGTTCGTGCCCCCTTGTCCGAACGTCTCCCCAGTGCCGCTGACCAAGGTCCGGGTTCGTCGACCGCCACGCCGCAAGAGCCCTCGACGTCTCCGCACGTCTTCCCGGGTACACGTCGTCAGTATCGCAACCGAGTGGATCTGAACGGATCCCCTAGGCTACCTCTGCGCTCCGCGGCTCGGTTGCCGGGCGAGAAGCCGCCGCAGCGTCGGAACGGCCGTTTCAAGATCCTGGAAGGCGTCCCGACTGCTCGGCGCACCGAACGGATTGTCCGGATCCTGTCTGGTCAGGATCAGGAAACCGTCCGGAGACTTGTGGAGCGTCGCGAGAACGACGGCGGGCGACCCATCGCGGCGGAAGACCACAACCTCCTCATACAACGCGCTGGTTGCGGTGACCTCGACGCGAAAACCGCGCACTGCCAAGCCCAGCAGCACCTGCAGCTCCTCGATCTCGAAATAGACCCCGGCAACGTCGGTCGGCCGGTCCCGGTCACCAAAGTCAAGCATCGCCAGCCATCCCGCTCAGGTACGTTCCAGCCGATTACGCTTTGAACGGCGGGTTGGATGCAGGGCAGCAACCGTCCTGGCGAGCCAGCGTGATCAGGCTCGACCCCGGCCGGTGCCGGCCGCCAGTCAGTGCTTCTCGGTGGAGGCGGCGTAGATCTCGTCGACGGCCGCGGCGAGCGCCGCATCGAACTCGGCATCCGACATCGAATCCTTGAGATCCTGGAGGAGCGCACGGGAGAAGCTGCCGATCATCTCGTGGTTGCGCGCCAACCGCTCGCAGGCTTCGTCGCGCTCGTAGCCGCCCGACAGCGCCACCACCCGAGCGACACGCGGGTGTTCGATCAGCGGCCGGTAATGGTCGGGCTCGTCCGGAATCGTCAGCTTCAGCATGACACGGCGGCCTTCGGGAAGGGCGTCGAGGCCCTTCCGGAGCTCGGCCGACAGGATCGCCTCGGCACCCTTCTTGTCCGGGCTCTTGATCAGGACCTCGGGTTCGAGGATCGGCATCAGGCCGTAGCCGGCGATCGTCTCGCCGATCTCGAATTGCTGACGCGCGATCGCGGCGATCCCCTTCTGGTCCGGAAGCCGGATGGTGGAACGCATCTTCGTGCCGGCGACGCCGAGCCGCACCGCACGCTCCAGCAATCGGTCGAGGTCCGGGATCGCCTTCATCAGGCTCACGCCGTCGCTCTCGGCTTCGAGCCCCTTGTCGACTTTGACGAACGGGACGACCCCCCGCTCCTCCCAGAGATAGGAGGGCACGGGCCTGCCCTCCGCCTCGCCGTCCATCGTCTGCTCGAACAGGATGGTCGCGATCACCCGACGACCCGTGAAGGCGGGTGCCGTGATGACCCGCACACGCATCGCGTGCATCAACCGGAACATCTCGGCCTCGCCGTCATAGGCGGTCTCGGGGATGCCATAGAGCTTCAGGGCGCCAGGGGTCGAGCCGCCGCTCTGGTCGAGCGCCGCGATGAAGCCGGGGCTCTCGGTCACCTGCGCAATCATCTTCTCGTCGGCCATGCTCGCCTCCTCTGCCGCCCGGACCTGCGGTCGGGAAAACTCGCACGCCGCCGCGGAGCGGCGCAATCGCCGAGGGCGGGCGGCTCGGTGCTCGTCAGCGACCGGGAGCGGCCGCGGCGGCCGACGACAGGACGGGCGGCGTGTCAGCGGGCGACGAGCGCCTTCAGGGCCGGCCCGACCGGCGCAACGTCCGCGAACTTCGAAAGACAGGCCGGTGGTCCGTCCGGATCGGTCCGTTCAACGCCGGTCAGGACCAGAGTGCCGGTCGCGTTCTTGTGCACGGTTGCCACCACCACGGACGGCATCGCCGAAAGCCGGAAGATCGCGATCTCCTCGAACTCGGGATCGGTGACCTCGATCTCGACGTCGAGGTCGGGAAACCCGATCCCGCAGAGCGCCTGAAGTTCCTCGAGGTCAAAGAAGATGCCGGAGATGCCGCCGACCGGATCCCGGCTCGGAAGGTCCCGCATGGTTCTCTCCTTCCATCATCGTGCGGTTCGATTACGGGATTGCAGGACGAGCGGATGCGAAGTCTTTCGAGGATCAGTACGGCGCGCGATCCGCCGTTCCCGCGCTTGAGCGGAACGTTCAGCCTCACTGCGAGATGGCGGCGGTCGATGCTCCAACGGCGACGGGTCCGGTCGAGGCGCCGGAAAGCGTGTTGCCGGACAAGGCCACCGTGTCCGCGTCGAGGATGTCGATCGCCGGCGTGTGCGCCGCCTGACCGACATTCGTGTTCGAACAGAGATTGCCGGCGACGCGAACCCCGCTGCTGCTCGCGATGGTGACGCAACCGGTGCCCGTCGCATTCTGGACGCTATTGTTCAGGATCTGGACGTTGTAGTTGATCGGGCTCGTCTGCAATCCCGCATTCGTCGCGCCGTAGAGACTGATCGCGCCCCACGGCATCGTGATGCTCGGATCGAAGCCCGTCGAGGACAGGGTGTTGTTCTCGATGATGTCGTTGATGGCGCCGGTCCCTTCCTGGAAGGTTCCGATGTTGCTGAGCGCCTCGATCCCGCCGTTCGCCGTCCCCGACACGGTGTTGTCGAGCACGAGGGCGTCGGGCGTCTGGAGCAGGATCGCGTGACACTCGCAGTTGGATATGGTGTTGCGGGCGATCACCATGCGGTCGTTGGTGAGCGCGACGTCGCGGACGACGTCACCAGGACCCGCGCCGGGCACGGCGGACGACAGCACGAAGGACGAGTTCGGATAGCCGGTGGAGACCACGGACTTCACCGTGGTCGATCCGAGGTAGTCGTCGCCGGCATCGAAGAACGCCAGCGTGTCGGCCGTCTGCACGAAGCGGGAATAGACGCCGAGCACCAGCTGCGTGCCGCTCGGGTCGAGGCTGACGAGCGGGCTGATCGGGGATGCCGCGTTGATCGCGTCGTCGCCCTGGCCGGAGATGGTGTTGTCCTCGATGTAGACGTCGCCGCCGACCTGCTGGAGATGCATGGCGTCGTACTCGGTGCTGAACAGGCCGCCGGCACGCGGCACCACCGAAGAGTTCAGGATGAACAGGCCTCGTTTGACGCCGTAGGCGATGATGCCCATGCCGGGTCCGGACTGCACGCTGACGTTGTCGAGCGTGATGTCCTGGTCCTGCTGGGCGCCGCTCAGGAACGAATCCTCGAGCTCGACCGCAGTCCCGCCGTAGTAGTGGTGGAGGATCGCGAACGTCTTGCCGGCGAGACCGGATGCGTTGAACGATGAGGACACATAGGTATCGGCCGCGACGAGGCCCGGCGAGGCGGGCTGATAGATCCTTGTTCCGTTGGGAACGAAGATCTTGTTCACGGGATCGTACTGGGCGATGGCGCCGATCCCGTCGGCGCTGGTGATCGGGTATTGTGAACTCGTGACGACGAGGGCGTTGCGGCCACTCTGGTTCACCATCGTGCCGAGCGAGACGGTGTTGAAGCCGTAGGAGACGCGGACCGATTGCAGCACCAGCCGCTGGCACTCCGTGACATAGATGCCGTCCGCGTCGTTCATGAAGACGAAATTCGATCCGTTGCCCCGGATCGTGACGTCGTGCAGGCCGGAAATCACCAGATGGCCGAGTTGCGACTTGTCGAGGGTCTTGAAGGTGTAGGTTCCGACGGCGAGCGAGATCGTGGCGGCCCCGCTGGTCCGCGCGCTCGCGATCGCGGCCGCGAGGACCGGCGTCGCGTCGGTTCCGGCCGGCGGGAGGGCGACCGAGACGACGGCGCTGCTGGTCGGATGCGGACCCTTGATGGTGAGCGTGATCTGCCGCCCGTCGGGGGCGACCCACTGCGACGCCGTGTCGCCCGACCCGGCGACGAACGGCGATTTGACGGCGGCGCTGGCGAGCGCGGCCCAGCTGGCGTTCGGAGACGCTTCGGCGTGCGACCATGGAGCGGACGCAGCGATCAGGCCGAGCGCCGATATGCGGCGAACCATCGCGAGGGTCTCCCGGACCTCTCCCGACGATGCCCGCCGCATCGAGATGACGCGCGGACCGCCGGAAGACGATCCGGATTACCGCGTCACGATGAAGACCCGATTAAGCCGGGCGCGCTCCTTTCCCCGATCCCGGACAAAGCTATCGGAGGTCGTCGACCTGCACCGACACCGACCTCGCACGCGTCACGACAACCGGGTCCTGGTCCGGGTGGCGGCGCGACGTCTCGACGCAGCGATTGTCGCGGATCGTCACGCGCTCGCTGTCGGCGATCGTGACGCAGCCGTCGTCGGCGCCCGTGATCCGGTTGTCCGCGATGAGGAGATCGGCGTTCGCGAGATGCCCGGAAAGCCGGAGCGGCGCGACCACGGCATAGGCCATGATCGCGGCCCAGGGGACCGGCATGGCGCTGTCGGGACCGGTGTCGCGGATGTCGTTGTCGCGGACGGCGACGTCGAAGGCACCGATCCCTTCCTTGAACAAGCCGGTGCTGGTCAGGAGGCGGATCGCGTTGCGGTCGAGGTCCTCGAACCGGTTGGCCTCGACGAGCCCATCCGGATCCTGGACCAGGATCCCGTGACAGTTGCAGTCGCGGACGACGTTGTCCTCGACGACGAACCGGCTGCCGGACAGCGCGAGATCGCGGATCAGCGCCGCGCCGGCCACGCGCGCGGGATCGTCGAGGGTGACGGCGTTCCGGATTCCGCCGAGACCCGAGACGGCACGCACCCGGTCGACGCCGAGGAACATGTCGTCCGCGTCGAACAGCGCCACCGGATCGCCGGGCGCGATGAAGCGTGACCACGGGCCGAGCACGACGCCGTCGGCCGTCCGCGACGCGATCGGGAACACCGGATCGTTGAGGTTGATCCCATCATCGCCCGATCCGGCGATGACGTTTCCGGACAGGAACAGGTCACCCCCCGAGGCCTCGACATGGATCCCGTCGTATTCGGAACTGACAGGGTCGTCGGTGCCGGGCGCGGGTGCGATGACGGACCGGGTCACCGCGAAGCCACGCCGGACGCCATAGGCGAGGATGCCCATGCCGGGGGCCGAGGAGATCCGGACATGATCGATCGAGATGTCCTCGGCTTCCGCGTCGTCCCGCGCGCTGCCGGCCTTGATCGCGACCCCGCCGTACCATTGGTGGAACACCGCGACGGGCGTGCCGTCCGGGAGCCCGGCGAGGCGAGGCGATCGGTAGGTCTGGGCGCCCGCGTAGACCGGCGCGCCGGACGAGCCCGGCGGGAACAGCAGACGCACACCTCCTTTCGTCCAGCTCCGGGCGGCCTCGTCGTAGCCGACGACCGAGAACACCGGGTTCGCCGCGGTCACCCGGGTCGCGGGATCGACCACGAGCACGGTTCCGTCCGGGCGCCGCTCGATGCGGCCGAGGGATGCCATGCGGAGCGCGTAGCGGATGGTGACGCCCTGGAGGCGAACCCGCCGGGCGCGCGCGATCGCGATCCCGGTGTCGTTCCGCGTGAACACGAGCGTCGCTCCGGCGCCGTCGACCGTGAGGTCCGACACGCCGTCGATCAGGACCTGGGCCTGGCCGCCGGCCGACAGCGTCCGGAACGTGTAGGTCCCTGCCGGGATGACCAGACGCCCGGCCTCGAGCCGTCGCGCGCGGGCGACGGCGGCGTCGAAGAACGGGGTCGCGTCGGCTCCGGGCGGGACCGGTCCGAGCGAGACCGTGGGCGCGCCGGCGCGCGGATGCGGCAGCCGGACGACGAGGCGGACCGCACGTCCGCTCGGCGCGATCCAGACCCGGTCGATGTCGCCGGGGGAAGCGGCAACGGGCGAGATCGGCGAGGCCTCGGCGAGGATGCGCCATTGCTCGAAGGCGGGCTCGACGGCGAGGTCGGAGGGCGCCGCCGCATGCGCGCGCGACAGGGACGCGAGGAGCGTCGACGCGAGAACGAGGCACGAGCGGAGCCGCATCGTCAGGCGTGCCCGAGGACCTCGCCGTAGAGGCCGAGATAGCGCGCCGCGACCTTGGGCGGCTGCGTCTCCTCGACGACTGCGGCGAAGCTGCGCGCGCCGGGCAGCGCATCCCTGCCCTCGGCGATCACGCGTCGCATGCGGGCGGCGAGCGCCTCGTGATCGCCGGGCTCGAACAGCCAGGTCCGGTTCGCGGGCCCGATCAGATCGGGAATGCCCCCCGAGTTCGCGCCGATGACCGGGACGCCGGCGGCGTAGGCCTCCAGGATGGTGCGCGGCAGCGGCTCGGCCCAGATCGAGGGAACGACGAGCACGTCGATGCGCTCGAAGAACGCGTGCGGCGGCACGAAGCCGATGAAATCGACCGGAAGTCCGGCGGCCATCGGCTTGAGGGACTGCTTCTCGGACGCTTCCTTGCCTGCGATCAGCAGCGACCACGCACGGCTCTCGCCGCCGAGGCGACGGGCCGCATCGAGCAGCGTGCCGACGCCCTTCTCGAGGTTGATCCGGCCGAGATAGCCGAAGGTGATCGGCTGGCCGCGCAGCGACGGCTTCACGTAGTCCCTGCCGATCCCGTCGACATGGGCGGGGTTCCAGATGACGCGCCGCAACGAGGCCGGCACATGGGAGAACAAGCCGAAGTCGAGATGGGTCTGCAGGATCTCGCGGCCGACGCCGACGACCGCCCTGGCGACCCGCTGGTGCTCGGATTTCTTGTAGGTGAAGAAACGGCATTTGACGTGCCGGTGCGTGCAGCGCGATCCGTTCCGGAACATCGCCGCGTTGGCGCAGAGAAGGTCGTAGTCGCGGAGCGTGTGGACGACCGGCACGCCACGCTTCTCGGCGGCCAGCCAGACGCGTGTCGAGACGTCGACGAGCGACTGGGTGTGGATGATGTCCGGCCTGAACTCGTCGATGACGTCGAGCGCGTGCTGCTCCAGCTTGAAGTTGTATTGCTGCTTGAAGCGGCGCCAGCCGCGCTCGAGCTTCGTATGCTGCGGCCATTCCTCGCACCAGAAATCGGTCTCGTGCGGCATCCTGAAGACCTGCACGCCGTTCCGGGTCTCGCGTGTCCAGCCATCGGGCGACAGGCAAGCGACGGCGACCTCGTGCCCGGCCGCCACCTGCGCCTCCGCGATGATCGAGACCGAACGTTCGGCGCCGCCGATGATGTGCGGCGGATAGAGCGTTCCGAGATGAAGGACTCTCGTCATCGTTCACGTGGCTCCAGGCTGGATCGGCAGGTCACGAGGTCAGCCCGCGGCTGCCATCGGCGTCAGGCAGTCGCGGTAGAGGTCCATGTATCGTTCGACGGCGTGCGATCGCGCGGTCCGCGCCATCACCGCGCGATACCCCGGCTTGCCCGCGAGGGACGCCGGGGGCGATGCGATCATGCCGCTCATGAGCGAGACCAGGGCCGCGACGTCGCCGGCCGGGAACAGCCAGCCGGGCTCGACCGCGCCGACGATCTCGGCGACGCCGCCGAGACGCGACCCGATCACCGGCACCCCCTCGGCCAGCGCCTCGACGACCGTGAGGCCGAAAGGCTCGGACCAGAGGACGGGCGCCACCAGCACATCGATCTCCGAGAGGAAGCGGGACGGGTCGACGAAGCCCTGGAACGTCACGGGCAGGCCCTCGGCCCTGCGCCTCAGCGCGGCGTCGTCGCCCGGTGCCTTGCCGCCGACCGCGAGCGTCCATCCTCCGGGCGGGAGGCGGCGGCACGCGTCGAGCAGCAGGTCGATCCCCTTCTCCTCGACGAGGCGGCCGAGGAACCCGAACCGGATCGGTCCGGTCCGCGGGGCGCGCGGCGGCGGGAGGCCGTTCTCGTGGACCGGGTTCCAGATCACCCGACGCCGCGAGGCCGGAAGATGGGCGAAGAACCCGCGCTCGAGATGGCTGTCGAGCACCGCGTCCGAGATCCCGACCACATGATCGATCAGCGCATGGTAATGCCGCTTGATTTCGGAAAACACGACGCAGGCCTTGTGCCGCTGCGAGCAGGCACGGCCGTCCTTGAACAGGGCGCCGCGGATGCACAGCAGGTCGTAGTCCTGGAGCGTGTGGACGATGGTCCGGCCACGCTCGCGGGCCCGCTTCCAGATCCAGGGCGTGAGCTCGGTCATCGAGTGGGTGTGCACGATGTCCGGTGCGTAGCGATCCATGATCGCGGCCGCGTCGCGCGCCGTCAGGACATTGAACAGGGTCGCGACCTTGTTCGCGTTCCGGACGATCCCCGGATAGCGCTGCGACGTCTCGATCCAGAGCGGATTGCGATGGGCGAGCGGGAACACGTCGACGTCGTTCAGCCGATGCGCCGGCGCCCGGTGCGGCACCAGATGCGCGACGCCGACCGTGGCCCCTTCGCGCGCCGCTCCCTCGGCGAGCATCTGCACGACGCGCTCGGCACCGCCGAACCGGTGCGGGTGGTAGAGCGAGCTCAGGTGGAGGATCCTCAACGGCCGGGCCGCCGCGACCAAGCCGGCATCACGAAGGCGTCCCGGAGGAACAGCGCGCCCGGAAACGCGGGCCGGCGCATCGCCAGCATCAGTCTCCGCTCGACGGCGTGATGCACCGCGAGCCCCGACACGATCGCGGCGGCGAACAGGCCGAACCCGAGAACGGGCCACACGGTGAGCGCGCATCGGACCGGAACCGGAACGGCTTCGTCCCAGATCTTCAGCAGCACCACGATGACGATCGGGTGGACGAGGTAGAGGGAGTAGGACGCGTCGCCGAGCCTCCTGAGAGAGGCGGTGACGCGGGCGGCGGCGATCGGGCGGCGCTTCTCGTGGAACACGGCCGCGGCGAGGATCGCGGCGGCGGGGACGCCCCAGCCGAGAACCCGGCGGAGGTCGTTCGGCGTGACCGCGCCGGGCGGCTTCATGCCGAGCCGGGCGGGGTCGAGCAGGACCCATGCGACGGCCAGGGCGACGAGGGCGACGGAGACCGACGCCGGCAGTCTGAGCGGCGAGAGGAAGGCCACCCCGATCGCGAGCCCGAGGACGAACTCGACGAGGATCGGCGCCGTCCAGACCGACAGCACCGCCCCTGCCCCGTGCGGCAGCGCCAGGCCCGCGATCACGAGCAGGAGCAGGACCGATGCGCTGCCGGCGGCTGTGGTGCGGAGCGGGCGCGACAGGAACAGCGCGAAGATCGCGTAGAAGAACATCTCGAAGTTGAGCGTCCAGCCGAGATCATAGATCGGGAACGCTCCGTCCGGACCGACCACCGCGCGGTGCGGGACGAACAGGAACGACGCGAGGAGCGCGGACCCGAGATCGCCGCGCGGCGCGGTCCTGCCGGCCAGCAGCAGCGGCAGGAACAGGAGAGTGAAGAGCCAGTACATCGGCACCAGCCGGATGATCCGCTTCCGCAGGAAGCGACGGCGACCGCCCGGCCGGCCCGCGTCGTCGCCGGACGAGGTCAGGATGATGAAGCCCGAGATGGAGAAGAAGAGATCGACCCCGAAGCCGCCGGGAAAGCCCTGGACCACCCAGGGCCTGGTGCCGAGCGGGGCGGCGGCTGCGAGGACGGCGCCCTGCACGTGCCCGATCAGCACGAGGGTGGCGGCGAGGCCGCGCAGCATCTGGACGACGACGAGACTCTGCCGCGGTCCGGAACGATCCCGCGTCATGTCGGCTCCGCGATGTCGAGCCGGTCGCCGAGGACCGAGAGCTGTCGCAACCCGTGCAGAAGTCGGCGTCGGAACACGACGAGCACGCCGAGGGAGGCGGTCGCGAAACCGGCGGAGGCGAGCAGCCAGGAGGCGAGGCCGGGGGGTGCCGGACGCTCCACGACCAGGAAGCAGGCGGAGCCGACCGCCGACGCGAGGAGACCGGGGGCGACGGCGCGCCCGAGGCTTCGCGGATCGATCCCGGCGTTGCGGCAGGTGACGAGGAGCTGCACCGCGGCGAGAACGAGCGCCGCTCCGGCGTAGCACAGCACGAGCGTGTCGAGGCCGAACCAGACCGCGAGCAGGAACACCGCCGAGAGCACGACGCCGTTGAGCGCGCCGATCGCGGCATTGGCACCGATCGCACCTTCGGCCACCAGCACGGCGCCGCTGTAGGAGGCGACCGACTGCGCGGCGCCGACCGGGGCCAGGATGGCGACCACACGGGCGAGCCCGTGCCAGCGTCCCGCGTAGACGAGATCGATCGGCAGCGTCGCGCCGACCGCGAGGAACGCCATCGCCGGGAAGCTCACCGCGGCGGTCGCCCCGATCAGCGCCAGGACCGCCCCGGCGCGCGCGGCGGCCGGCTCCTTGCGGAGCCGTGACAGGCTGGCGAGGAGCACGCCGCTCGCCGGCCAGGTGATCAGCACGAGCGGCAGCGTCATGAACTGGTAGGCGAGGCCGTAGACGCCGAGCGAGGCGGCGCCGAGACACGCGCCGACCAGCAGGTTGTCGAGATTGCGCGCGGCATACGAGAGCAGGTTCGTGAGCAGCAGCCAGCTGCCGATCCGGACGAGACCGCGAACCCGTCCGAAGCCGAGATTGGGCTCGAACAGCGGGCGCGCCATCGCGAGGAACGAGACGGCGCGGACCAGCTGCAGCACGAGCTGGTAGGCGACGAGCGCGAGGATGCCGATCCTGCCCACCGAGAGGACGAAGCTGGCCGAGCCGAGCGCGAGGGCGGCACCCTCGACGGCGGCGATCCGGCCGTAGGCGCAGCGTCGCTCGAGCAGCGCCCGCGGAGCGGCCGCCGCGACGGAGAGCGCCGCCACGCCCGCATAGGAGGCGAGAACCGGCCCGAGACCGTGCATCGACAAGGCACGGGCGAGCGGGAAGGACGCGAGCAGGAGGAGTGTTGCGCCCGCGAGCCCGGCGATCGCCATCAGGACCGTGGCGGCGCCGGCCTGCCGCCGGTCGAGGGTGGGCTCGCGGACGATGGCGCTGGCGATGCCGAGATCGGTGAGCAGGGTGACCAGCGACAGCAGCGGGACCGAGAAGGCGACCAGTCCGAACTCGGACGGTGGCACGCGGTGCGCGACCAGGACGGAGACCAGCACCGCGACGAAGGCCTTGGCCGCGTTCACCGCGGTCATCGAGGACAGGCCGCGGAGGACCGCGCCGCCCCGCCGTGCCGTCCGCGAGGGCGCTCCGGGACGCGCAGGACGGGCCGGCATCGCGAGCCCCGTCATCTAGGCCGCCTGCAGCTTCACGATCTCGTCGAGGAGCGTGCGGGCGCTCCGCGTCCACGAGAAGTGGCGCAGCGTCTCGGGCTCGCCGCCCTGCCCGAACGGGCGGGGACGCGCGACGTCGAGGGCGTCGCGCATCGCGCCGGCGATCGATCCGGCCGAGCCCGGATCGAAATACGAGGCGGCGTCGCGGCAGACCTCGCGCACCACCGGAATGTCGGAGGCGACCACCGGACAGCCGTGCGCCATCGCCTCGAGCGGCGGGATGCCGAAGCCCTCGTAGAGGCTCGGGAACACCAGGCCGACGGCGCCGCGCAGCAGTCCCGCGATCTCGGCGTCCGTGCGGCTTCCCGCGATCACCACGCCGTGCTCCGGCGCGGGTGCCGCGGTGCGGAACACCGCGGATCCGGACGCGCCGACGATGACGAGGCGCGTCCCGGGGGCCCGGAGCCGCGCGAAGGCGTCGATGGCACGGGCGACGTTCTTGTTCGGCGCGGCGTTGCCGAGGATCACGAAATACCGGGTGCCCGAGAGCGACAGCCGTCCGACGATGCCGTCATCCGGGACGACGCGCGCGATGTGCTCCCACCCGTTCGGGACGATGAAGACCTCGTCGCCATCGACGCGGAGCGCGCGGGTCAGCTCGTCCCGCGAGAAGGCGGAGACGGTGCCGATGCGCGAGCGGCGCACCAGGGCACGGCCGAGCAGCCGGTGCAGGACGCCGTAGAGACGTCCGAAATTCTCGGGGGTGCGATAGACCGCGGCGTCGTGCACGACCACGATCTTGCGCCCGTGCAGGATCGGCGCGGTGTTGCCGGTGTTGACCAGGACGCCCGACCGCGCGAGGCGCCCGAGCGTGACCTGCTCCCAGAGATGTCCCCGGAGCGCGCCCGCGGAGCGGAACGAGATGGCGCCGAGATCGAGGTCGCAGCGTGCGCCCTCCGGCGCGACGAGGAACCAGCGCGACGGCGACCGGCGGCCGGCCGCCCGTTCGGCGCCGAGGATGGCGTCGAGCGCCTGCACCATCTCGCGGCCGAAACGCTGGACGCCGCTCAGCCTCTGGGTGAGGAAACGGCCGTTGATGAAGACGTCCCTAGACATGGGTCGCCGCCGCCGGAGGACGGGCCGCGGCCCGGGCGAGCAGCAGCGACCGGTAGAGATCGTCGAGCGCCTCGCAGAGCCGGTCGCTGGTGAAGCGGCCGAGAAAGCGCTCGCGGCCCGCCGCGCCCATGGTCCGGAGCTCCTCGTCCGTGATCCCGAGCAGCGCGTCGCGTAGCCGGAACGGGTCCCCGGGCGGAACGACGCGGCCGGTCACGCCGTCGAGCACGATCTCCGGCAGGCCGCCGACGGCGGACGCGATGACCGCCTTGCCCGCGCGCATCGCCTCGACCGCGACGAGGCCGAAGCCTTCCCAGCGCGACGGGACCACGAGCACGTCGCACGCCTGCATCTGGCGACAGACGCCGTCGGGATCGAGCCAGCCGAGATAGTCGACATCGACGTCCTCCGCCGGCGCGACCCTGCTGTCGCCGACCACGGGCTCGCCGACGACCCGGACCGAGAGCCGATCAGCGCAACCGCGTACCGCGGCGAGCAGCACGTCGAGCCCCTTCTGCCGGTCGAGCCGGCCGACGAACAGGACCTTGCGCCGGCCGGTCGACCACGCCGCTCCCGAAGCGGTCGGCGACGCGGTCGACGAAGCAGGCAGCGAGGCGCCGACGCCGTTCGGGATCACCGAGATCCGGTCGAGCGCGATGCCGGCGGCGCGAGCACGCTCGGCCTCGGCGTCGGAGATCGCGACCACGCGATCGCAGCAGAGCGACAGCAGCCGCTCGGCGCCGCGCGCGAGGCGACGGAGCGGTCCGGCACTCTCGACATCGAACGCCCATCCATGCGGGCAATAGACGACCACGAAGCGTCGGCGCTGGACGAGACCGAGCAGCCGCACCACCAGTCCCGCGACCGTCGAATGGGCGTGCACCACGGACGGCCGATGCGCCCGGCAGGCGGCGATCACGGCGACCGTGAGGCGGAGGAGGCCACGCCACCGTCCGGCGCGCCGGAACGGTTCGACGACGCAAGGGTCGATCGCCTGCATCTGCCGGAGATGCCGGTCCGGCGCGACGACGCGGACGTTGCCGATCCCGAGATGGGCGATCTGCAGCGGCACGATCTCGTTGAGGTAGGTCCCGCATCCGCCGAGCGCGGTCTCCACGACATGGAGCACGCGGAGCACGCCGGCGTCGCCGTGCGGTTCCGTCGCGAGACGGGCCGCGGAGGATGGCGCGACCGGGAGGGACGCCGCGACACCGCTCATCAGTGCGCTCCGCGGCGGCCGAGGACCACGGAGACCGTCTTCGCGAGGATCGCGACGTCGTGCCAGATCGTCCAGTTCCTCACGTAGGAGGCATCGAGGCGGACGCGCTGCTGGAACGACGTCTCGCTCCGGCCGCTGACCTGCCAGAGGCCGGTCAGTCCCGGACGGGTCCCGTAGTAGAAGGCGATGTCGTCCGCGTAACGTCCGACCTCCTCGGCGACGATCGGCCGCGGCCCGACCAGGCTCATCTCGCCGCGCAGGACGTTGATGAGCTGCGGCAGCTCGTCGAGGCTGGTCCGGCGCAGGATGCGGCCGACCGGGGTCACGCGCGGATCGCGCTTCAGCTTCCGCACCGCCGCCCACTCGGCCGCGAGCACCGGATCACGCTCGAAGGCCTGGCGCAGCACCTCGGCGCCGTTCGTCACCATGGTGCGGAACTTGAGGCAGCGGAAACGGCGTCCGTTCGCGCCGATCCGTTCATGGGCGAAGATCGGCCGACCGCCATCGCTCGCGACCAGGACGGCGATCAGGGCCATCAGCGGCGAGGAGAGAGCGAGCAGCAGAGCGGCTCCCGCGACGTCGAGCGCGTGCTTGGCGAACCGGGACAGCGGCTGGGCGAGATTGTTGCAGTACGACAGCAGGATCCTGTCGTGGCTGAAGAACGGGATCGCCCGCCATCCGACCACCGGGAACGCGTTCCAGTGCGGAAGGATGAAGAAAGGGACGCGCTCGCGGATCACGGTGCTGACGATCTTCCGGTCATCCTCGTTGTCCGGACCGGCGACGATCGCGAGGCGCGCCGCGTTCGCTTCGCGAAGCTGCCGGCGCCAGCCGCCGGTCGAGGCGATCAGGTCGGCGATCTCCGGACCGACGACGCCGGCGACGCGATACCCCGGCAGGGTTCCCGACGAGAGGATCTCGACGAGCGGGGCCCGGCTCGCGATCCCGCCGACGACGAGGACCGGCATGCGCCACAGGCCGCCCCGATCGAGCCCCTGCTTGGCGATCCTGCGGCACGCGAGGGCAAGCGGAGCAAAGATCAGCCACTCGGCGGACGGGATCCGGCCGGGGCCGGACATCGTGTTCGCGAGACCGGCGACCAGGAAGGCGAACAGGCCGGCGACCAGGACCTGTCGCGCCTCGGTCCAGAACGGAAGCTTCTCGCGGTAGTGTCCGCATCCCGCGAGGCACGAGAGCACGCCGGCCACGATGCAGAGGCTGACCCCGGCCTCCCGCGCGCCCGGGAGCGCCAGGACGGGACGTCCGTGCGACGGGCCGAAGACGCCGGCGACCGGCCACGACGCCCCGAGGGCGACGGCGTGCGCCGCGAGCACCGCGAGCAGATCGGCGCCGAGAAGGCCGGCGGCACAGGCCAGCATGTCGACGGCGACCGGACGTCGATGGCCCGGCTGGCCGGCAAGCGGCCAGGACCGGCTGCCCGGGATCTCGGCGTCGATGAACGTCCGCATGGTCGCCTCCGAGGCTTCGCTCGCGGCACGAGTGTCGCTCGGAATACGTTACGGTAACGATACGGAGTGAGGCAACGGGTTTTGCTGCGGCGCAAGACGTTATTGATCAGTAACGGTCAGGCCGGCGCGGGCGGGAGCCGGCGATCCGGCTCCCCGGCGCGGCTCGCCCCGTTCAGAGGCCGGCGCGGCCGATCGCCGAGTAGGAGAAGCCGGCTTCCTCCATCGCCGCCGGATCGAAGACGTTGCGGAGGTCGACCACGACCTTGCCGCGCATCAGCGATCGCAGGGGTTCCGGACCGAGGGCCCGGAACTCGTTCCATTCCGTGACGACCACGACGGCGTCGGCCCCTCGTACCGTCTCGACGGCGTCGGACCCGTAGCGGAGTGAAGCGGGGAGCACCTTCCTGGCCTGGCCCATCGCCTCCGGATCGAACGCGACGACCTCGGCGCCGTCGCCGACCAGCGCCTCGACCAGCGGGATCGACGGGCTGTCGCGCATGTCGTCCGTCTCGGGCTTGAAGGACAGTCCGAGAACCGCGATCCGCGAGCCTGCGACCGAACCGCCGAGCGCGCGCGCGACGCGGCCCGCCATGCCGCGCTTGCGCGCGTCGTTCACCGCGATCGTGGCATCCACGAGGCGCGACGGCGCGCCGGCCTCGTCGGCGATCCGCGCGAGGGCCAGCGTGTCTTTCGGAAAGCACGAGCCGCCGAAACCGGGGCCCGGATGGAGAAACTTGCGGCCGATCCGACCGTCGAGGCCGAGACCCTTCGAGACGTCGTGGATGTCGGCACCGACCTTCTCGCAGAGGTCCGCCATCTCGTTGATGAAGGTGACCTTCATCGCGAGGAAGGCGTTGGCGGCATATTTCGTGAGTTCCGCGGTCTCGATCCCGGAGAACACGATCGGCGTCTCGATCAGGTTCAGCGGTCGATAGAGCCGGCCGAGCACCTCGCGCGCCCGCTCGCTGTCGGCGCCGATGACGACGCGGTCCGGCCGCATGAAGTCGCCGATGGCGCTGCCTTCCCGGAGGAATTCCGGGTTCGAGGCGACATCGAAGTCGAGATCCGGACGCGCCTCGCGGATGATCCGGGCGATGCTCCGCCCGGTGCCGACCGGAACCGTGCTCTTGGTCACGACGACCGCGTAGTCCTCGAGCGCGAGCGCGATCTGCCGCGCGGCCTCGTGGACGTAGGTCAGGTCGGCATGGCCGTCGCCGCGGCGGGAGGGGGTGCCGACGGCGATGAACACCGCATCCACGCCGCGTACCGCGGCCCCGAGATCCCCGCCGAAACCGAGACGGCCGGCCGCGACGCCCTCGCGCACCAGGTGGTCCAGCCCCGGCTCGTAGATCGGCATTCGGCCGTCCCGGAGCAACGCGAGGCGGGCTTCGTCCACCTCCACGACCGCGACCTCGATGCCAAAATCCGCGAAGCAGGCCGCCGAGACGAGGCCGACATAGCCGCCGCCGATCACCGCAATTCGCATGGGTCGCCTCGCGCCATGGTGGGAAGGGAGGGTCGGCCGACCTGCCGGCGCCCGGGACCGCAGGGCAGCCGAGGCCCGGCCATTCGCGCAGTCAAGGCCTCAACTCCCGAAGTCCAGGCACTGGATGCCACGGGATCGCTTCTCCCGCAACTCGTCCCGGGCAGCGGCACCCGGCCGCGGTTCTGGCAGCCGCACGGACGCTCGGCATGACGTCTTTGAAACCGTCATCTCGTTTCTTGGGCGTTCAGCACTCGGCAGACGAGGTCCGAAGCCCGAACACCTCGCGATAGAAGTCGAGCTCGAGGGTCAGCACGCGACGGATCGTCTCCTCGCGGCGGAAGCCGTGTCCTTCTTCCGCGAACTCGTGGAGCGGGGCGGCCAGTCCGCGCGCGGCGAGCGAGGCGGCCATCGCGCGAGCCTGGTTCGGGGGGACCACCTTGTCGTCGAGGCCCTGGAAGAAGATCACCGGGCAGGCGATCCTGTCGGCGTGCGTGATCGGCGAGCGCTCGGCGTAGAGCGCCTCGTTGCCGGCGAACGGTGCGATCAGCCGGTCGAGGTAGCGGGACTCGAACTTGTGCGTCTCGCCGGCGAGCAGGGCCAGATCGGTGACCCCGTAGAGACTGGCACCGGCGGCGAACAGATCGGAGGAGGCGAGCGCCGCCAGCGTGGTGAAGCCGCCGGCGCTGCCGCCGCGGATCGCGATCCGCGCCGGATCGACCCGGCCGCTCTCGACCAGGAACCGCGCCGCCTCGATGCAGTCGGCCACGTCGACGAGCCCCCACCGGCCTTCGAGCCGCGTGCGGTACGCCCGGCCGAACCCGGTCGAGCCGCCATAGTTCACGTCCACGACGCCGAAGCCGCGGCTGGTCCACCATTGCACCCGAGGCGAATACTGGTCCGAGACCATCGAGGTCGGGCCGCCGTGCGACAGGACCAGAAGGGGCGGCTTCTCGCCGTCCGGTGCGCGATGGGTGCGGTTCCTGGGGGCATACCACCAGGCGTGCCCGGTCGCGCCGTCGGCGGCCGGAAAGGCGATCGCCTCCGCGACCGAGACGTCGCCCGGGGACAGGGTCGCCGGCGTGCTGGCGCGGATCGTCCGCGGCGTGGCATCGGCCGCGGGCGCGGACAGCGCGATCGCCGGCGGCGCCTCCGGAGCGGCGAGCAGACAGGCGATCGAGCCGGAGAGCGCCCCTCCGAGCGGGACCGGGCACTCGGCGACCGGGCCGACCGGGAGCGCCGTCGCCCGCCCCTCCTCGATCACCACCGCGCGCGTGGTGCCGTCGCGGCTGACGGCGGCGAGGATGCGGCCATCCGGCAGCACGTCGTGCCAGCGACGGCCGAACACCCAGGAGGGTCCGCCGATCTCGGCCTCGATCGGCCAGAGCCGCCTCGTGCCATCGGGAGCCGCCTCGACGAGGTTCCACCAGCCGGTCTCGTCGCTCGAGAAGACGAGCGCGCGGTCCCGCCATTCCGGCTGCACGATCGAGCAGCCGGGGCCGCCCGCGACCGTCGTCGTCTCCCGGAGACCGTCGCCATCGGGCAGGACCCGGCCACGGCGGAGCCGCGTCGCGTCCCACGGCATGTCGGGATGGTCCCATTCGAGCCAGGCCAGGGCGGCACCGTCGGCGGACAGGCGGGGGTTCGAGACGAAGTCCGGACCGCGCACCAGCACGACCCCGTCGTTCGCGGAACACGCGATGCCGCCCGCGAGGTCGAGGCGGACGATCGTGTTCTCGGGGTCGGTCGGGCGCCTCCCGCGCGCGTCCTCGCGCACCGCGACCGCGGTGTCGCCGTCGGGCGCGATCCGGAAATCGGCATACCGGCATCCCGGGACGGCGGCGATGCAGCGTGGCGCGACGCCCGGGTCGAGGACGAAGACCGCACCCTCGGACTTGTCGCTGAAGACGATCCGGCCGGCCCGGGCGTGATAGGCGCCGCCGCCATACTCGTGGACCCGCGTCGCGACGTCGAACGGGGGCGGCGTCAGGTCGAGCACGGCGCCGTCCGGCCGGCGGGTCACGAGGACGGTGCGTCCGCCCTCCGCTGGACGCTGCTCGAGCCAGAGCAGGTGGTCCGCGTCCGCGGACAGGCCGGACAGCGTGACGGTCGCCCCCGCGACCAGCGTGTCGGTGACCGGGGACGACCAGGTGCCGTAGGGAGCGATGCGCATCGCGACGAGAGTGCGCCGCGTCGACGGCGGCGCCAACTCCCCCGGGGTCGGCGCGCCGGCGGGTCAGCCCGGCTGGAGGAGCACGAAGTAGACGCTTCGCCAGTAGGGTCCGACGAACAGCAGCACCAGGCCGGCGATCCCGGTCCAGACCACGAGCGCGGTCACCGCGAGCGGTGCGCCGATGATCCGCCGACGCCAGCCGTAGACGCTGCCGGACGCGAGCCAGAGCCAAGCCAGCACGACGACCATGAAGAAGATGAAATACTGGCCGGGGTAGGTGTGCGCGGACATCAGTAGGCGCCGTTCGTGGTGAGTTGCGTGTAGAGGCGTTCGGCGAACCGGGTCAGGTGCCACCAGCTGTTGCCGGGTGCCGAGCGCGGGTCGGCGGTCGCGGTCGGGCAGTAGGCGATCATCAGGCCGTTGACGAGATCGGACTGCGTCATGTCGGGTGCCGCCGCGCGCACCTTGGGAACGATCACGTCGACGCTCTGCAGCAGGTTCGCCTCGTTGGTCGAGGCGAGCGTGTCGGCGATGCCGTTCGACTTGTCGGCCAGCACGGCGGCGAGCGTCTTGTTGGCGAGCGACGGACAGCCGTTCGGCCGCTCGCCCTCCATCAGCGTGTGGGTGTCCTCCCGGATCAGGGACGCGAGCAGCACCGTCGCGTTGGCGGGCGCCCGGTTCGACCACGCCTGGCGGACGTAGTTGGTGACCGACGCGACCTCGGCGTCCGTCATGTCGGCACCGACACCCGGCATGATGCCCCAGGGGCCGCGCGCGTAATGGCCGCCGTAGACGATGCGGAGCACGTCCTGCGGCCCGGTCGCGCGCACCATGCCATTGCCGTCGAGCGCCGGGATGCGGCCGGGCAGCCCCTGCCCGTTCGCCTGATGGCAGGAGGCGCAGTGGCTGAGATAGGTGTTCCGCCCGGCCGACATCGCGGCGGGACGCAGCGCCGGGTTCGCCGCGTCGTAGGCGGGTGTCGGCGGCAGCGACAGGATGTAGGCGGCGATCGCGTGCAGGTCGCTGTCGGTCAGCTTCATCGTGCTGACGTCGATCACCTCGCCCATCGGACCGGCGACCGGGCCGATCGCGCTCTGGTGGCCGGTCTTCAGCCACTCGGCGATCTCGTCGGCGTTGAAGTCGCCGATCCCGGTCAGCTTGTCCGGCCGCAGACTGGGCGCGTACCACTTGGTGATCGGGCCGCCGCGGAGCTTGATCGCCCAGGAGGTGTTGCCGAGGAAATTCCGGTGGTTGTGGCATTCGCCGCAATGCTCGAGCCCGGTCACGATGTAGCGGCCACGGTTGAGCTCGGCGCTCTCGTGCGGATCGGGCTTGAAGCGGGTGCCCGGGATGAAGAACGCGTCCCAGATCGCGATCGCCGGACGGAGGGTGAAGGGAAACCAGATCTTGTTCGGCTGGCGCGGCGCGTAGACCGGTTTCAGCGTGAACAGGTAGGCCTTGATCGCGAGCAGATCTGCATCGTTCACCGTCGAGTACCAGGGATACGGCATCGCGGGGTAGATGTAGTCGCCCTGTCGGCCGATCCCGCGATGCATCAGGCGGAGCCATTCGGCATCCGTGTAGAGGCCGATCCCGGTCCGCTTGTCGGGCGTGATGTTCGGGGTCGAGATGTCGCCGAACGGCATCTCCATGTACTGGCCGCCCGCCATGTAGCGGCCTCCCGACGCGACGTGGCAGCCGGCGCAGTCGGCCATGTCGGTGAGGTACTTGCCGCGCGCGACGGTCGCCGCCGCCGTCGCGTCGTCGGCGGCCAGGGCCGCACCGCCGGACCACAGGCACAGGCAGAAGAGCGAGATGGCGGCGGCGAGACGTCTCACGGCTGCGCTCCGGCGTTGGCGGGATAGGGCGATGGCTTCTCCGACAGCAGCGGGTAGGCGGAGAGTTCGCTCGCTCCGTAGAACGGCTTGTAGGCGCCCTGGTGGCAGGTCAGGCAGTTGATCTTCGGCACGTCGCCGGTCGGGCCGAGACGGTCCGCCGGGAACACCGTCCGGATCGGTTCCATGTACTGGCGGTTGAGCGCGCGAACCATCTCGATGCCGTACCAGGCCGTCACCCGCGCCGGCGTTCCCTGATCCCATTCGGTGAAGTCGCGCGTGTTGTGGCAGTAGGTGCAGCCGACGCCGAGCGAGTGGCCGAAATGCGCCATCAGCCCGTAGGTCCACTCGGTCTCCTTCGTGGACGCGTTGCTGGTGCCGGGCAGCGCGGTCTGGCCCTCGACCCGGATCGGACGGTTGTCGAGCAGGAACGGCGTGAACGGGTCGGTCGCGAGCTCCGTCAGCGCCGACGCCTGCGACGGCAGGGCCTGACCCGTGTTGGTCTCGGCAAGACCGCCCGCGTCCCGGGGCGGCGGCGAGGTGAACCACACGTATTGCGGGACCGAGTGACCGCGATGGCAGGTGTAGCAGGTCACGCCGACATTGCCGACATGGCTCTTCCACTCGGTGTTGATCGCGCGCGTCATCTCGATCATGTGGCGCGCGACCGTCTTCGTGTAGAGCGTGTCGGAAGCCATGTTCGCGAGACTGTGACAATAGGCGCAGCCGAGCGACGGCGCGATCCAGTTGGGGAACGCGCCCATCAGGCGAAGGAACTGGTTGGCGTCGGCGTCCTGCAGGACCTGGATGTTGTGGTAGGCCTCGGCCGCCGTGCGGCCGGCCGGAGGCACCGCCGGCAGCGGCACCAGCGGCCGGTTCGCGTCCATGTGGCGCTCGACTTCGCGCACGTTCCAGTTCTGCTGCATGCCGGTGCCGCGATAGCCGCGCTCCACGCTCTGGATCGGCAGCCGTTCGAGGGTGAAGGCGAGGCCGATCACGATCAGGATCCCGAGCAGGGCGCCGATCGACAGGACCCATTGCCAGGGATGCTCGCGAAGCGAGAGCGCGCCGCGCCGCGTCGCGAAGGCGACGGCACCGAACGGGGCGACCAGGGCGCGCATCAGCCGTTGTTCCCGCGCAGCAGGCCGGGATCCTGGATCTCGTGCGGCCAGACCCTGGGATAGGTCGGCGCGATCCCGTGCTTCACGCCCCAGAGATACCAGTTGTCGACCACCGTGCCGGTCAGCAGGATGCCGATCCCGCCGGTCAGCGTGCAGAGCACCGCGAACCACCAGGCCCAGCGATGGATGCTCTCGAAGCTCGCGTTGAAGCCCATGACCCAGCGCCAGAACAGCCCGCCGCGCTCCGCCGCGGTGCCGCGGTCGATGATGAGCTCGTGCTCGCGCTCGCCCCAGTAGCGGCTGGTTGCCAGGATCGTCCCGCCGTGCATCGCGAACAGCAGCGCCGACCCGTAGAGGAAGACGATCGAGAGCATGTGGAACGGATCGTAGTAGAGGTTGCCGTAGCGGATCGACAGCGCCGCGGTCCAGTCGAGATGGGCGAAGATGCCGAACGGCACGCCCTCGCCCCACGATCCCATCAGCAGCGGCCGGATGAAGCCGTCGACCAGATAGAGGAAGATCGCCGACGCGAAGGCCCAGGCGACGTGGGTGCCCAAGCCGAGCATGCGCGCGCGCCGGTACACCCGCGCCCACCAGAGGAAGATGGAGGCGGTCAGGAAGAAGCCGGCCATCAGCCACCATCCGCCCTGGTCGAGCGGCGGGATCCGGAGCCCGTAGGCGGGGGCCGGCGGCTCGAGTGCGAGCCAGGGCAGCTTCCGGATGAACTCGACGGGGTTCCAGTCCACCGAGGCCAGCATGTTCAGCCCGATGATCTCGAACGCGATGAACCCGCAGACGATCGAGGCGAGACCGGTCGCGCCGAGATAGAACGGGCCGACCTGGGCGGCGCCGACCAGCCCGAGCAGGCGGGACGAGAACGGCGTTCCCCGACGGTTGTCCTCGCGACCGTCGAGCAGCGGCGCCCCCGCCTCGATCGGCCCCTCCACGTGGGTCCGATTGAAGAGGTTCTGGTATTCGGTGCCGAACCTCGTTCCGTAATCGAGCATGGTTTCAGTTCCAGAACGGAAGGTTGAGCCACCAGTTCCACCACTCCGGCCAGCCGCGGGTCCAGAACGGCCCGCTCAGCACGATGCAGATCGCGCTCCACACGCCGGCATTGATCGCGCAGAACCAGCCGAGACGATGGATGCCGAGCGGACCGATCGAGTAGACGATCAGGTCGCGGAAGAAGCTGTCCTCGAAATCCGCCGGTTTGGTCGGCTCGCCCTTCGGCGGGTTGGTCGTCGAGAGGATGACGCCGCCATGCATCGCCAGCAGGAAGGTCGTGGTGAAGAAGAACGTCACCGCGATCATGTGCGCCGGATTGTAGTGGAACTGGATGTACTGGTAACCGACGTTCGACACCCAGTCGAGATGCGAGATGATCCCGTAGGGAAACGCGTTCCCCCACGCCCCCATCAGCAACGGACGGATCACCTCGAGCGTCACGTAGGCCAGGATCGCGCCCGAGAAGGCGATCGGGATGTGCAGTCCCATGCCGAGCTTCCGCGCGATCTCGACCATGCGGAGCGCCCATGAACAGAACGCGCCGACCGCGCAGAAGGTGATCCACTGCCAGAACCCGCCGTCACGGAGCGGGGCGAAGCCGAGCCCGTAGCGGAGGTCGGGGGGCGCGATGCTGATGCGCCAGATGTTCCAGGTCGATCCCTCGGCGGCCGCCCAGATGATCAGCAGCGTGCCGAAGATGCTGAAGAACGCCGTGGTGACCCCGAAGAACCCGACATAGAACGGGCCGAGCCAGAAATCGAACAGGTCACCGCCGAGCAGCGTGCCGCCCCTCACCCGGTACTTGTACTCGAAGCTCATCATCGCCATGACGAGGTTCTCCGTGATGATGCGGCCGACGGCACGCGACGTCTCAGGGCTGTTTCGGCGTGGCCGGCAGCGGGGTCATCTGCTGGATCGGCTGGTTCATCGCCGAGATGTGGTTCGGCGAACCCAGCCAGTTGAAGCGATCCGTGCTGAGCAGGATGAAGTGGATGATCAACGCGAGCGTCAGCAGGAACCCGAACAGGCCGAGCAGCGCCCGCCGCGGGTCGAAGAGGATCCAGACGCGCCACATGGTTCGTTCTCCCTACGACATGCCCCAGGGGCGCCAAAGCCAGGCGAGGATGTGCGCGACGACGGCGATGCCGACGAAGATCACGAAGCTCAGCACGAAGAAGCGGTTGAACTCCTTCGCTTCCAGTTCGCTCAGTCCCGACAGGACCGACCGTTTCTCGTAGTCACTCGGCATGGTGTCTCCCCTTCTTCACGACGCGGCGACTTCGGCGGTGTCGAGCGTGCGTCGGACCAGCTCGACGGTCACGTGTGCGGAACCGAGATCCCGCGCGCGCCGCTCCACGGCGGCGCGGAGATGCCCGGCGGCCGAGATGCGGACGAGAAAGGGCGAGCGCTCGACATGGCGCTCGAGCAGCGACGTCGCGTCCGGATCCCAGGCGAGCTCGGCGCGCGACGGCGCCGGCGTCGCCTCGATCCGATCGAGCTCGGTGCCGAGCGGCAGCATCGCGAACAGCGCGTCGAACAGCGCGTTGCAGTATTCCTGCACCAGCCAGGTCGCACCGGCGTACCCCATGAAGGGCGTTCCGGTCGCCCGCCGGACCACGGTGCCGGGGAAGGACGACGCGACGTGGATCGTCCGCGCGTGGCACTCGGCGGCGTAGATCCGCTCGTTGTTCGAACCGAACATCACCATCGGCGCCCGGGTCCGGACGGCCTCGCGCACGGCGGCGTTGTCCGGCTTCTCGCCGGGGCGGCGCTCGAAGGCGAACAGGCACGGAATGCCGAGCTCTCCCTCGAGGAAGCGGCGGACGCCGCGCGCGTAGGTCTCGGTCGCCGCGATCGCGAAGGAGCCGGTCGCGAAGAAATCCTGGGTGACGCTTCGCCAGAGGTCCCAGACCGGGCGGATCGTCGTCCGCTTCTCGCGCGCGATGAAGGGTTCGGGATCGAGCCCGAGCGTCTCGCCGAGACTGCGGAGGAAGGCGGTGGTCCGGAACACGCCGAACGGCGCGTGGAACCACGGCTTGCCGAGCTCCTCGCAGAGCGTCGCGCCGAACTCGCGGTAGAGACAGATCGTGGCGTCCGCCTCCGCGAGGCGGGGGGTGTCGTCGAGATGGGCCTCGATCGGGTAGACGAGATTGACCTCGGCCCCGATGCCTTCCACGAGCCGGCGGATCTCCGCGAGGTCGGACGGCATGTTGAAGGTGCCGTGGATCGCGCCCACGATGTTGACGCGCTTCTTCGGCGTGGCCGCGGTCGGCGCGTCGGGTCGGCGCACCGCGGTCCCCTTCTTGCGCGCGGTCCCGAACTGCGACCAGAGCCAGAACAGCGCGCGGTCGGCGCATTGCCACTGGTCCTCGTCGATCGTCCTCGGCACGAAGCGCAGCAGGTTCGAGCCTTCCGGCGCGACGCCGCCGCCGATCATCTCGGCGATGCTGCCGGTGACGACCACCGCCGGCCGCTTGTCGCCGGCGTGGGCCTCCGCCCGCCGGAGCGCGTCCTCGGTCCCGTTCATCGAGAGCGCGTCCTCGTCGAGGCCGGTGACGGCGACCGCGAGCGCGTGGGGTGGCAGCGCGTCGGTGTAGTGCAGCACCGCGGTGACGGGGAGGTTCTCGCAGCCGACCGGGCCGTCGATGATCACGCGGAGGCCGTCGAGGGCGCCGAACACGTAGACGGCGCCCCAGTATCCGCCGGCCCGGTCGTGATCGATGACGAGCATCGTCAGTGCGCCTCGGGCGAGAAGAAGGAGACCATCCGGCGGAAGCGCTCGCGTCCGTTCGCCTGCGCCGCGACGATGGCGGCGATCGACGGGATCCCCGGCAGTCCGAGAAGCGGCCGGCCGGAAACGATGTTCGTGTAGTAGATCGCGGGCGTTCCGCGCTCCTTGGCCTGCTGGACGACGGGCGTGGTGCCGATCGCCAGATCGGGATCGACCGCGTCGAGGGCGGCGAGATCCTGCTCGAGCGAGGCACGGAACTGCACGTGGACGCCGTGCGCCTCCAGCCAGATCCGGTCGGCGTCGTTCCAGTCGGTGCGCGCGAGCGCGGTCCCGACGTAGGGGATCTCGGCGCCCGCCTCGATCAGCAGGCGGGCGACGAGGAGTTCCGATCCCTCGTAGCCCGAGAGCGTGATGCGGGCGTTGACCGGATGGGCGGCGAGCGCGGCCCGGAGCGGCGGCAGGACCGCGTCGAGCGCTGCGTCGAGGCGGGTCTGCGGCAGGTCGAGGGCGGCCGCGATGCGGGCGAGCCAGGCTTCGGTGGCAGCGACGCCGACCGGCGCGGAGGCGATCACCGGCCGCCCGGCGGCACCGAACTCGCGGATCGCGGCGACATAGAACGGATGGATGGCGGCGGCGACGTCGCAGTCGAGCGCGCCGTAGAGGTCGCGCCATTCGCGGGGCGGCACCGGCGGGGCCACGCCGGCGCCGAGCGGGGCGAGAAGGGCTGCGACCGCCATCGGATCGGCCGGGAACAGCTCGCCGATCAGCGCCACCGTCCGCTGCTCGTCGCCTCGCGCGGTGCCGCGCGGCCGGGCGACGGGACCGGTCTCGATCTCGGCCCGCGCCGTCCGCAGCATCGCGCCGGCCAGCACGTCCTTCGCCTCCGCGTGCGTCGGCACGCCGAAGCCCGGCACGTCGATGCCGATGACGCGCACGCCTTCGACGGTGCGCGGCAGCAGGTCGAGCGGCACGCCGGAGGCGGTCGGCACGCAGAGATTGATCACCACCACCGCGTCGAGCGCGGCGGGGTCGGCGATCGCGCGGACCGCGCCGGCGATGTCCTCGAACACCTCGCCGCGCACGAGAGACTCGGAGTTGAACGGCACGTAGTGCACCGAACGCCGCGCCCCGTAGAAGCGCGACGTGAAGGTGAGGCCGTAGACGCAGCAGGCCGAGCCGCAGAGGATCGTCGCCACGCGCCGCATCCGGAGCGACGAGCGGAGCGAGCCGAACGCCGGGCACATCGATTGCGGCTGGTCGTGCGGGCCGCGCTTGTAGTCGGCGAGCAGCCGGTCGAGCGTTTCGGACCGCCCGGCCCGCCGCGCCGCATCGAGCATGGTGTCGCGTCCGGCGTGGCAGCCGCCGCCGGTCTCGGCCGGATCACGCATCCTCGTACACCACCTCGAGTGTCGGTCTCGGCGCCGGCGCGACGCCGCCGCACATGTCGTCCATCGTCGCCGGCTCGAGCACGACGCCGCGGCCGACCGCGTCCCCGGAGAACAGGCCGAGCAGCGCATCCTGCGACAGCGGCGCCGCCTGCCCGGGCGGCGCCTCGACGACGGCGCGGGCCAGATCGGAGAACAGCGGCGCCCAGCGGCTCTCGCCGGTGCCGACGATCTCGTAAGACGCGCTCTTCCGCCTGATGTCCTCGTCGGCCGGGATCGAGGCCAGCACCGGGATGCCGGCCGCGCGCGCGAAGGCATGCGCCTCGCCGGTGCCGTCGTCCTTGTTCACCACCAGGCCGGCGACGCCGACATGGCCGCCGAGCTTCCGGAAATACTCGACCGCGGAACACACGTTGTTCGCGACGTAGAGCGACTGCAGGTCGTTCGAGCCGACGACGATGACCTTCTGGCACATGTCGCGCGCGATCGGCAGGCCGAAGCCGCCGCATACGACGTCGCCGAGGAAGTCGAGCAGCACGAGATCGAACCCCCAGTCGTGGAAGCCGAGCTTGTCGAGCAGTTCGAAGCCGTGGATGATCCCGCGGCCGCCGCAGCCGCGGCCGACTTCGGGACCGCCGAGTTCCATCGCGAACACGCCGTTCCGCTTGAAGCAGACATCGCCGATCGCGACCTTCTCGCCGGCCGCCTTCTTCCGCGCCGAGGTCTCGATGATGGTCGGGCACGACCGGCCGCCGAACAGGAGCGACGTCGTGTCGCTCTTCGGGTCGCAGCCGAGAAGCAGCACGCGCTTGCCTTCCTCGGCCATCGTGCACGCGAGGTTGGCGAGCGTGAAGCTCTTGCCGATGCCGCCCTTTCCGTAGATCGCGATGATTTCCGTCTCGCGTGCGTTCATGCGGCCACTCTCCAGTCGAGAACCATCTTGAGGCAGGTCCGATCCTCGAATGCCGTCCGGTAGGCGTCCGCGGCGTCGCGCGGGCTCGCCTCGTGGGTGACCAGCCCGTCGAGCGAGAGCGTGCCGCGCTCGACCAGGACGCGGACGGCGTCGAGGTCGGCCGGTCGCCATTCGGCCGAGCAGCGGAAGCGTGCCTCCCGCACGAAGGCGGGCGGAAAGGCGAAGGAGACCGGCTCCGCGTAGAAGCCGGCCAGCACGATCTCGCCGCCATGCCCGAGCCGGCCGACCAGCGTGTCGAGCAGGGACCCGTCGCCGCTCGCGTCCAGGATCCGCGCGTAGTCGCGACGTTCGTCCCGCCCGGCATCGGTCACGTGGAACGGTTCCGCGCCCGCGAGCCGCGCCGGGTCGCGCTCCCACACCGTCGGCGGCGGGTGGCCGAGCGCCACGGCCGCGCGTGCGACGAGACGGCCGAGCACGCCGTTGCCGATCACGAGATCCGGCGGCGCGCCGGCCACCGCATGGTGGGCGGTCGCGGCGAGCGCGAACAGCACGCCGCGCTTCCCCAGTCCGTCGCCGATCGGGATCGTCCGGTCGCCTTTCGTCACGAGACGCGAGGCGGCGCCGCCGAACAGGCCGCTGACGTCCCGGAAGCATCGTGCACCGGGAACGAAGACCGTCTCGCCGCGCCTGCGGCCGGAGGCGGGTCCGGCGTCGATCACGCGGCCCACCGCCTCGTATCCCGGCACCAGAGGATAGGCGAGGCCGGGAAACGGCGGCATGCGTCCGGACCAGAGCAGCCGCTCGGTCCCGGCACTGATCCCGCTCCAGTCCACCTCGACCACGACGTCGTCCGGCTTCGACGGCTCGAGATCCACGGTCGCGAGCGCAAGGCGTTCGGGCGCCTCGAAGACCACCGCCTCTGCTTGTCCGGCCGACGACATCACGCCGGGCTCCCCCGATCCGGATGTCAGCCTAGCACGACACTTCGAAACGACAACCTGAATTGACACCTCGGTGGTGATTACGAGGCGGCGATGGCGCGGGAGAGCAGCGGGATCCGGCCCCGGAGCAGGGTGCGGCGCGCGAATCCGGCCTCGGCCAGCATGCCGTCGATCTCGCGCGCGGTGCGGGGCCGGCCGCGCCCCATCGCCAGGAGGTAGAAGCCGAAATAGGCGTCGCCCATCGCCGGCGCGCCCGGCGTTCCGGCCATCGGCTCGGCGATCAGCAGCGTCCCGCCGGGAGGGAGAGCCTCGCGCACGCGCCGGAGCAGCCCGCGCACGGTCTCGTCGTCGTGATCGTGCAGCACCCGGACCAGGGTTGCGAGATCGGCGCCCCGGGGAAGCGGGTCGGTGCGGAAATCGCCGCCGATCGCGGCGGCGCGCCGGTCGAGACCGGAACGGCGGAACCGGGCGCGGGCGCGGGATGCGACCGGCGGAAGATCGAACAGCAGGAGGCGCGCGCGGCGGGCGCGGCGGCCGACGCGCTCGAGAAAGGCGCCGTCCCCGCCACCGATGTCGAGGATGACCCGGTGCCGGCGGACCGGCCAGGCGGCGAGCACCTCGTCGGCGATCATCGCCTGCGACCGCGCCATCAGGTCGGAGTACGGGCCGGCATCGTCGGGGGCGACCGCCCCTCCCGCGTAGGGCCAGAACAGGGACAGGCGGGTGGGCGGCCCCTCGCCCCGGAGCAGCGCCAGCGGGTCGCGGAGATCGTCGTAGAGCAGCGCGTGGTGCTCGATCATCGCGAGCAGGCCGTCCTGGCCGATCAGGGCGGCGCCGAGCGCGCCGATCGCGTAGCGTCCGTCGCGTCGGCGCCTGGCGATCCGGAGCGCGGCCGCCGCGTCGAGCAGACGGCGCGCGCTGTCCGGCGGCAGCCGGAGGCGTTCTGCGAGGGTGTCGGCGTCCGGCGTGTCGGCGAGCAGGATCGCCGGCAGCCCCGATCGGACCGCGGCGAGCAGGATCTGCGTGTGGACGAACCCGGTCGCGAGATCGAACAGCGCGCCGGCACGGCGCCGGGCGATCGGTCGGGTCGGCGGGAACGCGCTCGCCAGCTCCCGGAAACGGGCGCTCGCGAGAAGGCGATCGGCCCATCTCACGCGGCGGACGTCGCGCGTGCGGCGCCTACGCCGCGAGCGCGAGGAGCTCGGTCGGCAGCAGGCGGCGGAGCTCGGAGGCGATCAGCGCGCGGAGGTCGGCGGCGCCGGGGCAACCCGGGATCGCGCCGGCGGCCTCGGCGACCAGCGTGTCGAGGCAGCTCCTGGCACCGGCCAGGCCGTGGCGGAGCACGGCGCTCGGGCGACCGAGCGCGCGGTCGCGGCAGGCGGGCTTGCCGAGCATCGACTCGGGCGCCAGCGCGTCGCGGATGTCGTCGGCGATCTGGTAGGCCTCGCCGAGCCGGGTGCCGACGAGGCGCCAGGACGCCGCGTCGGCGCCCCCCGCGGCGAGCGCGCCGAGCTCGGACGCGGCGGCGAACAGGGACGCCGTCTTGGCGCGCTGGTAGGTCGCGAGCGGGATGTCCGTCGTCTCGCATTCCCAGGCCTGGCCGGCGACCAGGCCGTGCGGCGCCCCCGCGGCGCGGGCGAGCGAGGCGATTGCCGCGGCGGACGCCCCCCCGTCGGCCATCGTCTCGAAGGCGAGCACGATCAGCGCGTCCCCCGTCAGCACCGCGAGCGGCGCGCCGAACAGGGCATGGACGGAGGGCCGGCCGCGGCGGAGCGGCGCGTCGTCGAAACAGGGAAGATCGTCGTGCACGAGCGACGCGCAGTGCAGGAGCTCGATCGCGACCGCGTGCGGCAGCGAGGCCAGCGCGTCGGCGCCGCACGACGCCGCGACGGCGAGGCAGAGACGCGGGCGGATCCGCGCGCCGCCCGGGAACACCGCGTGGCGGATCGCGTCCGCGAGACGCGGCGGGCTGCCTGGCCCGGTCGCGCGGGCCAGCGCGTCGCCCAGTCCCTGCTCGATCCGGTCGAGAACCGTCACCATGCCGGCGATCTCCGCTGCAGGAGCCTTGGTGTCAACGCAGGTTGTCGTCTAGGAGTGTCAACCATGACGAACGACCGCGTCAACGCTCTCTCGCGCCCCGTCGTGGTGATCGGGGCCGGCATGGGAGGGCTCGCGGCCGCGATCGACCTCGCGCGAGCCGGCCATTCCGTCACCGTGGTCGAGCGGGCCGCCGCCGCGGGCGGCAAGATGCGCACCGTGCGACCCGGCGGTGCCGAAACGGACGCGATGGACGCCGGTCCGACCGTGCTCACGATGGCCGGCGTGTTCGAGACGCTGTTCGCGGATGCCGGTGTCGCGCTCGGCAGCCGGGTGACGCTCCGGCCCGCCGAGCGTCTGGCGAGGCATTTCTGGACCGACGGGTCTTCACTCGACCTGTTCGCGGACCCGGCGCGGACCCGGGACGCGATCGGCACGCTCGCCGGCCGTGCCGAGGCGCTGCACTTCGACGCGTTCCGCCGGCGCGCCGAGGCGATGCGGCGGACGCTCGATGCGAGCTTCATGCGCGCCCCGCGACCGAGCCTCGCGTCGCTGGTCCGGCGCGCCGGCATCCGCGACCTCGCCGGGATCGCGCCATTCTCGACGCTCGCCGCGTTTCTCGGCCGGAGCTTCCGCGACCGGCGCCTCCGGCAGCTGTTCGGCCGCTACGCCACCTATTGCGGCTCGTCGCCGTTCGAGGCGCCGGCGACGCTCGCGCTGATCGCCGCCGTCGAGGCGAACGGGGTCTGGATCGTGGACGGCGGCATGCGCCGCCTGGCGCACGCGATGGCGGCGCTCGCGGGGGAGCTCGGCGCGGATTGCCGCTTCGGGACCGGCGTCGAGCGCATCGTCGTCCGCGGCGGACGCGCGAGCGGCGTCGTGCTCGACACCGGCGAGCAGATCGCGGCCGCCGCCGTGCTCTGCAACGCCGACACCGACGCGCTCGCCCGCGGCCTGCTCGGCGAGGCGGCCGCGTCCGCGTTCCGCGCCCGTCCGGCGCGCTCGCGGTCGCTGTCGGCGGTCACCTGGGCGATGCGGGCGGTGGTCGAGGGACCGGCGCTGATCAGGCACAACGTCCTCTTCTCGGCCGACGCCAGAGGCGAGTTCGACGATCTCCGGACCCGCGGCACCACGCCGCGCTCGCCCACGGTCTATCTGTGCGCCGAGGACCGGATGGACGGCGGCGACGAGCCACCGGAAGGAGGCGAGCGGATCCTCGCCCTCGTCAACGCGCCGGCACTCGGCGACGATCGGGCGCGGTTCGGCCCGGAGGAACTCGACCAGTGCGCGAACAGGATGACGGCCCGCCTCGCGGAGAACGGCCTCGCGCTGCGGGACCTGACGCTGCGGGACCTCCCGCTGCGGGATCGGGCGGACCGGGTCCTCAGGACCGGCCCGCGGGAATGGGAGGCCCTGTTCCCGGGCACCGGCGGAGCGCTCTACGGGACGGCGCTCCGCGGCTGGGCGTCGCCGTTCCGCCGTCCGGGGAGCCGCTCGGCGATCGCGGGCCTCTATCTCGCGGGGGGCAGCATCCATCCGGGACCGGGAGTGCCGATGGCGACGCTGTCCGGCCGGCTCGCGGCGGCCTCGATCCATTCGGACCTGCGTTCGACCTCGCGGTCCCGGCCGGCGGCTACGCCTGGTGGTATGTCGACGCGCTCTCGCCCGACGGGCGGGACGGCATCACGCTGATCGCCTTCGTCGGCAGCGTGTTCTCGCCCTGGTACGCCTGGGCGAGGCGGCGGGGCGAGGCGGCGGCCGCGAACCACTGCGCGCTGAACGTCTCGCTCTACGGCCGGACGCGACGATGGACGATGACCGAGCGGAGCGCCCGGTCGGTGCGCCGGACGCGGGACGGTTTCGCGATCGGCCCGAGCCGGGTGACCCGCGAGGGCGACGCCCTCGTGTTCCGGATCGCGGAGCGCGGCTGCCCGATCCCGCGCCGCGTCCGGGGCGAGGTCCGGGTCCGGCCGCTCGCCGCGACGGGCGCGCGGTTCGTGCTCGATGCGGCCGGACGGCATCGCTGGTCGCCGGTCGCGCCGCGCGCGGCGGTCGAGGTCGTGTTCACCGAGCCGGCGATCGCCTGGAGCGGAACGGGGTATCTCGACAGCAACGACGGCGACGAGCCGCTCGAGGCCGCATTCCGGCGCTGGGCCTGGTGCCGTGTCCCGCTCGCCGGCCGCACCGCCGTCCTCTACGACCGCGTTGCCCGCGACGGCGGCGCGACGCGGCTCGCGATCGCGGTGGCGGCGGACGGCGCGGTCTCGCCGCTCGATGTTCCGCACGCGGTCACGCTGCCTCGGACGCGCTGGCGGCTCGGGCGCGAGACCCGGGCCGACGACGCGGCGGCTGCCCGGATCGTCGCGACCCTGCAGGACAGCCCGTTCTACGCCCGCTCGCTGATCCGGACGCGGATCGGCGGCGAGGCGGCGCTCGCCATGCACGAGAGCCTCGATCTCGACCGGTTCGCCGCGCGCCCGACCCAGCTGATGCTCCCGTTCCGGGTGCCGCGGGTCGGGTGATCAGTCTTCCGATCCGTCGAGCACTTCGTAGAAGCCGAGCCGGTTGCCCCAAGGGTCGGCGAAGTCGCACCAGAGGACCACGCCGGGCACCGTCTCGGCCGGGGTGCAGGCGATCCCGCAGGTGTCCGCCAGCAACGCGCGGGCCGCCTCGATCGCGGGCACGCCGAAGCGGATCGGGCGCTCCGGATCGGGCGCTCCGGACGCGAGCTGGAGCCAGCCGCCCCGGCGGATCTCCCATTCGTGGAAATCCGCGTGCGGCGTCAGGTCCGGATCGCGTCCGAACAGGCGGGAATAGAACCGGAGCCCTGCCCCGATATCGGGCACCCGGACCTGGACCGTGAAGCTGGTGAACGGCATCATCGCGCTCGCTCCTGCCACCCGGGGTCGCGACGAGGTCCTGATCGCGGCACCGCGCGGTGCGACGACATCATGACCGGAGACCAGCGCGTGATCCACGTCCTCGCCTTCATCACCACCCGGCCGGGGGAGCGGGAGACGGTCCTCGCCGCGTTCCGCGAGATCGTGCCGCTCGTCCATGCCGAGGCGGGCTGCCTCGAATACGGCCCGGCGGTCGATCTCGACGGCGCGCCGGAGGACAGCCCCTCGTTCGGAGCCGACACCTTCGTGGTGATCGAGAAATGGGAGAGTGCGGCGGCGCTCGCCGCCCACGCCGCGTCGCCGCACATGGCGGCCTACGCCGCGCGGACCAGGGAGATGGTCGCGTCGCGCGCCGTATACGTGCTCGCGCCCGCCTGAGCGCCGGTCAGGCCGGCGGCGCGAGCGCGTCGATCCGGGCGCAGGTGTCGGCGTCGAACGGCGGCGAACGGAGCGCCTCCAGGGTGTCGTCGAGCTGCCCGACCGAGCGGGCGCCGACCAGGGCGGTGGTCACCGCCGCGTCGCGGAGCACCCAGGCGACCGCCATCCGCGCCAGCGTCTCGCCCCGGGCCGCCGCGATCGCGGCGAGCCCGCGGAGGCGCACGCGGAGCTCGGGCGACACCTGGGCGGATGTCAGCGTCCGCTCGCGCGCGGCGCGCGCATCGCCCGGAATGCCCTCGAGATACTTGTCCGAGAGCAGGCCCTGCGCCAGCGGCGAGAACACGGCGCAACCGATGCCGGCCTGGCGGAGCGTCGGCAGCAGGCGCGCCTCGATCCGCCGGTCGAGCATCGAGTAGCGGGGCTGGTGCACGAGCACGGGCACGCCGCGCGCCCGGAGCAGCGCCGCCGCCGCCACGGTCCGCTCCGGATCGTAGTTCGACAGCCCGACATGGAGCGCCTTGCCGCGCCGCACGAGGTCGGCGAGCGCGCCGGTCGTCTCCTCGAGCGGCGTCCGCGGGTCCGGCCGGTGATGGTAGAAGACGTCGACGTGGTCGAGGCCCATGCGCCGCAGGCTCTGGTCGAGCGAGGCCACGAGGTACTGGCGCGAGCCCCCGTTGCCGTGTGGGCCGGGCCACATGTCGTAGCCGGCCTTGGTCGAGATCACGAGCTCGCGGCGGAACGGGCGGAGGTCGGCGGCGAGCATCCGGCCGAAATTCTCTTCCGCCGATCCGTAGGGCGGCCCGTAGTTGTTGGCGAGATCGAAATGGGTGACGCCGCGGTCGAAGGCGCGCCGCACGATCGCGCGCCCGGTCTCGTAGCGGTCGATGCCGCCGAAGTTCTGCCAGAGCCCGAGCGCCACCATCGGCAGGTCGAGCCCGGAGCGGCCGCAACGCCGGTAGCGCATGGTGCGGTCGCGGCCGGCGTCGGGGACCTCGGCCTCGGGGACCTCGGCGTCGGGCACCGTCCGTCAGCGTCCCGCGCGGTCGGCGAGATGCAGCGCGAAGGCGAGCGCGAGGCAGGAGGCCCGGGTCGCCATGCGGCCGCCGAGCAGGGCCGAGCGGAGTGACAGCGCGAGCGCGGCGCCGGCGCCGAGATGGGCGAGCCGCGCGGGCGGCGCGCGGGCGCGGATCAGCGTCGCCGCCTCGGCGGCGATCACCAGCAGGACGATCTCGACGAGGCGCGCCTCCCCCACGCGGGAGGTCAGCACGCGACGGCGAGCCTCGGCTGGCCGGCCGCGACCGCGTCCACCAGCGCCGCGACCAGGTCGGGCCGCTCCTCGTGGGCCAGGTGGCCGAGGCCCGGGAACCGGTGGAGACGGGCGCCGGGGACGCGCGCGGCGAGACGCTCCTGATCGGCGGGCGGGATCATCCGGTCGGCGTCGCCGACCGCGAGGTGGAGCGCGCACGGCAGCGCGGGAAGGGCGGCCGCGAGCGGCTCGAGCTGCCAGCGGGACATCATCCGGAGCCCGCTTCCGACATGCACGGGGTCGCGCAGCAGCCGGCCGTAGAGCGCGCGCCCGGTCTCGTCGATCGACGAGCCGGTGTTCTCGAGGAAGCGGGCCACCCAGGACGGGCTGCCGGCCTGGAGCGCGAACACGCGCGGGGCGATCCCGGTCGCGGCGAGCAGCCGCGCGGCGGCGGGAAAGAGCTGCGCGGTGGCGCCGCCGAGCGGCGTCAGCGCGCCGTTGAGCGCGAGGAGGGCGCGGGGTGCGATCGCGCGGTCGAGCACGAGTCGCGCCGCGATCGCGGCCCCGGCGGAATGGCCGACCGCGAGCACGGGGTCGTGGCGGAGCGCGGCGAGCAGGCCGGCGAGCAGCCTGGCCTGCCCGGGGAGCGACATCGAGGCCGCCGGCGGGGCCTCCGAGAAGCCGTGACCCGGAAGGTCGGGCGCCACCACGGTGAAGCGCGTGGCGAGCAGCGGGGCGAGGCCGCGCCAGGACATCGTGGCGCTGCCGGTGCCGTGCAGCAGCAGGATCGGCGGCCCGCTGCCGAGGCACTGGACATGCCAGACGAGGCCCGCGGCGCGGACGAACCGGCTCGCCTCGCGGAGCGGCCAGTCGCCGCCGTCGCGCTCCCACCTCATGCGGCCGCCCGGCTCAAGAGGGGGCCAGGGCCCGCACGGCGCCGCCGAGGCGCGCGGTGTCGCCGCCCGGGAGCGGCAGGTAGCGCGCCCCCATCGCGGCGGCGAGGCGCTCCGCCTCGGGCCCGCGCCGTCGCGCGATGTCGACCAGGAGCGCCGGGATGCCGGCCTCCCGGACCCGGTTGCCGCTCGTCGCCGCCTCGTCGCGGGCGCGCCTCCGGTCGGGCGCGCCGTCGCGGGCGACGTTCGCGTGGCCGTCGGTCATCAGCACGATCGCCGCCGCCTCGCCGGCGCGCCTCAGCGTGGTCGCGAGCGAGAGCGCGGCATCGATCCCGGCAGCGAGCGGGGTGCCGCCGCCGGAC
>CAXUBX010000023.1:0-38735 GCA_964249405.1 uncultured Acetobacteraceae bacterium | reverse complement strand
GGCGACCGGCCGTCACTGGGCGAGGTAGCCGCCGTCGACCGGCAGCACGACGCCGGTGACGAAGGACGCGGCGTCGGACGCGAGGAACAGGATGGCCTCCGCGACCTCCGACGGCTGCCCGAGCCGGCCGATCGGGTGCATCGCCTTGACGCCTTCGATGTAGCTGTCGGACAGCTTCTTGACCGCTTCCGTCGCGATCGTGCCCGGAGCGACCGCGTTGACGCGGATCCCCCGCGTCGCGAGCTCGACCGCAAGGTGCTTGGTGATGCCGGAGGCGACGAACTTCGCCGGGCCGTAGACCGCCTGGCCGGACTGGCCGGCCTCGCCCGAGATCGACGACAGGCACACGATCGCGCCGCCGCCGCCCGCCTTCAGCATCGCTTCGGCGGCGTATTTGCAGGTGAGGAACATGCCCCGTCCGTCGACCGCCATCACGTGGTCGAAATCCTCGGGCGTCGCGCGGAGCAGGTCGAGTTCGGGGATGATGCCGGCATTGGCGACCAGCACGTCGATGCGGCCGTAGCTCTCCACCGCGGCGTCGACCATCGCGCGCGCGTCCGCGGGCTTCGACACGTCGCCGACCACCGCGCGGATCTCGACGCCGTCCGCGGCGATCGCGGCGCGCAGCTCCTCGAGCCGCTCGGCCGCGACGTCGTTGACGACGAGCCGCGCGCCCTCGCGCGCGAAGAGCAGCGCCGTCGCGCGGCCGATCCCGTTGGAGGCGCCGGTGACCAGCGCCGACTTGCCGCGCAGCCGGCCGAGGCCGGGCGTTGAACCCTGTCCGCTCATGATTGCTGTCTCCTACTCGTCGAGCGCCGCGCGTCGCATCAGGCGCCGCGCCGCTTCTGGTTCAGGCTGTCGATCAGCACCGCGCCGAAGATCACCGCCCCCTGGATGAACTGCACCCAGAAGGGCTGGACGTTCTTCAGCGTGAGCCCGTTGTTGATGAGGCCGATGATCAGCACGCCGAGCAGGGTGCCGAGCATGCTGCCCTTTCCGCCGAACAGCGACGCGCCACCGATCACCACGGCCGCGATGGCGTTGAGCTCGAGCCCCGTGGCGGCGATCGGCTGCGCGCTGTCGAGGCGTCCGGCGAGCACGACGCCGCCGAGCCCGGCGAGGGCGCCGCTCAGCACGTAGCAGAGCGTGAGCGTGCGGTTGACCGGGATGCCGGCGAGGCGGGCCGCCTCGCGGTTGCCGCCCACCGCGTAGACCTCGGCGCCGAACACGGTGCGCGCGAGCACGAGGCCGGCGACCAGGAACACCGCGAGCGAGATCAGGCCGGCGACCGGGAACGGCCCGAGATTGCCGCCGCCGATCGCATCGAACCCGTCGGGGAAGGAGAAGATCGTGTTGCCGTTGGTCACGATGAAGGCGAGGCCGCGCGCCATCGCGAGCACCGCGAGCGTCACGATGAAGGGCGCCATGTTGAGCACCGTCACCGCGAAGGCGACGAAGCCGCCCGACAGCGCGCCGAGCCCGATGCCGATCGCGACCGCGAGCGGCACCGGCACGTGCGCGTTCAGCGCGAGCCCGCTCATCACGCCGGTGAACGCGACCACCGAGCCGACCGAGAGATCGATCCCGCCGGTGACGATCACGAAGGTCTCGCCGACCGCCACCAGCCCGATCAGCGCGCTCGCGAGCAGGATGGAGAGGATGTTGGCCGAGGTCAGGAACGACGGCGTGGTGAGCGCGAGATAGAGCGAGATCGCGACGAAGCCGACCACGATCGTCAGCTCGTTGACGGCGTGGCCGATCGCGCCGAGGGCGCCGCGACGGGTCGTCGGGCCGCCAGCCGCCTCGGTCGTGGTGGTCGCCGTCTCGGTCGTCATCCGCCTCTCCCGTGTCGCGCCGTCATCCGAGCGCCGCGAGCGACATGACGCGCTCCTGGGCGAACTCGTCCCGCGAGAGCGTGCCCGCGACCCGCCCGGCCCGCATGACCAGGATCCGGTCGGCGAGCCCGAGCAGCTCGGGCATGTCGGACGACACCACCAGCACCGCGGCCCCGCCCTCGGCGAGCGCGTTGATCAGCCGGTAGACCTCGACCTTGGCGCCGATGTCGATGCCCCGCGTCGGCTCGTCGAGCAGGAACACGCGGGGGTTCGTGGTGAGCGCCCGGGCCAGCACGACCTTCTGCTGGTTGCCGCCGGACAGCGAGCCGACGCGCTGGCGGATGCCGGGCGTCCGGATGCGGAGCTCGCGCACGCCGCGCTCGGCGAGCCGGTCGACGCGGCGCCGGTCGACCACGGCGCGGAGCCAAGCCTGGCGGTCGAGCGTCGACAAGGCGATGTTGTTCCGGACCGGGAACGGAAGCACGAGGCCCTCGCCCTTGCGGTCCTCCGGCACCAGCGCGATGCCGGCGGCGATCGCGTCGCGCGGCGAGCGGATCCGGCGCCGCTTGCCGCCGACCGAGATCTCGCCCGCGGTCAGCGGCAGCGCCCCGTAGATCGCCTTGAGAACCTCGGTGCGCCCCGCACCGATCAGGCCGCCGATCCCGACCACCTCGCCGGCGCGCACCGAGAGCGAGACACCGCTGAAACGGCCGGCGGCGGCGAGGTTGTCGGTCGCCAGCAGCACGTCGCCGATCGCGGCGTCGCGCTTCGGGAACAGGGCTTCGATCGGCCGGTTCACCATCGCCTGGATGAGGCTTTCCTCCGTCCACCCGGCGGTCGGCCGCGTCGCGACCGAATGGCCGTCGCGGAGCACGGTGACGCGGTCGGCGATCGCGAACACCTCCTCGAGGTGGTGGCTGATGAACACGAGGCCGACCCCGGACGCGGCGAGCACGCGCATCGTCGCGAACAGGATCCGCTGCTCGGCGAGCGTCAGCGTCGCGGTGGGCTCGTCGAGGACGATCACCCGCGCCTCGCGGGACAGCGCGCGCGCGATCTCGACGAGCTGCTGCTGGGCGATGCCGAGCGAGCGCACGACGGTGCGCGGGTGCACCGCGAGCCCGACACGCCGGAGCAGGGCGGCCGCCTCGCGGTGCAGCCTGCGGCGCCGGACCGCGCCGAGCGGGCCGCGCGGCAGGTGCCCGAGGAAGATGTTCTCGGCGACCGAGCGGTCCGGCACCAGGCTCAGCTCCTGGTGGATGACGATGATCCCGGCATCGAGCGCGTCGCGCGGCCGGCGCGGGGCGAACGGCGCGCCGCCGAGCCGGATCGCACCCGCGTCGGCGGCGTAGACGCCGGCGAGGATCTTCATGAGTGTCGACTTGCCGGCGCCGTTCTCACCGACGATCGCGAGCACCTCGCCGGGCGCGAGCGTGATGCCGACTTCGGCGAGCGCCCGCACGCCGGGAAAGGATTTCGAGATCCCCGTCATCGCGAGCACCGGCGCGGACATCGCTCCGGTCCGGTCAGCGGCTGACGTCGTCGCCCCAGAGCCCGTAGGCCTTCGCCTGCGGGCTGTCGATGTTCTGCTTGGTCAGCAGCAGGTGCGGCCAGTACTGGTGGGCGGGGATGCCGGCCTTGTGGCCGTCGAGGTATTCGTCGACGTACTCGACCGACTGCTCCGCCATCGTGAGCGGGTTCTGCGACAGCGTCGCGTCCATCCGGCCCTTGCGGATCGCGTCGAGCGCCTGCTCGGTGCCGTCGATGCCGATGATGATGATGTGCTTCGGGTTGCCGATCGGCTCGAAGCGGTCGGCCTGTCGGATGGCGCGCATCGCGCCGACCGCGTTGTCGTCGTTGCCGTTGAAGATGGCGTCGATGTCGCTGTGCGCGGCGAGTAGCTGCGTCGTGATGTTGAAGCCCTTGTCGGCGTCGAAATCGGCGGCCTGGCGCGCGACCAGCTTGAGGTCAGGGTTGTTCTTCTGGAGTGCGGTGAACTCGGTCGCGAAGCCCTTCTCGCGCTCGTCGCCGGCGGTGGTGCCGAGCAGGCCCTCGAGGTCGACGATGTTGCCCTTGATGTGGCCGTAGCGCTCCTTGAGCTTGGCGGCGATGAAGTCGGCGCCTTGCTTGCCGAGCTCGACGTTGTTCGTCTCGAGGAAGTTGACCTGACAGGAGCCGCAGGCGGCGCCGCGGTCGAGCGTGAACACCGGGATGCCCTTGCGGTTGGCCTCCTTCACGACCGGCACGATCGAATCGGCGTTGATCGGGTTGAGGATCAGCGCGTCGACGTGGCGGTTGATCAGGTCGGTCACCTGATTGGTCTGCGTGTTGGCGTCCCCGTTCGCCGAGGTATTCACCAGCGTCAGGTCGGGGTGCCGCTTGATGCCGATTTCGACGCCCTTGGTCATGCCCTGGAAGAAGGGGTTCGCGAGCGTCGCGACGCTAAGGCCGACGACCTTCGGCGTGCCGACGGCGGCGTCGGCGGGAGCCGCGATGGCGATGGCGATGGAAGCCGCGATGGCGGCGGTGTGGCGGATGGACGTCATGGTTTCCCCTCGTGCGCCGCTTCTTGGTGGCGTCATCGATCATGTGCGGCCGGTGGGTCGCCGGTGCGATCCGACCTGTATGACAGGTTGCTCGCGCGCGTCGATCGGCGCAAGCCTGTTGTGGCACGGCGTCGCGCGTTCCGTCCGGACGCCATGCTCGGAGAAAGGTCGTCGCCATGCCGTCGCTCAGCCGCTCGGACGCGCTCGCCGATGCCCTCCGGGCCGGCATCCGGCAGGGCGACTGGCGGCCGGGCGCGAAGCTTCCCTCCGAGCAGGCGCTCGGCACCGATCATCGGGTCAGCCGCACGGTGGTCCGCGAGGCGGTGGCCCGCCTCAAGTCGGAAGGGCTCGTCGTGACGCGAAAGGGTGCGGCGACCCGCGTCGCCGATCCGCCCGGCGGGGGCGCGCCGAGGCTGACGATGCCGCTCTCGATCAACGGGCTGCTCGGCTTCCTCGAGGTCCGGCGGGCGGTGGAGGCCGACATGGCGGCGCTCGCGGCCGAGCGGCGGACGGATGCGGATTGCGACGCGCTCGCCATCGCGCTCCGGGCGATCGACCTGGCGCGTGACGCGGGGCGCACCGGCGTCGAGGAGGACCTCCTGTTCCATCTCGCGATCGGCCGGGCGACCGCCAACGCCTATTGGAACCAGTTCGTCCGCCTGTTCGCCGAACCGATGCGGCTCGCGATCGGCATCACGCGGGCGAACGAGGCGAGGCGGGCCGACTTCGCGGCGTCGGTCGCCGCGGAGCATCGCGCGATCCTCGGCGCGATACGGCGGCGCGACCCGGACGGCGCCCGCGCCGCGGTCGGGCGCCACATCACCAACGCGGCGAGCCGGGTGATGCGCGCCGACGAGGCGTTCTGGGCATCGGAGGGACGTGATCTCGCGCGGGCCTGGGAGCGTGCGCTCCAGGACCGCGATCCGGCGGACGAGTCGCGGAGGTGACGTCCGATCAGCGGATTTCAAAGGCTCCGCCTTTGATGGGGTCCAGGGGCAAAGCCCCTGGCCTTTGATCGTTACTTGATGTTCGCCCGCGCCGGCCCGTTATTGATAATTGATCGTGCCCGGCAGCACCGAGGCGTTCCAGCCGGCGGCGCAGTAGTTCGTCGCCGAGAGCTTCAGGTCGAAGACCACGTTGTTGGTGGCGCCGAGACCCTGGATCTCGGTGGTCTGGTCGTTGTTGGCGGTGGCGAAGTCGATCAGGTGGTCGCCCGGCGGCGCTTCGTAGGCGCTGCCGCAGATGTAGCTGTAGATGCTCGGCGACGGATCGTAGGAGTAGACCGGGGTCGCGCTCATCGTCGCGGTGCTGATGGCGTAGCTGTCGGCGGTGCTGTAGCCGCGGGTAATCCCGGGCGGCGACTGGAACTGGCTGCCGTAGCCGTCATTGAACAGCAGCAGGTCGCCCTTGCTGTCGACCGAGATGCCGTGCTGACCGATCGGCGCGAGGCCGCCCGGTGCCAGCGTCAGGGCGTATTTCCTGAGCGACGCGAACTGGTACCACTTCTTGGTGGTGTCGCCGAGGATCCAGTGGATCTTCCGCACCCCGCTCGCCGGCGCGTCGTAGTCGACCGCGATCACGAAGTTCTCGCGGCTCGACACGATCAGCGTGTTGTCGGCCGGGTTGTAGGCGGTCGAGTTCATGTGGAACCAGTCGGTGTGGCCGTCCGGGTAGACGAACTGGCTCGGGTTGTCGCCGCCCGCTGTCATCGCCGCGCTGATGATCTGGCCCATGTCCCAGTCCTGCAGCACCTTGCCGCTGGCGGGGTCGATCTCGAGGGCCGCCGCCTCGTCCTCGGTGTTCGTGCTGACGTCGACCACGAGGCCGTTCCGGCCGACATCGATGTTGTGGTTGTTGGTCGAGGTGACGCCGTAGCCGCTCGCGTAGTCGCCGATCTTGGTGACGCCGCCGTAGAGCTCGAGCCGGTTGACGCCGGTCTTGGTGTCGCTCGTGTAGATGCCGTTGTCGTAGAACTCGCCGGGCAGCGAGCCGGCGTTGGCCTGGCCGACCCAGCGGATGTGGCCGTCGGTGTCGAAGATCGCCGGCGAATTGACGCTGCAGTAGTCCTTGAGGATGAAGTAGTCGAAGTTGAGCTGCGAGGTCGTGGTGCGGTTTTGCTGGAGGACCGGCGCATTCTCCTGCGCGCACGGGTCGCTGTAGCTCGCGGTGCTGATCGGCACCACCTGCTGCGCGGTCGAGCCGTCGGTGAAGGTGAACCCGAGCGTCACCGTGTTGTTGCTGCCGGCGTAGAGACCGAACACCGGGACCACCACGTAGGTCGGCCCGAGCGCGCCGCGGGCGGCGAGAAACGCGGCCGTCGCGGTCGCGGTGAGCGGCCGGGTGAACGAGCCGGACTTGGGCGTGATCGTGAACGACACGCTGGCGATCGACGAACCGCGGTAGTTGTCCGCGACATAGGCAATGAACGGGGTCGGCCCGGCGGTCTGGTAGCCGAAGCTGACCGAGCCCGCGGCGTTCGCGGCGGCGGCGGCGAACACGCCGGTTCCCGCGGTCAGGGCCAGTGTCGCCAGATTCCGGACCAGGTTGGGTGAGGGTCGTGTCACTCGGCGTCTCCTTGCGTTGGAACGGGTTCGATCCGTTTCACGCCGCCCTGTGCGAGATTAATGCCGTGTTGTCACGGATCGCGGGCGATCGCGCCGTGGGTGTCCATTCTCACCGAGAAATGATGAGCCGCCGGGCGCCGCCCGTCGCGGACCGGCGACGCGGGCCGCCTTTCGTCGCCGGTCAGGCGGCGAGGATCGCCTCGAGGGTGGGGCGGGTGCCGTCGGCGCGGATCGCCCGGCGGATCCGCTCGTATTCGGCGACGAACGCCGGCCGGTCGGCGAGGCCCCAGCCGCGGAACGGGCTCATCGCGAGCGCGTCGGCGAGCTGGCCGCTCGCCGCGAGGCGGCGATCGTCCTCGCCGAGATGCGGCTCGAAGGGGACGTAGTCGCGGCCCTGGTCGTCGCGGCCGCGGAGATACTCCGCGAAGCTCGCGAGCATGAAGGCGATCCGCCTCGTGTCGCGGCCGGCGGCGAGCACGCCGCGCACGGTGTCCTGCAGGTAGATCGGCTGCTTCGAGATCGCGTCGCCGCAGAGCCGGAGCACCTGGTCGCCGATCGCGGGATTGCCGTAGCGGCGGCGGAGCGAGGCGGCGTAGGGCCCGGTCTCCATGCCCGGGGGCGCGGCGATCAGCGGCGCCGCGTCGCGGGCGAGGAACTGATCGACGAGATCGGCGACCGCCGGATCCCGCATCGCCTCGTGCACCAGACGGTGGCCGAGCAGCACCGCGGCATAGCCGAGCACGCAATGCGATCCGTTCAGCATGCGGATCTTGACCTGCTCGTACGGCGTGACGTCGGCAACGAACTGGACGCCGACCCGCTCCAGCGCCGGCCGGCCGGCGCAGAAGCGGTCCTCGACGACCCACTGGATGAAGTCCTCGGCGAACACCGGTGCCGCGTCGGCAATCCCGCTCGCCGCGTTGAGGCGCTCGGCGTCGGCGGCCAGCGTCGCCGGGGTGATCCGGTCGACCATCGAGGCCGGGAAGGTGACGTTCGCCTCGATCCAGTCCGCGAGTGCCGCGTCGCGGGCGCGCGCGAACGAGAGCACCGCGTTCGCGGCCACGTGGCCGTTGTGGCGGAGGTTGTCGCACGACAGCACGGTGAACGGGCCGGTGCCGGCGTCGCGGCGGCGGCGCAGCGCCTCGGTGATGAGACCGAAGCTCGTCCGGGGCGTCGCGCCAGGGGCGAGATCGGCGGCCATCGCGGGTGCGGCGAGGTCGAACCGGCCGTCGGCGCCGGTGTTGTAGCCGCCTTCGGTCACCGTCATCGTGACGATGCGGATCGCCGGATCGGCGAGGCGCGTCAGCACGGCCTCGATGTCGTCCGGCGCGTGGAGATAGTCGAGGATGGAGCCGACGACGCGCGTCGTGTTCGCGCCGTCCGGCGGGCATTCGGTCAGGGTGTAGAGGCCGCCCTGGGCGCGAAGGGCGGCCGCCTTGGCGCGCTCGCGCTCGTCGTCGATCAGGCCGATGCCGACCAGTCCCCAGCCGGTCTCGCCGGTCGCGAGCAGCCGGTCGAGGTAGACGGCCTGGTGGGCCCGGTGGAAGTTGCCGACGCTGAGATGCGCAATCCCGGCCCGGACGGCGCCGCGGCCGTAGCGGAACCGTTCCACGTTCGGCGGGATGGCGTCGATCCGATCGGGGCGGAGCGTGATCATGGCGTCGGGATCAGTAGGCCCGGCACCGCACCTCGGCAAGCCGGACGAAGGCTATCGGCGTCTCGCCGGCACTCGAACAGGAGTCTCCGGACCGATCCGCAGCCGTCAGAGGCTGAGCGAGACCCCGAGCGTGGTCGCGAACACGTTCACCGCGCCGCTGACCGCCGATTCCGGAGCGATGCTGAACAGGTTGAGCGCGTTGAGGCCCGGCTCGAAGGCGCTCGCAACCTCCTGGGTCGTCGAATAGGTGAGGTAGCTTGCGTTGAAGGTCAGGGTGAGATTGTGGTTCACCCGATAATTCACCGAGCCGTTCAGGGTCCAGCTGTCGCCCGACGCGCCGTTCTTGGCCAGCGTCGCCCGGTCGTAGTCCACCACGCCGGACAGGATCACGTTGCGGTAGAGTTCGTGATCCACCTCGAAGCCGACGTGATCGTAGGTGAAGCCGATCTGGTCCGGCTGGGTGGTGTCCTCGATCTCGTGGCGGCCGGTCAGGCTGAGCGTGGTGAGCCCGGTCGGGGTGTAGACGACGCCGCCCTCGGCGATCGGCTGCGACTGGGTGCCGTAGAGCCCGGCGACGAAATGCTGGTCCTGGAAACCGGCGAGGAGGAAGAAGTTGAACAGGCCGCCCGAGAAGTCCTCGTAGCCGACCAGGGCTGCGATGTTCGAGTTGTCGAGTCTCGGCTCGACCGGATCGTACTCGTTGAAGTAGGTGTTGTCGCCCTCGATCACGAGCAGGGCGTTGCGGCTGGTGGCCACCTCATAGCGGAGGGTGACGCCAGCGTCGATGTCGCTCCGGTTGAGGTAGGAGATGTCGTCGAACATGCCGTCCTGGATGCTGTTGCCGAACGCGTAGTGGTCCCACGACACGTTGGGCTGGAGATTGAAGCGTCCGAAATCGGTGCTGTAGCTCGCGCGCGCGGTGTCGTTGGCGACCGGGATCGGGTTCAGCACCGACAGGAACTGGAGCTCCGACGGGACGATCACGCTGTCGATGTGCGAGTAGCCGACATTCAGCGTGTCACGGCCGAAATCGTGGCTGACGCCGACCGAGACGTTGTCGGTGTTGAAGCTCTCCTGCGAAACGCTCGGATACTCGTTGTCCTGGAAGCCGGCGTTGAGATTGACGCTGCCGTCCGACCACGACCGGTCGACCGAGAGCGACGGCGAGGTGACGATCTGCGGGCTGCCCTTCGTGCCGACCACGGTGCCGAACAGGTTGCTCTGGTAGCCGACCGATTCGTAGAGGTTCGGCGAGATCGTGTACGGGCCGAACTGGACCGCGTCCGGCGTGAAGCCCGGGTGGACGCGCGACAGCACGGTGGTGCCGGGCGCCGTGTCGAACCCGGGAACGCCGTTCGGCAGCACGCTTTCCAGGATCTGCGCCCGGGCGCTTCCGGCGAAGCCGATGGCGAGCGCGGCGCAGCCGGTGGCGAGGCCGGCCCGGAGGGGACGCGCCCGAACGCGCGACGGGCGGGGCGGGGTCATGGCGTCGTGCCGTCATCCGAGGTGAGCGTCGCCGCCCAGGCCTGCTTCATGTCGTCGAGCTTCGTGTGCCGTTTCGGCGCCGCCGCGGCGAGGGTGGCGAGCGGCGGCGTGCCGTCGGGCGCGATCGTCGCGTCGATCGCGATCACGCGGGCGCGGTAGGGTGCCGCGAGCGTCTCGGTCTGCGAATGGTAGTATCCGACGGCGGTCGCCCAGACGAGGTGCGCCGGACCCGCGTGGAGCGACAGCAGGAAGCGGGTCGCATAGTCGACGTTGATGCGTGGGTCGAAGCCGTCGTCGAGGGTGGCGAAGGCGTCCGGATGCTGTTCGAGGTTCACCTGCATGCAGCCGACATCGATCGAGGAGGCGCCGGCGAGCAGCGCCGTGCGGGTGAACGCCACCGCCGACTCGCGGGTCGGGAACACGTAGGGCAGTCCGTCGACGTCGACGCTCCATGGCCAGGCGCGCCAGCGCCCATGGTCCGGGCGACCGGTCTCGACGAGGCTGATCGCGGTCAGGAGCGAAGGCGGCGTCGCGAACCGTGTCTCGTCGCGGGCGATCGCCGCCTCGCAGAGCGCGGCCGGGTCGGTCGCCACACGGGCGCGATGCAGCCGGGCGCGCCACGCCGCGTCGGCCCCGGCGGTCGGGACGACGCCGAGCAGTGCCGCCACGAGCAACGCGGGGCAGCGACCGCGCATCAGAAGTGCCGTTCGTAGATCGTGATGACGTCACCCGGCTTGATGAAGGATTCCCGTCCGATGCGTCCTTCCTCGGAACGGTCGGGACCGATCTGCCGGACCACCGAAGCGTAGCCGGTGACCGCGCGGTAGGTGAAGCCGCCGGCGTTCGCGACCGCGGCGAGCAGCGTGCTGCCGGGGCGGAAGGGATACTCGCCCGGCCGGTTGACCTCGCCCAGGATGTCGATCGGCCGGTATTCCAGCACCTCGACCACGACGCTCGGATTGCGGAACAGCTTCTTCTCTTCGAGATCGTGCTGGATGGCGGCGGACAGGCCCTCCGTGGTCATCCCCGCGGCCTGCACGGTGCCGAGCAGGGGAACCGCGATGTTGCCGTCGGCACCGACCCGGAAATCGGCGGTGACCTCCTCGGCGCCCGTCGTGATCACGCGGATCCGGTCGCCGATGCCCAGGTGATACGCTCCGGGCTCGATCGGCGGCAGGACCGGGAGGTTCGACCCCGGCGCGCACGAGGCGAGCAGGCCGAGCAGCGACGCCGCCATCGCAACGACGGCGGAAGTTCGACCGGGGCGGCGGCTGGGCATTCTGGGCGGACCTCCTGATCGCCCGCGAGGGCTCGTCCTCAAGGGCTTCGTTGTTCTCATAATTGACACACACGTGACGCTGCCGCAACGCGGCTGACAGGGGCGGCTAACATCGGCGGCTCAGACGGGCGGCATCCGCGCGGGCCGTAGGCGGGTAAGCTCCAGGCGATCCCGGACGACGCGCCGCATCGGGACCTCGAAGAGTTGATGGACCAGGGCGGCGATCGGCAGCAACACGACGATCGTCCCGATCGAGGCGAAAACGCCCGGATGCGGCACCGCGTGGCGGCCGAGCAACACGGCGAGCCGCGTGCGTGGCCCGATCAGTCCGGGATGCAGGAGATAGATCGCGTACGACCAGGCGCCGAGACGCTGGCCGGTCCCGGAGGCGAACAGGCGCGCGAGCGGGCCTCGGTCGGCGGCGACCGAGAGCAGCAGGGCCGGGAACAGCAGCACGATCAGCGCGGTCAGCACGGGCGCCGGCGGCGACACGAACAGCAGCACGATCGCGACCGCGATCGGCACCGCGCTCCATCCCGAGGCGGCGATCCGGGCGCCCGTCCGGGTCGAGGCCAGGCGGAAGACCAGGATCCCGAGCGTGAAGTCGGCGAGGCACTGCAGCATCGCGCCGATCGCGCCGTTGGTGCCGCCGTTGCCGCCGCGACCGATCGTCATCGGCGACAGGTGCGGGTCGCAGTAGACGAGCGCGGTGGCGAACGCCGCGAGGGCGCCGAACGGGATCGCGCGGGCCAGCGGCACCTCTCGCAGCAGCAGCGGCACCAGGAGCGGGAAGACCAGGTAGGCGGCCCACTCCGTGCTGATCGACCAGGTCGGGAAGTCGAGGCTGGGCAGGCCGATCCAGGACTGCACCATGGCGACGTTGGCGAGCGCGATCGGCGGCAGTCCGGCCCGGGGCGCCCGGTCGGAATGGCCGCTCGCCACCAGCACCGCGATCCCGAGCGTGACGGCGAGGTAGAGCGGGTAGATCCGGGCGACCCGGCGGATCAGGAACACGCGGAGCCCGGCGGCGGTGATCCGTCGGGCGAACAGGCCGCCGTAGCTCAGCGCCATGACGAAACCGCTCAGCACGAAGAACAGGTCGACCATGGTGCAGCACCGGTCGACCGCACGGTCGGCCATCGTCGCGACGGCGCGTCCGGGCGTGAAGTGGTAGACGACCACGGCGAGGGCGGCGAAGCCGCGCAGCCCGTCGAAGGCGCGGATGTTCCGGAGCGCCGGCAGGGTTGCCGCCCGAGCTTCCGTCATCGGGCTCCCGTCATCCGGCGTGTCCGGCGGCGCGGGATGGCACGGGGCGGGTCCGGCTGCCGCGCGTCAGGAGGTGCTGCAGCACGCGCCGGCCCGGTCGTTCGATCAGCTCGTAGGCCCCCCAGGCGGCGACGATCGTCATCAGGGACGCGACCGTGTTCACGATCAGGAGGTCGTGCGGCACGTGCCCGTCGATCAGTCGGGCGCGCAGCGGCGAGGCGAGCCGCGCGATGTGGAGGTGGAGCAGGTAGATCGCGTAGGACCAGACGCCGAGCGCGTGGATCGGGCGGCTCGCGAGGAACCGCGCGGCGAGACCGTTGTCGGCCGACAGCGCCACGACGAGGAGCGGGAACAGCGACGCGAGGAGAAGGTCGGTCGGCGGGAAGCAGAGCGCCGCGACGACGATCAGCGCCAGCACGGATCCGGCGGTGCCGCTCGCGGCCATCGCGCGGCCGAGCGGCGCCTGCGCGAAGCGGAACGCGGCGAGGCCGAGCGAGAACTCGGCGATGCAGCGCGTCATCGGGGGCACGATTCCCTCGAACACGTTCAGCGTGCCGTCGCGGCCCGGATGGTGGAGCGTCCAGCCGGGCAGCAGGCCCACCAGGAAGACGGCGCCGAGGGCGACGATCACGGTGGCGACACAGAGCGGGCGGCCGGAGCGCAGCGTCAGGAACAGCAGCAGCGGGAAGACGAAGTAGGCGCCCCATTCCGTGCTGATCGACCAGGCCGGGAAATCGAGGCTGATCAGGCCGATCCAGGACTGGACCATCAGCAGGTTGGCGACGGAGTAGACGGGGAGGGCGGCGCGCGGGACCGCGTCGGAGAGGCCTGCGCCGACCAGCGCCATCATGATCACGGTGACGCACAGGTAGAGCGGATAGACGCGCGCGATCCGGCGGGCGAGGAAGGTGCGCTGGGCGGCGAACGCGCTGCCCTCGGCGAACAGGCCCCGGTAGGTCAGCGCCATCACGAAGCCGCTGAGCGCGAAGAACAGGTCGACCGCGATGTAGCCGTGGTCGATCAGCGCCTTGATCGGGCCGGCGCCGAGCGCGACCTTGCGGTCGGCGTAATGGTAGAACATGACGTAGACTGCGGCGACGCCGCGCATCCCGGTCAGCGACCTGATCTCACGCATTCGCGGTCCCCCGGACCATCGGTGACGGGCGGCGCAGGCCCGCGTGACCGGACGGTGCGCGCCGGGTCCGCTCGGCCGCGATCGCGAGCGAGGTCCAGAGCAGGGCGGCCGGGAACCCGTTCACCGTCAGGAACGGGGTGATCCCGACGATCACCACCGCGGCGGCGGCGGTGGCGGCGGCCTCGCGCGATCGCGCCCGACGGGCGCCGATCAGGGCGAGCCCGGTCATCGACATCATGCTGAACAGGTAGAGCGAGCCGAACAGCCAGCCGAACGCGAGATAGGGGCCGAGCACGCCGCTGTCGACGACCTGCTCGCCGCCGCCCGTGTTGAGGTCGGCGCTTCGTCCGACCGCGCCGATCCCTTCGCCGAGCGGCGTCGCCGCGATCTTGGCCGGGGTCTCCGCCCAGATGCCGCGCCGCACGTTGGCGCTGGTGTCGTTCGAGAGGTCCGTCATCGAGGCGAACCGCGCCTCGATGGTGTCCTCGACGCCCGGGTTGAGGACCGAGATCAGGCCGACCACCACCACGGCGGCGAACAGCGCGATCATGCCCTGCCTGACGATGTTCTTCGGGGGTGCCACCAGGAGGAGCATGACGAAGCCGAGGCCGGTCGAGAGATACACCGACCGGCTCAGGGTCACGATGAGCAGGAACACGGCCAGCGGCGCCAGCAGCACGGTGACCGGGGCCGAATAGAACCCCATCATCACCAGGATCCAGCCGACCCAGATCGCGAGGAAGCCCGGGTTGTTGAACGGGCCGAACACCCGGTTCTGGGTCGGGTCGGTGATCTGGTTGGTGGCGACCAGCCCCGAATTGTCGAGCCAGAACTGGTCCCACGGCGTCATGAACAGGTACTGGTAGAGACTGTACGGCACGATCACCGCCGTGCTGACGGCCAGGAAGCTCCTCAGATGCGGCTGGAGTTCGCCGATGCGGTCGCCGTGCACGGCCACGAAGAAGTAGCAGACGAGCGGCATCACCCAGTCGGCCGACGCGAAGGCGGCCGCGCTGACGTCGCCGCGGAACAGGCTGTTGATGAGACCATAGGCGATCGGCAGCAGCACGCCGAGGCCGGCGATCACCGAGCCGCGGCGCAGCAGGCCGCGGGCGAGCAGGATGTCGGGCGCCATGAACAGGAGCGCCACGTTCGGCAGCGCCAGGATCGGGTCGTGGCCGTTGAAGCCGCTGTGCCATTCGATCAGCCGCCGCACGCAGGGGGTTCCGGCCCAGAGCCAGAAGGTCCAGGTCAGCAGCAGCCAGGGCGAGCGACGGCCATACACGTAGGCGCCGACCAGCCCCGCGAGGGCGAACAGCGCCCGGGCCGGCGACCCGAGATGAACGAACGCCATCGCGGTGCAGAACAGCACCAGACCGAGGAAGACGGCGGCCTGACGGAACTGCGCCGTGCTCGCGGCCGATCCGTCGCCGAACAGCAGCGACAGGCGGGCCAGCGTGCCGGGCCGCCGGGTCGTGCGGCGGCGGCCTGCGTACGGGCGACGCCTCATGCGGCGATCCCGTCCAGCACGCGGTCGATCGCGCCGGTCATGCGCTCCACCGTGTAATGCTCGCGCGCCCGGGCGGCGTTGGCCTCGACGAGCCGCGCGCGCTCGGTCTCCGGCAGGTCCCGCAACCGGCGGATCGCCTCGGCGAGGGCCGGCGCATCGTTCGGGCGGACGAGGAACGGGTAGTCCGCTCCGAGGATCTCTGCCGAGGCGCCGTCGGCGCTCGCGATCACCGGACGGCGCGCCAGCATCGCCTCCACGATGACGCGGCCGAACGGCTCGGGCGCGGTCGAGCAGTGCACCACGATGTCGACCGCCCGCATCAGGGCCGGGACGTCGGCGCGATGGCCGAGCATGTGCACGCGATCGGCGATCCCGAGCGAGGCGACGCGAGCGGCGAGACGGTCGCGGTACGCGGTCTCGCCGAACAGCGCGTCGCCGACGATCGCGGCCTCGACGTCGGGCAGAAGCGCCATCGCGTCCACCAGCACGTCTTGGCCCTTCCAGTGCGAGATCCGACCGAACAGGCCGACCAGGGTCGTGCCGGGGGCCGCGGTGATCGCCGGGCGGAGTGCCGTGGGTTCGCGGCCCGGCTCGGCCGCGAAGAGCGCGGCCTCGATGCCGTTCGGCACCACCGCGACCCGGTCGCGGTCGCCGCCGGCGGCGACCCAGGCGCGGCGCGCCGCCTCGGAGATCACGATCACCCGGACCCGCAGGCGATTGGCGAGCCGGACCGAGACGCGCCGCTGCAATCCGGCGAAATGATCGGCCGACACGATGTCGTGCAGGTGCCAGACGAGGGGCTTGCGCAGCATGGCCGCCGCCAGCATGCCGATCACGGCCGCCTTCTGGGAGTTCGCGTAGAGCAGGTCGAAGCCGCGCGCGAGGCGGGCGAGGCGCGCCACCTGGAGGGCCACCGCGGGCGCCGAGGCGAGCGCGCGGAGCCGTGCCGCCTCCCGCGTGACCCCCATCAGCGCCGTCCCGGCGGCGAGCACCGTGACGGGGATGCCGCGTTCCCGCAGCGCTTCGCGGAACGGCCCGTCGGCGAACAGCACGACTTCGGCGGACGGGCCGAGATGGGCGGCGACGTCGAGCAGGATCATCTCGGCGCCGCCGATCTGGGCCGAATGGTTCAGGACCAGGATCCGCCTCATCGCGCGGCGCTCCGGGCGCCGACCGCCTCGCGATAGACCGCCGCGACCTCGCGCGCGATCCGGCCACCCTCGTAGCGCCGGGCGGCGACCCGGCAGGTCTCGGCGTCCGGCAGCACGATCCGGCCCGCGAGCGCGTCATCGAGGCCGCGCGCGATCGCCGCATCCCCGGTGGAGCGGAACACAAGGTCGGGCGAGAGGGGTCGCATCGTCTCCGGAAGTCCGCCGACCGGCGTCACCATGGACGGCGTGCCCGCGGCGAGCGCCTCGACCGTGGTGAGGCCGAAGCCTTCGAGCGACACGGTCGGCACGAGGTTGAGATCGGCGGCCCGATACAGCACGGGAAGATCGTCATCGGCGACGAAGCCGAGGAAGCGGACGTGCTCGCCGAGGCCGAGCGAAGCCACCTGCGCCCGGAGCGCCGCCTCGTTCCGTCCCTTGCCGCCGATCAGCAGCAGCGCGTCGGGGTGCGCCGCCGCGACCGGCTTCATCGCGCTCACGAGATCGTCGAGGCCCATCCGGTTCGCCAGCCGGCGGACCGCGACGAGGATGCGGCGGTCGGCCGGCAGGCCGAGCCGCGCACGGGCCGCCGCGCGGTCGAGGCCGATGTCGAAGCGCGCGATGTCGGCGCTTCCCGGCACCACGCGGAGCCGGTCGCGCGGCACGCCGAGGGTGTCGTGCGCGAGATCGGCGAACGCGTCCGACAGCGTGATGACGAGCCGCGCCCGGCCGTAGACCAGGCGCTCCAGCGTCCGCTTGGCGCGGACCGCCACCCCGTGCTGTCCTTCCACCGCCGATTCCGCCGCCCAGGGCCCATGGAAATGGACCACCAGCGGCAACGGGCGCAACCGGTCGAGCGCGGTCGCCGTCAGCATGGCGAAGTGCGAGGCGACGAGGTCGTAGCGTCCGGTCGCGGCTTCCTGCCCGATCAGGCGGCGGCCGGCGAGCAGACGCCTCGGCAGGTTGGCCCCGGCACAGCCGATGCCGCGCACCATGCCGCCGCTCCTCGCTTCCGCGTCGTCCGGACCGGTCACGATCCCGCCGACCGAGACGCCGGCGCCCGGCAGTTCGGCGACCAGGCCCGAGAAGAAGCGGTCGAGCCCGCCGGCGCCGCTCTCGAACCATTTCAGGCCGATCTGCAGGCAGCGGAGCGTCGGCAGCGGTGCCGGCGCGGGCGCGATCTCGCGGATCTGATCAGGCATGCGCAAGTGCCGCCTCGCCGGGGACGGCCCGCGCCGCGGCGGCGGCGGCGAGGAGGTCGATGTAGCGGCGGGCCATGCCCGGCCAGTCGTGCCGCTCGGCGAGCGCGCGGGCGCGGACCCCGCTCTCGCGGAGAAGCCCGTCCGGGTCGCGCGAATAGGCTGCCATCGCTTCGGCAAGCCCGTCGGCATCCTCGCTGTCATCGAGCACGACACCGGTCCCGGGCTCCACGAGCTCGGCCCCGCCGGCGCTCCTCGCGGTGATCACGGGAAGTCCGCTCGCGAGCGCTTCGAGAAGCACCAGGGAGCAGGCCTCGTAGCGGGAGGGGAAGACGAACAGGTCGCAGGCCCGCATCAGCGCCGGCATGTCGCGCTGGAAGCCGAGGAAGTGCACCCGGTCGGCGACCCCGAGGGACGCCGCGAGGCCGGGCCACGGGGTGTTCTCGGCGCGCCCGGCGACCGCCAGCACGAGGCCGGGGACGTGCACGAGGGCCTTCAGCACGGTGTCGAGGTTCTTGCGCGGGGTCCGGAGATCGCCGGCGAACAGCGCGACCGTCGCCCCCGGCGGCAATCCGAAGCGGGCGCGGTCGCTTGGCCCGGGCCGGAATTCCGCGGTGTCCACGCCGTTCACGATCACCTCGATCCGCGACCGGGGCAGGCCGGCTTCGAGCAGCTCGTCGCGGACCTTCCGCGAGACCGCGACGACACGGCCGGCGCGCCGGAACGCGACGCGTTCGAGCCCGGCGTTCAGCCCCGTGTAGACGCGGGCGTAGAGCGACCGGGCGTCCCGCGAGAGCTTCCAGGGATGGACGCCGGAGCGGAGCCAGGAGCCGTGCACGAAATGCACCGCGTTGACGTCGGCGCGTCCCCAGGTCGCGAACCCGTTCGCGAGCAGCGCGTCGCAGCCGCCGCGGTCGCGTCCGAGCCGCCGCCAGCTCCGGACCGCGAAGACCTGGTCGCGCGCGAGTCGCCCGGGCAGCCAGGACGGGGGAGAGAGCAGCTGCGGCGTCGGGGCGTCGCGCCCCGCCTCGGGAGGATCCGCACCTTCGGCAAACACGGTCACCCGATGACCCTGCCGGATCGCCTCCGCGGCGATTTCCGCGTTGACCCGTCCCTGACCGTCGTTGCGGCCGAGATGACGCGTGACGATGCCGACATGCATCAGGCGTGGCCTGGTCCCGGGACCGTGGCGGACGCGGCGACGGAGGGTGCCGGACGGCGGGCCGTCGGTCGCGACAGCATCATCCGGCTCGCGTCCCATTGCGCCCGCTGCGCGATCAGGAAGCGGCGCCAGGCGGCGCCGCGCTGGCGTGGCGCGAGGCGCACGAGCTGCACGAGGCCCGGACGGAGGGCGATGCCGACGGCGAACGACCAAAGCGCGTGCACCGCACGGCGTTCCGGGCTGAGGTAGGGCCAGACCGCGATCACGCTGTTGAAGCAGAAATCGTAGTAGCCATCGGGATCGGCCAGTTCGCGCGTGCCGACGTAGTGCCGGGGTTCGGCACGGCGCGAGGCGTAGTGGTCGAGCGTCACGGCGGGATCGTAGAGGGTGCGCCAGCCGCTCCTGGTGACCGCGAGCGAGAAGGCGATGTCGTCGGCCGGCTGGGCGCTGCGGCCCCGGAGGTCGCTGCTGAACCGGAGCGTCCCGACGGCGACCCGCCGGTAGATCATGTTGGCGCCCTTCAGCCACTCGGCCTCGCGCGGCGGTCCGAAGCCGAGATGGTGGTTGCCGATCAGTCGGCCGAACCACTGGACCCGGCCGACCGGTTCGGCCCTGCGATCGTCGAACCCGGTGCCGTCGTGGCAGCGGTCGCGCCCGCCGAGCGCACCGAGGCGCGGATCGGCGGCGAAATGCGCGACGATGCGCGACGCCCAGTCCGGCGGGACCACGGTGTCGTCGTCAATGAAGGCGACGAGGTCGGTCTCGATCGCGTCCAGCCCGGCGTTGCGTGCCGCGACCAGGCCCGGCGCGTCCACGAAGACGACGCGCGCCCGGAGCGACGCGTGGCGACGCGCGGCCTCGCTCGTCGCCTCGATGGTTGCCGCGTCCTCGGGTCGCGCCACCACGACGGTTTCGGCGGGCGGGGTCGCGAGCCGCGACAGGCTGTCGAGGCAGCGTGCGAGATCCTCGGCGCGACGGAACGACGCGATCACCGTTCCGAGTATCGGCTCCGGGCCTCTGCGGGTCGGGAACGCGGGACCGGGCACGCCGTCAGGTCGCGACATGGGGCAGGTATTCGCGATAGCGACGGATGTCGTGGACCGGGCTGGTCGCGATCCGGGCGTAGTCCTTGAGGCCGATCTTGCTCACCACGATGCCGGCGAGATGCGCCCGGATGCGCCGGAGCTCGTCGACGGCGGCGTTCACCGCCTCGCGCGAGGCGCGCGTCCAGTCGACCACCACGATGACGTCGTCGGCGAACGCGGCGAGCGAACCGGTGTCGGGCACCGCGAGGACCGGAGGCGTGTCGATCAGGATCAGGTCGTAGCGGGTGCGGAGTTCGGCGATGAACTCGGCGATGCCGCGCGCGGCGACGATCCGCCTGGCGTTGCCGACCACGGTCCTGAGCGACAGCAGGGCGAGGCCGGACCGGCTGTCGGTGGTGACGCCGTCGAGGCGGGCGAGCTCGCCGGTGCCGGGCGCGACGCGACCGCCGTTGATCATGCTCTGCAGGCTCGACCGCCGGAGATCCCCGTCGATCAGCAGGGTACGGAGGCCGGCCTGGGCGGCCAGCCGGCCGAGTGCGACCCCGAAGCTGCTCTTTCCCTCGCTCGGGAGGGCCGAGGTGACCAGCATCGTGCGGCCGCCGGCCGAGCGGTCGGTCTCGTTCTCGATCCGCGCCAGGATCGCGTTCAGCATCTCGACCTCGACCGAGAACGGCTTCTCGAACACGAGATCGCGGGGCGGGGTCCCGCGGGGCGGGGTCGCGAAGGCGCCGAGCACCGACAACCCGGTCTCGCCCTCGAGCTGGCGGATGTCGCGGAACCGCGGGGCCGTGAAGTCGCGTGCGAGCGCGAGGCCGGCGCCGATCCCGAGGGATGCGAGGAACGCCCCGGCCACCAGCATGGCGCGGTGCGGCGAGGTCGGCGCCGGATCGGGCTCCGCCGGGACCGCGATGCTGGCATCGGCGATCTCGGTATGCCGGTCCGCGTCGATCTCCTTCATGCGGTCGAGCATGCTTCGGTACAGCGAGTTCTCGGTGTCCGCCTCGCGCTCGAGCTCGCCCAGCCGCACGTCGGACTGGCTTTCGCCCGAAACGTTCGACTCGAGGCCGGCGACCTGCGCGCGGAGGGCGGCACGTCGGCCCTGGAGGGCGCGGACCTCGCCTTCGAGGCTGGTCACCGACCGGTTGGTCTCGACCCTGAGCTGGGCCTCGACGCGCGCCAGGTCGGCCGCCGCGGAGACGACCTTCGGATGTTCGTCGCCGTAGCGGGCGCGGAGGCCGGCGAGGTTGGCGGCCGCCTCGGCGCGCCGCTCCATCAGCGACTGCACGATCGGCGAATTCAACGCGGTCGCGGTCTCGAGCGGACCGCTGGCACTCCTGGTCTGCTCGAGGACCGCCTGGCGCGCGGCGAGCTCGGCGTCGGTGTCGGTCAGCTGGGAATTGAGCTGGGTCAGGCTCTCGCCGACCACGGTCTCCGGCATGCTTCCCGGCGTGCTCGGGCCGGCGCTGACGAGATGGTGCTGGATCCGGTAGGTCGCGACCGCATCGTTGGCGGCGACCATCCTCGTGTGGAGCGTGTCGAGATAGGACGACAGCCACTTGTCAGCCTCGGCGGCACGCTGGTCGTGGTTCGCGATCCGCCACTGGAGATAGGCGTTGGCGTAGCTGTTGGCGATCCGGGCGGAGAGCACCGGGTTCTCGGTCGTGGCGCCGAGCGTGATGACGTAGGCCTCGTGATCGGGCACGAAGTCCATCACGCTGCCGATCAGCCGGTCAGCGGCATGGTCGACATCGACCACGCAGCTCTTCGGGACGGTCGCGAGGCCGACCGCCGCCTTGACCTTGTCGAGCAGGCCGGCGGTCGTGGTGCAGCGCTTGAAGTCCTGGAGGTCCTCGAGATCGAGATCGCGCACCACGGCGGTCGCGATGACGGGCGAGTTCAGCACCGCCATCTCGGTCATCATGACCTCGCTCGAGAGGTCGGCCTGCCGGAAGGCGCCGCTCTCGCCGAGCACGTTGAGCTCCTGCACGTCGAACGCGACCTGGGCGGTGCTGGTGTAGTGCGAGGGCATCGCCTCGACGATCACCGCCGTTGCTCCCGCCACCACGATCGCGAACGCGGCGATCGCCCACTTATGGCGCAGCACCGTGACGATCGGCGACAACTCGCCCCTGACCTCCGGGAACTCGCCGGCGGGCGGAGATGGCGCTGCAGCGTATTTCACCGGAAGATCCATCTCGTTTCGCTTTCGACGAGTGGTCGGGGTCGCCGACCGTGTGTTGGGGTTAAGGAAGAAACCAGGCGCCGGCATGGGCCGGGGCCCCGCTCGCCCTCGATCCCAACGGCAGCGGGATTGCGGCGACCGTGAGACGGCGGGCCTACCCCGTCCGTGCCCATTCCACATCCGCCGGCGCGGCCTCCTGGAGGCGACCCCCCTGATCGGATGTTGACATCCTAACACGTCGGATCGTCTCTTCCACGAATTCGGTGAAACGATGCCGGAACCGTGCCTCGGAAAATCGGAGCGCGTTGGCGTGGCAAATCGCCCGCGAGGGTGGCGGCTCGGCGTCGAACCGGCGCAGCGCCGCGGCGATGGTCTCGGGCGCCGGATCGGCGAAGAACGACCCCGTCCGGCTCGGCCCGGCGCCGATCACGGTTTCGAGCGCGCCACCCTTGCCGAGCGCGATGACCGGGGTTCCCATCGCTTGGGCCTCGAGCGGGATGATGCCGAAATCCTCTTCGGCTGCGAAGATGAACGCCCGGGCCCCCGCCATCAGCCCACGCAGGCGGGCGTCGTCGACGCGACCCACCATCGTGACGTTGGGTCCTGCGACGTCGGCGATCCGGCCGCGCTCGGGACCGTCACCGGCGATCACCAGCCGATGCTCCGGCAGGGCGGCGAAGGCCTGCGCGATCGCGCGGATGTTCTTGTAGGGAACCAGGCGGGAGGCGGCGAGGAAGTAGGGCGATCCGCCGGACGTCTCGCCGGGCTGCCCCGGAAGGGTCGGGGTCACCGACACCGGCGGCGGGATCACGGTGGCGCCGCGGCCGTAGAGCTTGGCGATCCGCCGCGCGACGAAGGCGGAGTTGGCGATGTAGCCGTCGACCGCGGTGCTCGTCCGCATGTCCCAGATCCGCAGGCGGTGCAGCAGATAGCGGGCGAGCGCACTCCGAACCCCACGGGTGAGATTGCTCTCGGCGAGATACTGGTGCTGCAGGTCCCAGGCGTATCGCATCGGCGAATGGACGTAGGAGACGTGGACTTGGTCCGGGCCGGTGATCACGCCCTTGGCGACCGCGTAGGAGGACGAGATCACGAGATCGTAGGAGGACAGGTCGAGCTGTTCGATCGCGAGCGGCATCAGCGGCAAATAGAGACGATGCTTGGTGTTGATCCCGGGCAGGCGCGCGAGGAAGCTGGTCCGGCTGCGGGTGATGCCGATCTCCTGGCGGTCGCTCTCGCTCAGGGCGTCGAACAGGCAGAACACGTCGGCGCCGGGGTAGCAGAGCAGGATCTGCTTGAGCACGCGTTCGGCGCCACCGATCGTGTAGAGCCAGTCGTGGACGACGGCGACGCGTCGGCCCGACGCGTCTCGCTGCTGCGCTCCGGACATGGTCATGGCACCTCTCTCGACGTCGCGCGCGGCAGAATCATGGCAATCGTCAATAGGCCCGCGAGCTGACGATCTCGCGGGCGACTGTCAGGAGGAGGATGCGGACGTCGAACGCGAGCGACCAGTTCTCGATGTAGTGGAGATCGTGCTCGACGCGTCGGCGCACGTCCTCGGCCGTGCGGAGCTCGCCGCGGGCCCGGTTCACCTGCGCCCAGCCGGTGATCCCGGGCTTCACGCGGTGGCGGAACACATAGTCGGCGAAGACGATCTCGAGCGGCTGCCCTTCCACGGCGGTGTTCGGCGCGTGCGGCCGTGGCCCGACCAGGGACATGTCGCCGCGGAGCACGTTGATCAGCTGTGGCAGCTCGTCGACGCTGAGGCGGCGGAGCCAGGCACCGACCCGGGTCACGCGATCGTCGTGGCGACTGGTCTGGCGACGGGCGCCGAGGTCGGTGGTCTCGTGGCGCATCGTCCGGAACTTGTTGATCAGGAACATCCTGTCGTTGAGACCGGTGCGCGGCTGACGGAAGAACACCGGTCCGGAACTGTCGAGCTTGATGAGGACGGCCACCGTGAGAAGGAGCGGCAGGAGAAGAAGCAGTCCGAACGCCGCGACGGCGCGATCGAAGATCGTCTTGGTGATCGCCTGGAACTCGTCGATCGGCCGGCGTTCCAGTTCGACCATCGTGTAGTTGCGTAGGTTCTGCCGCGCATACCCGGCGCTTGCCGCGCGCTGCACCGGGCAGACGACCACGATGTTGGCCCCGGTGCGGCGGAACCGCTCGTTCAGCATGCGGAGCCGCGTCGGTGCATCCATCGGCACCGAAAGAACGATCGTGTTGAATGCCCGCTCGCTGTTCGCGCGCATCAGGTCGGTCGAAGATCCGTCGATCCGGAGTCCCGCATGGAGGGAACCGATCCGCTCGAAACGGTCGTCGTAGAGGCCGAACACCCGCCCGAAACCATCACCGTGCTGCTCGACGTCCTCGATATACTCGCGCGTCGCGTCGTTCACGCCGTAGACGGCGATCCGATGCACCAGCCAGCCGCTCTGGTAGCCGCGTCGCGTCATCAGCGCGACCGGGACACGCCAGCAGAGCATCAGGATGCCGGCGACCGCGAGCCAGACGCCGGCGGGGCGGAGCAGCGCGTCGATGCGGTCCGGGATCATCAGCACGGCGACCACGATCCCGCCGCGCAGCACCGCAGGAACCAGCATCACGATCTGGGCGGAAATCGAGCACAGCGAGCGTCGGTCGTATTGGCCGCGTGCCCAGAGATGCTGCTGGGTGACCAGCCCGGCCGAGAACAGGGCGATCAGCGCGTGGAGGTTGCCCTGCGTCTCCGAGAGCGAATAGGCGAGGGCGGCCGAGATCGCCAGGATCGCGAGGTCGATCGCCCAGACCAGCCGCCGGAACAGGCCCGGCTCCACCCCGAACCGACGCGGGCGCTGTAGGGCTCCGACCGCCCTCGATCCGGCCATCACGGTTCCGTAGTCGAGAGCGTCCATTCGTGCCACGCTCCAATCGCAATGGTGCTGCGCTGACGAGAGCGCGTCGCCCAGAGAAATGCCCGCCGCCTCACCAAGCAGCATCACACCAGAAAGATGTCGCTAACGTTAATTGCGCGAGGCTGATCGACGTTATGAGCGCCGGGTTGACCCTGCCCAAAGGATAAAGCCTGATAAGCTCCCGCCCCACAAGTCATTTTTTTGTGCGTTGCATCACGGCCGATCCTTCGCAGGAACGTTACCAGACTGTGTTGGAAGACCGTCTGGCCGCGACCAGACCTCTCCCTTACGGACCTGCGCCGCTTCGGATGCAGGGCGGCCGTCGCCCGAGCTCATCGGACCTGCTCCCAGCCGGACGGGGTCTCCCGCCAGTAGTCCGGCGCGCCGCCCGACGACCTCGCCTCGCGCCAACGTGAGCGCGCAAGCTCCACCGCCGGCGCCGATCCGCCATCGAACAGGTCGAACACGCGCTCGAAGCGCTCCGCGTGCCGGGTCGGCGCGCCGTCCATCAGGAACAGGAACGTCGCCCGGTTCGCGCCTCCGGCGGCGGCGAGCGCGTCGTCGGCGGTGATCCAGACCGGGCACAAGGCGGCTCTCGGATCGTCGGGAGGGAAGGCGCCGTGCGGCAGCCAGTCCGGCTCGGGTTCCGCCCACAGCGCTTCGTCGAGCGCCTCGGCGAGCGGGCGTCGGGGTACCAGCACCACGGCGCGCTTCGAGGCGGCGAGGGTGCGGCCGAGCAGACGGGCGAGCGCCCGCTCGGGGCGGCTCCTGGTCAGGTGGTAGAAGCCGACGGACGCCGTCAGCCGGCGTCTCCGGCGTGCGCGAGCCAGGCGTCGAGCAGCCGGACCCCGAAGGCGGTGGCACCCTTCGGCACCGCGCCGCGGTCTTTCGCGCCCCAGGCGACGCCGGCGATGTCGAGATGCGCCCAGGGCGTGCCGGGCTCGACGAAGCGCTGGAGGAAATGGGCGGCGGTGATCGCGCCCGCGGCCCGCACGCCGGAGATGTTCTTGACGTCGGCGATCTGGCTGTCGAGCGCCTTGTCGTAGGCGGCGTCGAGCGGCATCCGCCAGAGCTTCTCGCCGACCCGGCCGCCGGCCTCGGCGAGGGCGGCGGCGAGCGCGTCGTCGGAGCTGAACAGGCCGGCATATTCGTGGCCGAGCCCGACCACGATCGCGCCGGTGAGCGTCGCCAGGTCGACGATCGCGCGCGGCCGGAAGCGCTCCTGCGCGTAGTGGAGCAGGTCGGCGAGCACCAGCCGACCCTCGGCGTCGGTGTTCAGCACCTCGATCGTGCGGCCCGACGCGCTGCGGACGACGTCGCCCGGGCGCTGCGCCGCGTCACCCAGCATGTTCTCGACGAGACCGATCAGGCCGACCACGCTGACCGGGGCGCGCCGGCCGGCGAGCGCCGCCATCGCCCCGGTGACCGCCCCGGCGCCGGCCATGTCCCACTTCATGTCCTCCATGCCGGACGCCGGCTTGATCGAGAGGCCACCGGAATCGAAGGTGACGCCCTTGCCGACAAGGCAGAACGGCGCCGCGTCGGCGTCCCGGCCGCCGTTCCACCGCATCACCACGAGGCGCGGCTTGTTGGCGCTGCCCTGGGCGACGCCGAGCAGGGCGCCGAAGCCGAGCTTCTCCATCTCGCGTCGCCCGAGCACCTCGACCTCGAGGCCGAGCGAGGCGAGCTCCTCGCAGCGGCGGGCGAACTCGACGGGGTTCAGCACATTGGCCGGCTCGCTCACCAGCGAGCGGGCGAGGAACTCGCCTTCCAGCACCGCACGCCGGTCCCCCCAGAGACGCCCGGCCTCTTCGGGGCTGTCCGCGAGGATCGCGGCCCGCGCGAGCTTCGGCCGGTCCTCGTCGGCCTCGCGGGTCCGGTAGCGGTCGAAGCGCCAGGCGCGCGACGCGAGGCCGGCGGCGGCGGCAACGGCGAGCGGGGCGGCGAGACCGGACGCGTCGACGGTGGCCTCGGTCTCGCGCACAAGGCGCGGAACCCCCGACGCCACGGCGTTCTCGACCGCGAGCGCGTCGATCGCGTCACGAGGGCCGAGGCCGATCGCGACCACCCGCGTGAGGCCGCCGCCGGGCGCCAGCACGGTCACGACGCGGTTCTTCTGGCCCTCGAACCCCTCGGCGGCGAGCGCGCGGGACAGCATCCCGTTGCCCGCCCGGTCGATCTCCTGCCGAAGCCCGGACGGCTCCTCGCCGGCCGCGAGCAGCAGCACCAGGGCACCGGAGGCAGGAAGCGTCCTGGCGCTGAACTCGATCGGCAGCATGGGCATGCGGTCTCCTGTCCGGCCCCTCCCCGTCCAAGCCGGGAGCGGCAGTTCCGGTAAACCGATCCGTGCGGCCCCGACAAGGCCGCGTGGCCCGATGGCTGGAAATCCGCCGGGCGCTCGCCTAAGCCGGAGCGATGGACATCGACCACCAGTATCTGGCCGTGGCGGCCGACCTCGCGCGACACGCGGCGGCCGCGATCCTCGGCGTGCGCGCCCGCGGCTTCGCGGTGGAGACCAAGGAGGACCGCTCGCCGGTCACCGAGGCCGACCGGCAGGCGGAGCGCATCATCGTGGCCGGGCTTCGCGCGGCGTTCCCGCTGATCCCGGTGGTGGCCGAGGAGGAGGTCTCGGCGGGCGAGGTGCCGGCGCCGGGGGACGCGGCGTTCTGGCTGGTCGATCCGCTCGACGGCACCCGCGAGTTCGCCGCCGGCACGGACGACTTCACGGTCAACATCGGTCTGGTCCGGCATGGCCGGCCGGTGCTCGGCGTGGTGGCCCTTCCGGCCTACGGCGAATTGTTCGGCGGCATCGTCGGCGGGCGCGCCTGGAAGCGGGACGGCGCGGGCGAGCGGGCGATCCAGGCGCGGACGGTGCCCGACGAGGGGCTCGCCGTGCTGGCCTCGCGCCACTACGCGAACGATCCCCGCCTCGAGGCCTTCCTGGCCGGGCGGACGGTGGCGTCGGTCCGCAATCTCGGGTCGGCAGTGAAGTTCCTGCGCGTCGCCGAGGGGGTCGCCGATCTCTACCCGCGGTTCGGGCGGACGATGGAGTGGGACACCGCGGCGCCACAGGCGGTGCTGGAGGCGGCCGGCGGGTCGGTGCGCCGCGCCGACGACCGCGCGGTGCTCGGCTACGGCAAGCCGGGGTTCGAGAACCCGTCCTTCGTCTGCACGGGCCGGATCCGCGCCGAACGGTGAGGGCGGAGCGGCTCCTGCCGGACGCGGCCGGCCTCGCGCGCGCGGCCGCGCTCCTCCGGGACGGTCGCCTCGTCGCGTTCGGAACCGAGACCGTCTACGGGCTCGGCGCGCTGGCCACCCGCGACGATGCGGTCGCAGCGGTGTTCGCCGCCAAGGGGCGGCCGGCGACGAACCCGCTGATCTGCCATGTTCCGGATGCGGGTGCCGCGTTCGCGATCGGCGCCGCGACGGAGGCCGCCAGCCGCCTCGCGAGCCGGTTCTGGCCGGGGCCGCTGACGCTGGTGCTGCGCCGGCTCGGATCGAGCGGGATCGTTCCCGCCGCCACGGCGGGCGGCGACACGGTCGCGGTGCGGGTGCCGGGGAGCGAGGCCGCGCGGGCGCTGCTCGGCGCGGTCGGTGCGCCGGTGGTGGCGCCGTCGGCCAACCGGTCGGGGCGGATCAGCCCGACGACGGCGGCGCACGTGCTGGCCGAGCTCGGCACGGCGATCGCCGCCGTGCTCGACACCGGACCCTGCGCGGTCGGGCTCGAGAGCACGGTGGTGGACTGCACGGACGGCGAGGCGCCGTTGCTGCTCCGGCCGGGCGGGATCGCGGCCGACGCGATCGGGACGGCGGCGGGGCGTCTCCGGCGCGGCGGCACGGCGCCGGGCGGCGCGGTCGCGGGGCGGTGCGCGCTCCGGTCGCCGGGGCTGCTCGCGTCGCACTACGCGCCGGACTGCCCGCTCCGGCTGGATGCCACCGGGGCGGGGCCGGACGAGGCGCTGCTCGCCTTCGGGCCGGACCCGCCGCCGGGGGCGGCGGTGATGGTCAATCTGAGCCGGCCGGGCGATCTCGCCGAGGCGGCGTCCCGGCTGTTCGGTTCCCTTCGCCAGCTCGAGGGCGAAGTGCGTAGGATGAAACTCGCCCGAATCGCCGTGTCTCCCATTCCCGAAGGCGGCCTTGGCGACGCGATCCGCGACCGGCTGCGGCGCGCCGCGGCGCCGCGTCCGCGCTGAAGCGAGGCTTCGTTGCCCACGCCCCCGATCGACCCGAAGGAGCTGAAGACGCTGTCCGACATCCTGGCCCTCGTGCTTGAGGAGCAGCCGGGGTCGTCGGCGAGCGCGCTGGAGGCGATCCGGGTGCGGGCGCGGCGGAGCGGGATCACCGGCGGGGCGCTCAAGAACCTGTTCGTCGCGATCGCCAACGATCCGCCGCCGTCGGCCTCGCGGTCGCGCAACGTCAGGGCCGACGCGGCCGGGGCATCGTCGCGCGGGCGCACCGTCCGGTCGGCGGGCGCCGAGGTCCAGGCGGCGCATGTGCGGATCGCGCAGCTCGCCGCCGACGTGCGCTCGCTCGATCTCCAGCTCCGCTCGGCGAACGCCGCCAACGCGAGCCTGCGGGCCGAGCTCGACGCGACGCGGCAGTCGCGGGCCGACGTGCAGTCGACGCTGCACCGCTTCGAGCACGTCCGCGGCGGCCAGCGCGCGCGGGCGGCGCTGCTCGGGGGCATGGCGGGCGGCGCGATGGTGCTCGGCGCGATGGTGGTGCTGGAGGCGCTGGGCATGACGTTCTAGTCGGGTGATGGATGCGGGTCTGGGCGCGCCGCGCCCAGCGGAGTTTGAGGCGGAGCCTCAAGCTCGGCACGAAGGGCGGCCCCGGTCGATCACGGCACGGTGGCGGTCGGCTGGGTGACGGTCGCGTGACTCTCGTTCAGCACGTAGGAGAAGCCCCAGCTCACCGGGACGAACTGCTGGACGTACTGGTTGAAGTATTCGTAGCCGAGCGCGATCCCGGTCCTCGGCACGAACACGACGTCGTAGGGCGCGAGCAGGACGTCCGCCTCCGGCGCGTCGCCGTCCTGGATCCGGTCGTAGCGGGTGCGGAGGAAGCGGGCCGTCCCGTCCGGGCCGCGGCGCAGGATGAAGACCCGTCGGGTGTCGCCGGCGAGCTTCGGGCCGCCGGCGAGCGTCACCGCCTCGGCGAGCGTGAGCGCGGCGCCGTCGGCGCGGAACTCCCCCGGGTGGGCGACCTCGCCGGCGACGTAGACGCGCATCGGGCTCGCCGACTTCACGATCACCGACAGCGCCGGATGGCGGAGCGTCGCGGCGTAGGCGTCTCCGAGTGCCTGCTCGAGCGCCGGGACCGTCAGCCCGGCGGCCGGGGCGTCGCCGACCACGGTGGTGGAGAGATGGCCGTCGGGACGGACCGTGACCTCGTCGTCGAGGTCGGGCGAGGTCGGCAGGCGGATGTCGAGCACGTCGCCGGCCTGGATCCGGTAGGGCGGCGGCGCGGGCAGGGTCGCGGCGGCGTCCGGAACCGCGGGGGCCGGGGCCATCGCGGCGGTCTCGACCGTGCCGCAGGCGGCGAGCAGCGGGGCGAGCAGCAGGAGCGGCGCGGCTGCGAGGCGTCGCGGGGCGACGAGCGAGAACGCGATCGTCACGAAGGCCGCGAACAGCATCGCGGGATCCGTGGGGAAGGCGTCGCAGAGCGCGCGTGCCGTCGCCCGGGCGCCGCGTCCGTCGCCGGCCCGGAGCGCGAGGCGGATGCCGCGGAACCCCCAGGCGCGGAGCGAGCACGGGGCCAGGCGGGCGAGGTCGGTCCCGTGCGTCCGGACCAGCGCGCGCAGCCCGTCGGCGCGGTCGCGCGCGAGACCGGCGTCGCGACGCGAAGCGGGGGACGCGACGAGGCGCACCAGGCTGTTCGGCGCGTCGGCGTGGTAGAGGCGGAGCACGTCCGGATGCAGGCGGCTCCGGAACAGGCGCGCGAAGTCGAGGTGGAAGCCCTCCTCCAGCATCCGGGTCTCGGGATAGCGGACGAGGTCGAAGCAGGTGCGGCGGACGCAGCGGATCATGTCGCGCGAGCGGCCGTGCGTGTCCTCGGTGAAGCGGAGGAAGCCTTCGTAGTCGAGCTCGCAGAGGACCGGCAGCGGGTCGGCGGGCGAGAGCGAGCCGTCGTCGAGCCGCGAGCGGAACCAGAGGGCGTGCAGCTCCGGGGGAGCGTCCGCCGCGTACGCGGTCATCCGGCGGAGGGCGTCGGGTCCGGCGAGCTCGTCGTCGCTGTCGAGGAACACGATCCACGCGCCTCGTGCGGCCGCGATCCCGGTGTTGCGCGCCGGGCCGACGCCGCGATTGGCGGCGTGCGCGACGAGGCGGATCCGGGGATCGGGGATCGCGCGCACGGCCTCGGCGGTGCCGTCGGTCGAGCCGTCGTCGACGCAGATCAGCTCCCAGTCGTTGATGTCCTGCGCGAGCACGCTCCTGAGGCAGCGTCCGATCGTCGCGTCCCGGTCGAAGGCCGGAACGACGAGGGTGAGAAAGGGGGCGCGATCCTCGGTCATGCGACCCTCGGGCGGAGTGCGGCGGTCGGCGCGCGGCTGGCACGGAGCGCGCGGCGGACGCCGAGGCTCACGAGGAGGCTCGACGCGATCGCGAGCGTCGCGTGGGCGGCGAGGGCCGCGGTGGCGCCCGACGCGGCGGCGAAGGCGGCGACCGCGGCCACCCGGAGCGGCACCGTCAGCGCGCCGTAGAGGAAGAACCCACGCTGCCAGCCGCGCACGGTGATCGCCACCACCGCCGGGATGTTGGCGATCCCGGCTGCCTCGGCCGAGAGGAGGAGCGCGGCGTCCCGGCCGGCCTCGCGCCATGGCGGGCCGAACACCGCGGCGAACAGCCGGGGCCCGACCGCGAACGCGGCCGCGGCGGCGAGGCCGAGCGGGACCGCCGCCAGGACGGTGCTGCGGCGGACCACCGCGAGGAGCGCCGCGTCGTCGGTCGCGAGCGCGCCCATCGCGGGAAGCAGCGACTGGCGCATCGCCTCGCCGAGCGTGGCCGCCGGCAGCATCACGACGCGGTTCGCGAGCGTCCAGCCGCCGAGTGCCGCGGCCGCGAAGCGGGAGAGCAGCAGCGGCACCGCGGTGTTGCCGGCGTTGTTGAGCAGGGTCTGCGGCGAGGACCAGAGGAGCAGCCGGCGATGCCGGCCGGCGAGACCGGGAAGGGTTCGGCACGGCAGAAGCGGCGCGGAGGTGCCGCCGAGGAGCAGGCCGGACACGAGGAGGGCGCCGAGCTGGCCGGCGAGGAGGCCGAGGACGAGCGACCCGCCGGTGCCGCCGACCAGGACCGCGAACGCGAGCTGCGCCGCGCCCGTGCCGGCGCTCCGGACCAGGCGCGCCGCGGCGACGGCCCGCGTGCGGCCGATCGCCAGCGCCCGCGCGGTCAGCACCGATCCCGCCGCGAGCGAGAACACGGCGACCGCGAGCGGGGCTGAGCCGAGCACGAGGCAGGGGACCGCGGCGAGGGACGCGAGGACGAGGCAGAGGCCTAACATCTCGCGGGCGCTCCGTTCGTCACGCTCCAGCACGATCGCGGCCTCGAGGCCGAGCGTCGCGAGGGGGGCGAGGAGGGAGGCGGTCGCGACGAGCAGCCCGAGACGCGCGAAGGCATCGGGCGGGTAGAGGCGGGTGAGCGCGGGCGCCAGCGCGAGTGCGACCGCCTGGCCGCCGGCCGAGCCCGCGAGCAGCGTCGCGAGCGGCCGGCCGAGTGCCGGGCGCCGCTCAGACCGCGACGGGCGCATCGGCGGCAGCCGGGTGCGTGAGCGGCGCGGTGTCCGGACGCCGCGCGAGCCCCGCCGGCGCGGTGGAGCCGAAGCGGTGCCGGAGGCGGAGGAACGGCGTCTCGATCGCGTGCCAGGAGAGCAGCGCGAAGCCGGCCGAGAGGGCGGCGAAGACGAGCACGAAGCGCGACCGGTCGAGGCCGGCGACGCGGGTCGCGATCATCAGGGCGAGCCAGTGCCAGAGATAGAGGCCGTAGCTGAGCCGGCCGACCGCGACCGGGAGCGGCCGGGACAGCACGCGTCGCGTCAGGCCGTCCCGCCCGGCCAGCGCGGCGAGCAGGACCAGGAGTGCCAGGCCCTGCACCGAGGGGCGCACGGTCTCGCGGATCCAGGGGTCGCGCACCAGAAGGGTCGGCGCGAGGGCCGCGACGGCGAGCCCGATCGCGGCGGGATGGCCGGTCAGCGCGCGGAACCGGTCGGCGTGCCGGCCGCGGCGCAGCACGGCCGCGAGCGCGCCGAAGCCGATGCTGTCGAGCCGGGTGTCGGTCGACTTGTAGAGGCGCTGGTCGGGGTGGACGCCGCAGAGCCGGATCGCGGCGTCCGCGTGCGGCGGGAGCGCGCAGAGCGGTGTCAAATGGCAGCGCCAGGCGAGCGAGGCGGCAGCGAGCAGCAGGAGCAGCGAGGCGAGCACGAGGGGCGCTCTCGGCGCGCGCGCGAGCACGAGGGCGAGCACTGGCGGCCACAGCAGGTAGGCGTGCTCCTCGACGGCGAGCGACCACAGGATCACGAACGGGTGCGGCACGGCGCCCGGCTTCGCGTCGAACAGGCGGGTGAAGATCTCGGCGAGGTTGGCGAGGTCGAACAGCGCCGCCGCGTCGGCGAGGAGCGGCACCGGGCCGCCGCCGAGGGCGGTGAAGGCAAGGCCGGCGACGACGACGTAGGCGGTCGCGGCGGGCGCGAGACGGAGCGCGCGGCGGAGGTAGAAGCGGCCGAGCGCGATCCGTCCGTGGGCGGCGTGCTCCTCCATGAGGAGCGTCGTGATCAGGAAGCCGCTGAGGGTGAAGAAGATGGTGACGCCGAGGCCGCCCGGAACGATCCGGCCGAGCCCGGCATGCGCCGCGAGGACGAGCGCGATCGAGACCGCGCGAAGGCCGTCGAGGGCGGGGTCGTGCGCGGGGCGCGTCATGCCGGGAGGGGCCGGATCGGTGGCAGAGCCCCGAACGGGTCGCCGCGGGGGATCCGGCCGAGGACCGGAAGGCCGGACCGCTCGACCTCTTCGGCGCACAGGATCACGCGGCGGCCGGCGTGCAGCAGGAGCGCGGCGGCGACCATCGCCGACAGCGCGAAGAAGAGGCCGGCCACCGTGAGCAGCAGGCGGAGTGGCTTCGGCTTCGTCGGCAGGTTCGCCTCGCTCGCGATCCGCGCGCCGGGCAGCGACCGCGCCTCGACGGCCTCGTTCTTCTCCTCGTCGGAGAGCGAGGCGGACAGCGTCCGGTACTCGTCGAGGCGGGCGTCGCGAGCGGCGGCGAGCTCGTCGAGATGGCGCTGGCTCTCCCCCAGGCTTGCGATCCGGGCGTGGAGCGGGCGCAGCGCCGCGCGGTCGGCGGCTTCGCGAGCGGCGGCGGCGGCGCGATCGGCGGCGGCGGCGAGGCGGTCGGCGAGCACGGTGTCGCGCGTGCCGTTGCGGACGGTGTGGGTGCCGGACACGGCGTGGCTCTGGCCGGAGGCGGCGCCGAGCTCGGCCTCGCGACGGGCGATCTGGTCCTCGATGTCGGCGGCCTCGGGACTGTCGGCGCGGAAGCGGGCGAGGGTCGCGGCCCGGCTCGCCCGGAGCGCGTCGAGGCTGGCGCGAAGCGACGCGGTCTGCGCGTCGAGGTCGTCGTCGCTGCCGCCCGGCACCATCGGCGGCAGCGCCCGCAGCGCGGCGGCGAGGCTGGTCGTGCGGGCGTCCGCGGTAGCGGCGTCGCGCGCGGCGGCGTCGGCGTCGGCTTCGAGATCGCCCTCGGCATGGAGCAGGATGTCGAGCTCGGTCGGGTAGTCGGCGATGCCGTGGGCGGTCCGGAACAGGGCGAGCGACGCCTCGGCCGCGACGAGGCCGGTACGGGCGCGGGCGAGCTGGTCGCGGAGCGGCGCGATCTGCTGCTCGCCGTAGAGGGCTTGGCGGCGCGCGAGGTAGAGGCGCTCGACCGTCTCCAGCGTCTCGCGGGCGATCACGGGGTCGCGGTGGGTGAAGCGCAGCGTCAGCACGCTCGCGAGCTTCGACGGGGCGACGTCGAAATGGGCGTCGAAGATCGCGAGCGCGCGCTCGGCGGTGTCGTCGCCGACGGGACGACGCGACGCGCCCGCGGGGCCGAGGATGCGGGCGAGCGCGTCCGGCAGGCCGAGCACCGCCGCGACGGCGCGCGACGGGATCGAGGGCGGGGCGAGGAGGTTCGGGTAGAGGCGCCGGAGGCCGACGCGCCCGATCACCGCGCGGTGCAGGTCGTCGCTGTCGAGGATTGCGCTCTCGTTGCCGAGGATGTGGTCGGGATCGAAGGCGAGGCTCGGCGGCACCGCGCTGCCGGCCGGCGCGCGCACGGTGTATTCGGGACCGAGCAGCAGCACGAGCGTCGAGGTCGAGACGTAGCGGGGGGCCAGTGCCACCGCGAGCGCGAGGAACGGGGCGAGCATCGCGAGCCCGACCGCGAGCAGGAGGCGCCGGCGTCGCCAGCTGTTCTCGACCAGCAGCCGGATCGCGAGCGCGGTGTCGGGCGCGGGCGGCTCGGCGGTCCGGGGGACGGGGTTCGTCGGCATCGCTCAGGCTGCCGCCGGGGCCGCACGAGGCGCGATCGCCGCCATCGCGGCGACCAGCACGACGAGAAGGTTGCTCTTGCGACCGAGCGAGTTGCTGGTGGAGGCGACCACCAGCAGCGACACGATCGCGACGCGGCCGGCGGGTCGCGCCTGACGCCAGAGGTGGGCGAGCAGCGAGACGATGCCCGCGGCGTAGAGGACGAAGCCGACCAGCCCGAGATTGAGCAGCGCGAGCAGCCAGAAGCTCTCGATCCCGGTGAAGGCGTAACGCAGGCCGATCCGGTAGACGAGGTTCGGGGTCTCGGCGATCGGGTTGCCGAACAGCAGCGCCCTGGTGTCGAGGAGCGAGAGGATCTGCCATTCGACGCCGCGGGTCTCCGCCGAGGGATCGAGGTAGAGCTTGCCGGCGATCCGCCCGCCGATCGCGGTCGAGGCCAGCACCGTCGCCGCGGCGGCCGGGACGGCGAGGCCGGCGAGCATCGCGCCGAACGCCGCGAGCGCGCCGATCCGGCGATGCAGCACGGCGCGGAGGAACGCCGCGGCGGCGAGCGTCGCGAGCGAGACGGCGGTGACGCCGAGCGCGGCCCGGCCGCCGAACGACAGCATGCCGATGCCGAGGACCGCGAACAGCGGGATCGTCCCGAGACGGGCTGCGCGGGTGCGCGGCCGGAGGCCGACCAGCGTGAAGATCGCGACCATGGTCACCGCGGCACCGGTGAGCGGATGGTCGTAGAGGGCGGCGCCGCGGAACTCGCCCGGCGCGTCGACCAGCGCGTTCTCCTCGAGATAGACCGGCACGAGATGGGTCGCGGTCGCCAGCTCGCCGAGACCGATCACGACGTTGACGGCTGCGAGCGCGACGACCGTCCAGCCGAGGCGGCGCGCGCGATCGCGGTCGAGATCGACGGCGAGCAGTCCGACGATCGCGGCGACGAACTCGCTCTCGACGTAGACCGCCGCCCCCGAGGCGCCTTCGGTGGCGGCCGCGTAGAGCGCGGTCAGGGTCACGAGGGCGGCGGAGGCCAGCAGCAGCGGCGCCCGCGCGGCGATCCCGCGGAAGCCGCCCCGCCTCGCGTGCAGCACCACGGCCAGCGCCAGCAGCCAGGTCGCGGGATGGAACTTGAGCAGCGGGTTGCCCCCGGGATGGGCATACGGGATGCCGAGCACGAACAGGAGGTTCGCCGAGACCGTCAGGAGGAGCACGACCGCGCCCACCAGCAGCCCGTGGACGGTCCGGCTCATCCCTCTCTCCACTCCGGGATCCCGGCCCGCTTCAGAGTTCGGGACCGAGCAGCGCGCGGCCGTGGTCGAGGATGTCCTCGGTCACCGCGAGCACGAAGTCGAGCGAGCCGAGCGCGTAGCGGCGGCCGAGCCGCCTCGGCTCCTGCGCGACGCGCCACAGCCATTCGAGACCGAGCGATCGCGCGATCGACGGCGCGCGGCGGAGCAGGCCGAGCTCGGTCTTGACCGCCTGGCCGACGCAGATCGCCCAGGCCGGCGGCAGGGCGGCCCGCATGCGGTCGACGAACACCTCGCTCTGCGGCGCGCCGACCGCCATCACGAGGAGCGTGGTGCGGTGCGCGCCGATCGCCGCCGCGAGGTCCTGGCGCTCGCTCGGATCGGAGGCGAAGCCGACCGGCGGGACCGTGGTCGCGACGCGGTCGGCGAGCCCGGCGGCCCAGGCCCAGCTGCGCACCGCGGTCGCGGTCGCGTCGCTGTCGACCGCGAAGAACAGCCGGGCCGAGCGCGGGAACGCGCGGCCGCGCCGCATCAGGGCGGAGACCACGTCGCATCCGGTCACGCGATGGGTGACGCGCGCGTGCAGCCGGGCGTAGAGCGCCACCGGGAAGCCGTCGCAGAGCACCATGTCGGCGGCGCGGTAGGCGTCGCGGAACGCGGCGCTCCGGCGCAGCCGCGCGACGTGGTCGACGTTCGGCGTGACCACGAGCCGCACGCGCTCGGGAGGCGAGAGGATGGTGTCGGCGACGTGTCCGGGGCTGGTGTCGGTCGGGTTGAAACCGAACACGGGGCGATTGTTGTCCCTCATGACGTGATCCTCCTGTGGTCCGGCTCGCTGAGGAGCGCGAGGTATCGTTGCGCCGCGGCGGCGGCGGTGAACCGGCCGGCCCGCTCGCGGAGCCCGGACGCGGAGAAGCGGGCGCGGAGCGGGGCGCCCATGGCGGCGGCGAGCGCAGCGGCGTCGCCGACCGGGACGAGCACGCCGAAGCGTCCGCCGGCGACGATCTCGGCCGGCCCGTGCGGACAGTCGGTGGTGATCACCGGCGTGCCGCAGCCGAGCGCCTCGACCAGCACGTTGCCGAGCCCCTCGTGGGTCGACGACAGGACGAAGGCCGCGGCGCCGCGGATGAACGGCAGCGGGTTCGGCCGGAAGCCCGCGAAACGCGTGTCCGACGCGATCCCGAGCGAGGCGGCGAGCGCCTCGAGCGTCGGGCGGAGCGGTCCCTCGCCCAGCACGAGGAGGCGGCACGGTCCCGCGCGGCGGCGGATCGCGAACGCGCGGAGCAGCGTCGCCTGGTCCTTCTGCGCGACCAGCCGACCCGCGGTGACGAACACCGGGGGCGCGCCGGGCGCGAACCAGGGGTCGTCGACCGGGGCGGCGGCGCGGCGGTCGAAATCGGCGGCGATGACCGGGTTCGGGATCACCGTGATGCGGTCGCGCGGAAGTCCGGTCGCGCGGGCCATGTCGGCGGCGACGCCCTCCGAGACCGCGACCAGGTGGTTCGCGAGCGGGGCGAGCAGCCGGTAGAGCGCGGGCAGCAGGCGGTAGCGCCGGTCGGCCGCGACCTCGGCGGACAGCGCGTTGTGCTGCGAGACGACGAGGTTGCAGCGCGAGCGGGCGAGCAGCTTGGCCGCCATCGCGACGACGTTGTTGTGGCCGAGGCCGACCAGGAGAGCGTCGGGCCGGTCGCGGCGGAGCAGGCGGGCGAGCGGCAGGAGGTCGAACAAGGTCCGCGAGGTGCCGAACACGGTGACGGCGAGGCCGGGCGGGAGGTCGCGCGCGAGCGGGCCCGTGCCGTCGTGGAGCAGCAATCGTGGCGCGATGCCGCGTCCGGCGAGCTCACGGAGCAGGTTGAGGCGCATGCGCTCGACCCCGCCGCCGGCGAGACTGTGCATGTAGCAGGCGACCCGGAGCGGGGCGCCCGGTGCCAAGGCCGCCCGGTCGAGGGTGGCGGCGCTCATGCCGCGCGCTCGCGCCGGCCGGGTCGGTAGGGCCGCCGGCGGGCCGCCCGGGCGGCCGCGGCGGCGGCGAACACCGCCGCGAGCCTTCCGGCCGTCGCGTCG
>CAXUBX010000022.1:0-40950 GCA_964249405.1 uncultured Acetobacteraceae bacterium | reverse complement strand
TAGCAGGCTGCCGGAAAAGCCTCAGAAGACCTTGAGGCTCCGCCTCAAACTCCGCTGGGCGCGGCGCGCCCAGACCCGCATTCGACTGACCGGGGGTCCAGGCGCCCAGCGCCTGGTGGGGTGCGGGGTGAAACCCCCCGTCTTGACCCACGGTGCCTTCGGCGCCGACGTCTCAGCAGCCTGCTAGGCTTTGCCGCCCGACACGCCCTCGAGCAGGCGCGCGACGCCGGCCGCCTCGCATTCTTCGAGGGCGCGTCGGGCGAGGCGGACGCACGCCTCGGCATGTGCCGCCCGGACCGCTGCCTTCACTCTCGGGACCGCCGACGGGTTGGTGCTGAAGGACCGGAGCCCGAGTCCGAGCAGGAGCGGGATCAGGCGGTCGTCGCCCGCCATGGCGCCGCAGATCGACACCGGGCGGCGGAGCCGGAGTCCCGCCTCGGCGGCCGAGGCGATCAGCCGCAGCACGGACGGATGCAGCGGATCGTAGAGCGTGGCCTCGGTAACCGAGGCACGGTCGGCGGCCAGCGTGTACATCGTGAGATCGTTCGAGCCGATCGACAGGAAGTCCGATTGCAGCGCGATCGCGTCCGCCATCACGGCCGCCGCCGGCGTCTCGATCATCGCGCCGAGCGGCGGCGGCCTCGCGGCCGGCTTCAGGCCGCGCCGGCGCCGCAGCCGGCGCAGGACGGCGTCCATCGTCTCGCGCACCGCCCGCATTTCGGCCGCGGTGGTGACCATCGGGACCAGGATCCGGACCGGACCCGTCGCGGCGGCGCGAAGGATCGCGGCGAGCTGCATCTCGAGCAGTTCGCGGTCGGCGAGAAGCAATCGCACGCCGCGCTGGGACAGGGCCGGGTTCGCCTCGCGTGGGCGGTCCCCGACCCGGTGCGCCATCGCCTCCCCCTCCTTCTCGCCGCCCCAGTCGAGCAGTCTGATCGTCGTTGGGTCGCCGCCCATCGCGGCGATGATCCCGCGATAGGCCTCGGTCTGGGCGTCCTCGTCCGGGAGTTCGGCGGCGGCGAGAAAGAGGAACTCGGTCCTCAGCAGGCCGATCCCGGTGGCGCCGGCGCGCACCACGAACGGCAGCTCGGCCGGGAAATCGAGATTGGCCTGGAGCTCCACGTCCTCGCCGCTCGCGAGCCGCGCCGGAAGGCGGCGGAGGCGGGCGAGGCGGTGCCGGACGTGGGCCTCGGCGGCCACCGCCGTCCGCGCTTCGAGACGTCGCGACGGTGCCGGGTCGAGCACCACGATGCCGCGGTTGCCATCGAGCACGATGGACGCGCCTTCGCGGGCGGCGGCGGAGAGGCCACGCACGCCGACCACTGCCGGGACGCCGAGGGACGCCAGCATCACGGCGGTGTGGTCGGCCGAGCCCCCCGCCTCGGTCGCGATCCCGGCGACGCGTGTCGGATCGATCAGCACGATCTCGGCCGGGCTCAGCCGGTCGGCGAGCAGGACCGCGCCGCGCGGCACCGCCGACCCGAGCGGCCGGAAGGGCATGGCGAGCAGGTTGCGCCGGAGCCGGCGGCCGATCTCGCGGAGCTCGGCGGCGCGGCGGACGAGCGACGCCGCGTCCTCCTCCGGAAGGGCCAGGAGCCTCGCGGCGACCTGCTCGACCTCGTCGAGGACGGCGCGTTCCGCCGGACGTCGCTCGTCACGGATGCGGCGTCGGATCCCGTGCCGGAGACGGTTCGAGCCCAGCATCCGCTCGTAGGCGTCGAGCAACGGGCCCAACTCGCGCTGCAGATCGTCCGGCACGAGGTCGAGGCGCTCGCGCAGACGCGCGATCTGTCCGCGGGACCGGTCCGTCGCGGCGTCGAGCCGCTGGAGCTCGGGCTCGACCTCGCTGTCCGCGAGGTGCCTGTCATCGCCCGGCGAGGCGTCCTGTTCGTGGGTGCAATGCGCGACCCCGATCGCGACCCCCGGACAGACCGGGATGCCGCGGAACACCAGCTCCGCCGGATCCGCTCCCGCGTCAGTCGTGCTCACCGAAGCCGCTCTCGACGAGCTCGGCCAGCGCGGTGAGCGCTTCCTTGGCGTCCCAGCCCTCCGCCCGGAGCTCGACCATGCTGCCGCGCCCCGCACCGAGCATCATCAGCCCCATGATCGACCTGGCGTCGACGGTCTGACCGTCCCGCGTCACGGTGACGGATGCGGCGAAGCGCTCGGCGGTGGTGACGAACTTGGCCGCCGCCCGGGCATGGAGGCCACGCAGATTGATGACGGGAACGATCTGCCGGAGCGCGTGCACGGAGGCCTCGCCCTCTCCGTCGTCGCTCACCTCTCGGGGCCGCCCGCGGCGAGCGCCGGTTTGCTCTCCCGCGGCTCGGCCTCGGCGAGCCGGCCGACGCAGGACGAACCGCCGAGACAGGCGGCGGGCAGATGCGATGCGGTCGAGATGTACTTGCGTCCTGCCGCCTCGGCGAAATCGGCACACTCGCAGAGAGTGCCGGCGGCACGCGCCTTGGCGAGCTTGACCAGCATCGGAAGGTTGACGCCGGAGATGACTTCGATCCCGCCACGATCGAGCATCGAAACGGCAAGATTGCTGGGTGTCGATCCGAACATGTCGGTCAGCAGCGCGACCCCGTCGCCGGTATCGGTGGCCTCGATCGCCCGCGCGATCTCGCTCCGCATCGACTGGATGTCGTCATCGGGACCGATCGACACCGTGCCGACCTGACGCTGCGTCCCGACCACGTGTTCCATCGCGTCGCGAAGCGCGTTGCCGAGGCCGCCATGGGTGATGAGCACGATGCCGATCATGGGTCGGTCACGTCACCCGGCATGGTCCGGAGCGTCGGGCGATGGCAGCTCACGATGAAGCAAAGTGATCCGTATCTCCGCGATCTGGTCCGTAGCCGACCGGATGCTCCTGTCCCGCTCCAACACCCCAGGCGCTCCGCAGCCACGGAGATGTCTGGCCGGACCCTCCCCGAGGGTCGCCGGATCCGTCCCGGCCGCCGGTGCAACCGACGGCAACAGTTGTGTATCTTCTGCCTTCACGGACAAAGCTCGGCAAGACCCACCTGATGAGTTCGAACGCGAATCTGGTGTCGTCGGGGTAAGCCGCGGCAGACGCCCTCGTCGACGGATCGCATCCTGTCGGCTGATTCGAGATGGGATCGAAGTGGAGAGTTTTCAGCAGCCGGCGTCGAAAACGAGGTCGACGTCCGGTGACCAGCACGCAAGAGGTGCCCGCGGCTTCCTTCATCCCGCGGTTACGTCGCCGGATGGTCCCGCGGCCTGATCGAACCCTCGCTGAGGACGCGTGATCCGAGCGCACAGTCGAGGGCGAGCGTCGCCCGGAGCGCGGCCGAAGCGGGACGAGGATCGAAGGCAAGGAGCGGGATCGGCGCGAACTCCGCGCAGGCCGGCTCCGCCAATCGTTCGGCGACGTGTCCGAGATCGAGCGCGAGCGCGAGGGTCGCCGAGGTGACATGCGCGACCTTGAGGATGCCGAGGCCGCGGACCTCGATCAGCCCGGCGAGGGCCTCGACCGGGCGCACCGTCAGTCCGTCGATCACCACCTGGTCGTCGCCGACCAGTCGGAACCCGCGATCCAGCAGCCGAAGCGCCAGATCCGACTTCCCGGCCCCGGGCGGTCCGAGCAGAAGCACGCCGTCCCCGTTTCTTGCGACTGCGGTCGCATGGATCTGCATCTCCGGGGGCCGAACCCTCCGCCGGACGCCTCCTGGTCAGAAGCGCCCTGGACCGCGCCCAGCTTAGCGGCAAATGTGGCACCGGGCGACGGGGATCGAGCGGCCGGATGCGGGACACGGGCTCGGACGGGGTGAGCCCGCCCGAGGGGAACCTCAGGGAGCCGCGACGACTGCTCGCGCTTCTCGACTTTCTCCGGAGCGAGAGCGCCGGCGGTGTCGCCCTGATCGGGGCCGCCTGCGTCGCCCTGGCCTGGTCGAATTCGCCCTGGCATCGCTCCTATGACCGGCTGCTCGCCCTGCCGGTGGAGGTCGCTTTCGGCCGCGAACGATTGGCGCTCTCGTTCCAGGGCACCGTCAACGACGCGCTGATGGCGATCTTTTTCCTCGTGGTCGCGCTCGAGATCCGCCGCGAGTTGACGGAAGGTGCCCTCGCGTCCCGTGCCCGCGCCGCGGCACCCTGTCTCGGCGCCCTCGGTGGAATGGCGATACCGGCGCTCCTGTTCGTGGCGATCAACCGTGATGACCCGGCGACGCTCGAAGGGTGGGCGGTCCCGGTCGCGACCGACATCGCCTTCGTGCTCGCGTCCCTCTCCGCGCTCGGCCGACGTGTCCCGGTCGGGCTCAAGGTGTTCCTCACGGCGCTCGCGATCATCGACGATCTCGGGGCGATCGTGGTGATCGCCTTGTTCTACACCGCCGACCTCGACGTCGAGGCGCTGGCCTGGGCGGGCGCCGCCTGGTGCGGGATGTTCGCGCTGAACCGGGCCGGCGTCCGCATCCTGCCGCCATTCCTCGCCGGTGGTGTCCTGCTCTGGTGCTTGGTTCTGCGGTCGGGCATCCATCCGACGCTCGCCGGTGTGGCGCTCGCCTTCGCGGTGCCGTCCGAAGGGGGTGCCGCGAGGCGGCTCGAGCACGCGGTCGGTGATGTCGTCACCTTCGTCGTGCTCCCGCTGTTCGGTCTCGCCAATGCCGGGCTCCGCCTCTCCGAGGTGCGGCCTGACGCCGCGCTGAGCCCGCTCGTGCTCGGGATCGTGGCGGCACTCGTGATCGGCAAGCCGGTGGGCGTGCTCGGAGCGACGCTCGGGGCGGCTCGCCTGGGCCTCGCCCGCATGCCGGCGGGGGTGTCGGTGCCCGTTCTTTCCGGCGGCGCGATCCTGTGTGGCATCGGCTTCACGATGAGCCTGTTCATCGGCAGTCTCGCGTTCGGGGCGTCCACGGCCGGCACGGACACCAAGCTCGCCGTGTTTGCGGGATCCCTGCTTTCCGCGGCCGCAGGGATCGGCGTCATCGCCGTCGCGGGTCGCCGGAAACCGGACGGATCGGCGGGCCGTTGACCGTCGACGCCGCCGCCGGACAGCCATTGGGGAGATCCGATTGAGGATCGTCGTGTTCGGCCTGTCGGTCAGCTCGTCGTGGGGCAACGGGCACGCGTCGCTCTGGCGCGGCCTGATAGGCGCGCTTCACCGGGCGGGGCATTCGGTTCGTTTCTTCGAGCGCGACAGGCCCTGGTATGCCGAGCATCGCGACCTCGACGCGCTGCCTGGCGGACGCGGCGAACTGGTGCTCTACCGCGAATGGGACCGCAGGGCGGCGGTCGACGCCTGCCGGAACGCCGACGTGGCCGTCGCCACCTCCTACTGCCCCGACGCCGGGGCGGCCGCCGAGGCGATGGCGGATGCGCCGGCAACGCTCCGCTGCTTCTATGACCTCGACAGCCCGATCACGCTCGCACGTCTCGAGGCGGGGGAGGCGGTCGACTATGTCGGGCCGGACCTCTACGCGGGCTTCGATCTCGTTCTCTCCTATGCCGGCGGACCGACGCTCGATGCCCTCGCGACACGGCTCCGCGCGCCTCGCGTGCTGCCGCTCTACGGGTCCGTCGATCCGGACCTCTACCGGCCCGGCGAGGCGGCTTCGCAATACCGCTCCTCGCTCTCCTACATCGGCACCTATGCCGCCGACCGGCAGCAGGCCCTCGACGCCCTGTTCCTGCGCGCCGCCGCGGCGCGGGCGGACGCCCGCTTCGTGCTCGCGGGGTCGCAATATCCGCCGGATTTCCCCTGGTCGGCGAACGTCCACTACGTGCGGCATCTCCCCGCCGGAGAGCATGCCGCCTTCTACGCCTCGTCGCGACTGACGCTGAACATCACCCGGCGCGCGATGGCGCGGAGCGGCTGGTGCCCGTCCGGGCGGCTGTTCGAGGCGGCGGCGTGCGGCGCCCCGATCCTGACCGATCGCTGGCCCGGCCTCGAGGCCTTCTTCCAGCCGGACGCCGAGATCCTGGTCGCGGACGACACCGAAGCGGCACTCGCCGCGATCGACATGCCGGACGGGGCGCGCTTCGCGGTCGGGGCACGGGCCCGCGCGCGGACACTCGACGAGCACAACGCGTCGCGTCGGGCGCTGGACATGATCCGGGCCTTCGAGGCGGCCGCCACGCCGGTCGCATCTCCCGGCGAGGCGGCGGCCTGATGTGGGGGATCATCCCGGCCGCCGGCAACGGGCAGCGGATCCAGCCGCTGGCCTTCTCTAAGGAGCTGCTGCCCGTCGGCGCGCGCGTGGACGGGCGCGGCGTCGAGCGGCCGCGCGCGGTCAGCGAGTACCTGGTGGAACGGATGGCGCGGGCCGGGGCCGACAAGATCTGCTTCGTGATCTCGCCCTGGAAATCGGACATCCTCCAGTACTACGGCGCCGCGGTCGGCGAGGTCCGGATCGCCTACGTCATCCAGGCCCAGCCATGCGGCCTTTGCGACGCCGTATTCCGGGCGGTTCCTTTCGTCCATCCGGACGAGCCCGTGGTGATCGGGCTGCCGGACACGGTGTGGTTCCCGGAGAACGCGCTCTGCGGTCTGCCCGCCGACCGGCTTGTTCTCCTTTTGTTTCACGTGAAACACCCGGAGTTGTTCGACGCCGTGGCGACCGATGCCGAGGGCCGCGTACGCGCGATCGAGGTCAAGTCGGCGACTCCCACAACGAACTGGATCTGGGGCGCGGTCCGGATGCCGGGCGTCGTGCTGCACGAGCTCCATGCGCTCTGGCAGGCACGCGACCGGCAGGACGAATATCTCGGGACGCTGATCAACGCCTGGATCGCGCGGGGCGGCGTCGCGCACGGGACCCGGGCCGCGGGCGCCTACGTGGATGTCGGGACGCTGAACGGGTATCGCGAGGCGATGGCGCTTCTCGCGTCCCAGGCGGCCGGGCGCTGACCGAAGCGGGGGGCACACGTTGCTGACCGTCGTGTCCGTCGCCTACCCGCTGGCCCCGGTCGGCCCGGACGCCGCCGGCGGCGCGGAGCAGGTGCTGAGCATGATCGATCGGGCGCTGGTCGCCTCCGGCCATCGCTCGCGCGTGATCGCCTGCGAGGGATCCGACGTCGCGGGCGACCTCCTGCCCGTGCCCGCCGTCTCCGAGGCGGTGATCGACGGGACCGTGCGGGGTCGCGCGCACCGTGCGATCCGCGACCATCTCCGGGAGGCGTCGGCGTCGGCCGACGTCGTTCACCTGCACGGGGTCGATTTCGACGCCTATCTCCCGCCGCCCGGGCCGGCCGCGCTCGCGACCCTGCATCTGCCACCGTCCTGGTACTCGCCGGCGGCGCTCCGTCCCGAACGCAAGCGCACCGCGCTGCACTGCGTGTCCGCGTCGCAGCACGCCGCCTGCCCGGACGACCTCTCCTGCCTTCTGCCCCCGGTCGAGAACGGCGTTCCGGTGGAGGTGCTCGGCGCGGTCAGGCACGGGAGGCGTGGCTTCGCGCTCACCCTCGGACGGATCTGTCCGGAGAAGGGCCAGCACCGGGCGCTCGAGGCGGCGCGCCTCGCGGATGCCGCGATCCTGGTGGCCGGCCCGGTGTTTCCCTACGGCGAGCACCTCGCCTACCTCGCCGACGAGATCAGACCGCGTCTCGGCCGGAAGCGGCGGCTGATCGGGCCGCTCGACTTCCGGCGCAAGCGCCGCTTCCTCGCCGCCGCGTCATGCCTGCTGGTGCCGAGTCTCGCGCCGGAGACCAGCTCGCTCGTGGCCATGGAGGCGCTGAGCTGCGGCACGCCGGTGATCGCCTGGGCGTCCGGCGCGCTTCCCGAGATCGTGGATCACGGCGTCACCGGCCTGATCGTCGACGACGTGGAGGCGATGGCGGACGCGATCGGCAAGGTCGGGGCGATCGACCGGGCAACCTGCCGCCGCGTCGCCGCCGAGCGGTTCGACGCGCGCCGGATGACCGCATCCTATCTCGCCCTCTACGAACGGCTCGCCGCATGATGGTCGCGGTGACGACCGGGTCCGACGCGCTGCAGGCGCTCGCGGGCGACTGGCGGCGTCTCTGGCTCGAGAACGCCGCTTCGAGCCCGTTCCTGGCGCCCGAATGGCTGCTGCCGTGGTGGACGGTGTTCGGCGCCGACGCCCGCCCGGTCGTCGCGACGATCCGGCGTCCCGAGGGCACGCTTGCCGCCCTTCTCCCGCTCTATGCGGGACGCGAGGGGAAGCTCCTGCCGCTCGGTGTCGGCGTCAGCGACCAGGCCGGCGTGCTGCTTGCGCCGGACGCGCCGCCCGACGCCGCCGCCCGCCTCGTCGCGGCCTCGCTCGCGGCGGCGGGGCCGGAGATCGCGCGGTGCGATCTTCCCGAGCTCGCTCCCGGCGACCCGCTGCTCGCGGTGCCGCCGCCGCCGGGCTGGCGCGCCGAATACTGGCGCGGGGCGCCCTGTCCCGTGCTCGCGCTCGCGCCCGAACCGGCGATCCCGGCCGGGATGCGGCGCGACCTCCGGCAGGCCCGCAACCGCGCGGCCCGCCGCGGCGGCTGGTCGGTGGCGCTGGTCGGGGCGTCCGAACTCACGCCGGCGCTCGCCGAGCTCGGGACCCTGCACGGCGCGCGCTGGTCGGAGCGGGGCGAGACGGGCGTGCTCGCCGACGAGCGCGTCCAACGCTTCCACCGTCTCTCGGCACCCGCGCTGCATGAGGTCGGGCTCCTGCTGCTCGCGCGCCTGCTGATCGGTGGCCGCCTCGGCGCGATGGTGCACGCCCTCGTCGATCCCGGGCGCGTCCATTTCTACCTCGGCGGCTTCGATCCGGGGCAGCGCTACGAGAGCCCCGGCACTCTGCTGATCGGCGCCATCCTCGAGCACGCCGCGGACGCGGGCCGGCAGGAGGCGCACTTCCTGCGCGGCGCCGAGCGCTACAAATATGCCTGGGGAGCGATCGATCGCCTCAACAGCGGGCGATCCTTCGTGCGCGCGTGACCACGGATCTCGATCCGATCGAGGCCTGTCTCGCGGGCCGGATCGGCCCCGGGGTCGCCTGCGCACGCCTCCTGCTCGCCGGACTGGACACCGCCGAGATCGTCGCCCGCCTCCGGGTCGCCGCCGCGCGGGACAGCCGCTTCGCGCCGCTCGCCGCGTCCGGGCACCGGATCGACGCGCTCGCCCGGATGCTCGAGGCGGCCGGGGTCGAGCACGGGGAGGCGGCGAGCACGGCGGCGGTCGCCGCGATGTTCGATCGCGCCGCCGCCCTGTCTCCGGAGGCCAGCGTGGCCCTCTATTCGCTCGGCGACCCCGGGCTTCTCGCCGAAGCGACCGCCGAGCTCGTGGTCTGGCTCGACGCCGAGAGGCTGATCGGACCCGATGTCGACGTCCTCGATCTCGGCTGCGGGATCGGCCGGGTCGCGCTCGCGATCGCACCGCGCTGCCGCTCCGTGCTCGGGCTCGACGTGTCCGGGGTGATGATCGACGAGGCGGTGCGCCGCACCTCGCTCGGGCCGGCCTCGAACATCGCGTTCGCCGTCACCGGCGGCGACGATCTCGCAGGGCTGTCCCGGAGCGCCTTCGACCTCGTCCTCGCGGTCGACAGCATGCCCTACGTCGTCGCGTCCGGCCGCGCCGAGCGCCACGTCGCCGACATCGCCGGCCTGCTCCGTCCGGGCGGCGCCTTCGCGATCCTCAACCTGAGCTATCGCGGGGCCGCCCACGACGCTGCACTCGCCCGCAGCTGGGCGGAACGACACGGGTTCGAGACGATTTGCGCTTCGGCCACACCGTTCCGCATCTGGGACGCGCGCGCCTTCATCCTCCGTAGAGCTTGAGGTAGCGCTTCTCGCCCGGCCAGGTCGGCAGGCCGAGCGAACGGGCCGTCCCGTATTCCAGCTTGTCGAGGCGCCCCTCGATCGACGACACGTGGCCGTCGAAGAGGATCACGGGCACGAGCGCGCAGCCGGCGAGCACGATGCGCTGCCTCGACGACAGCGGCGCCCGCGACGCGAGCCAGCGGCCGAGAAGCGCCACCGCGAGCACCCCGACGGCGCCGCCCAGGACCACCTCGGGCACGGAATGCGCCCCGAGGGCCAGCCGTGTCCCCCCGATCACGGCGGCGACGACGACGGCCGCTCCCGTGCCGATCCGACGATCGGCGGCGAGCAGCAGCGCGAGCCCGCCATAGACCAGGCTCGACGAACACGTGTGGCCGCTCGGGCTCCTGACGTCGATCGCGGCTCCGAGGGCGAGCACCAGCCCGAAGGCGAGCTTGAGCACGAGGATGATCCCGAGAGCGCCGCCGACGGCAAGGATCCATCGCCACGCGAGATCCCTCCGGACGATGGCCAGCACGAGACCGATGCAGCCGGCGAGCCGCAGGGTGACGTCCGCATCGGCGAGATCGGTGAGGCGCAGGCAGAGGTCCTTGATCACGGCGTGCGGCACGGAACGATCGTAGGCCGGCCGGGTCGATCCCGATACCGCCGGCGGGATCCGCCGGACGCCGCCTATCCGGCCTCGCGGAGGAAGGCCGCGAACCGTTCCGCGGTGGCGAACGAGGATTGCGTGCCGGCCCCGGTCACCGAATGGGCGGCGTAGGCGCTCGCCATGCGGAGCGCCTCGGCAACCTCGAGTTCCGCCACCGCCCGATGATAGGCGAAGGCGCCGATGAAGGCGTCGCCGGCCCCGGTCGTGTCGACCGCCCGCACGGGCACCGGCTCGACCCGCTCGCAGCGTCCCGGCTCGACGAGCAGCGCCCCGTCGGCGCCGAGCGTCACCACCACGGTGCCGATCCCGCGCCCGAGCAGCGCGGTGGCGGCGCTCGCCGCCTGCTCCGGCGTCTCCGTCGGGCGGCCGGTCAGGATCGCGAGCTCGGTCTGGTTCGGCGCGAAGAAGGCGATCGACGCGATGCGGTCGAGTTCGAGGGCGGCGGTCGCCGGCGCGGGATTGAGCAGGACCGGCACCCCCGCGGTCCGCGCCCACGCGATGGTGTGGTAGACGGTCGGAAGCGGGATCTCGAGCTGCAGCAGGATCAGGGCGCAGGCGGCAAGGTCGGACGCGGCGCGGTCGACATCCGCCGGCGAGAGGTGCGCGTTCGCGCCCTTGACGATCAGGATCCGGTTCTCGCCGTCGGGTGCGACGAAGATCGGCGCGACCCCGCTGGCCTCGCCTTCCACCGCGCGCACATGCCGGACGTCGATCCCCTCGGCCGCCAGCGTCTCGATCGTGTTGCGGCCGAACACGTCGTCGCCGACGCAGCTCACCAGGGTCACGGCGGCGCCGAGACGTGCCGCCGCGACGGCCTGGTTCGCTCCCTTGCCCCCCGCGCCCATCGCGAAACGCGGGGCTTCCAGCGTCTCGCCGGCCTCTGGCATGCGGTCGATCGTCGTCACCAGGTCGACCATGTTGCTGCCGACCACGCCGATCCGCTGACCCATCCCGAACCCTCCCGTCGCCACGGCCGCTCGGCCGGATCGTCTCGTTCGGCGAGTGTGGGCGACGACGGCACGGCCGGCCAGGGTTCCCGCACGGCCGGCGCCGCGTCGCCTGCAGGTTCGCTGCGGCGACGATGATCGGGGTCGCGCACGGGAGCCCGCGCCGTTCCCGACCGGCGGGTCCGGCGGACGCGGCATCGCGACGGCCTTCCCCCTGGACGCGCAGGCCGGCATGAAGACCGTAACGAGATGTGCCGAGGGAGAGACGGGATGGCGGACGAGGAGGAAGCGGTCAGCGCCGACGAGCAGGATCTCGCGGCCGCCGAGATCGCGCGCCCCTCGACGCGGCCGCCGCCCGCTCCCGATCCCGACGCCGAGCCGGAGGAGCGTCGCCTCCGGCTCCCGATCCTGTGTGCGGCCGCGATCCTGGTGGGGATCGTGACCGGCATCGGCGCCGTGCTGTTCCGAGACCTGATTGGCCTCATCCACAACCTGTTCTTCCTCCGGACCTTCGCCGTCGCCTACGACGCCAGCCTGTTCACGCCGCGCGATCCATGGGGGCCGCTGGTGATCCTGGTGCCGGTGATCGGCGGTCTCGGGGTGACCTGGCTCGTCACGAACTTCGCGCCCGAAGCCAAGGGGCACGGCGTTCCCGAGGTCATGGACGCCATCTACTACAAGCGCGGGCTGATCCGGCCGGCGGTCGCGGTGGTGAAGTCGCTCGCCTCCGCGCTCGCGATCGGCTCGGGTGCCGCGGTCGGCCGCGAGGGGCCGATCATCCAGATCGGCTCGGCGCTGGGCTCGACGATCGGCCAGATCGTGCCGATGCTGACCGGACAGCGCATCGTCCTCGTCGCGGCCGGTGCCGGGGCCGGCATCGCCGCCACCTTCAACACCCCGATCGGCGGCGTGCTGTTCGCGACCGAGCTCATGCTCCCCGAGATCAGCGTCAACACCTTCCTGCCGGTGGCCCTGGCCACCGGGACCGCGACCTATGTCGGCCGCCTGTTCTTCGGCACCGCGCCTGCCTTCGTCGTGCCGCCCGACCTGATGCTGACCGGGGCCCACGTCGCGACCTTCAAGGCGCTCGTGCTCTATGCGGTGCTCGGGTTGATCACCGGGGTCGCGGCGGCGCTGTTCGTCCGGCTGCTGCATCTGCTCGAGGACGGGTTCGAGCGGATCGAGGGCCGCTACGCGCGCCATGCGATCGGGATGGCGATCGTCGGCGTGCTGATCTACGGCCTCCATCTCTTCGCCGGCCACTACTACGTCGAGGGCGTCGGCTACTCGACGATCCAGGCCGTGCTCGGGCGCCAGCTCGATGGCGGGTTCTTCCTGCTGGTCCTGTTCGCGGCCAAGCTCGTCGCGACCTCGACCAGCCTCGGTTCCGGATCCTCGGGCGGCATCTTCTCGCCCTCGCTGTTCATGGGCACCGCGCTCGGCGCCGGCTTCGCGGCCCTCGTCCATGCGGCCGATCCCTCGACCGACGTCAGCCTCCCCGCCTTCGCGATGGTCGGCATGGGCGCCATGGTCGGTGGCGCCACCGGGGCGGCGATGACCGCGGTCACGATGATCTTCGAGATGACGCGGGACTACGATATCGTTCTGCCGATGATCATCGCGGTCGCGGTGTCGCTCGGGACCCGGCGCCTGTTGTCGCGCGAGAACATCTATACGGCCAAGCTGGTGCGCCGCGGCCATCCGATCCCGAAGGCGCTGCACGCCAACATGTTCCTGGTCCGGACCGTGACCGAGCTCATGGACCGCGACGTTCTGGTGCTCGACCAGGCGACCCCGTTCGAGCAGTTCCGGGCGGAAGCGGGCCCGGAGCTCCGCTACGTGATCCTCACCGAGGGTCGCCGCGTCGCCGGCGTGCTCCGGGCCGATGCTACGGTGGGCCGCGCCCTGGGGCGCTCGGGCGCCAGCCAGGCCACTCTCGGCGAGCTTGCGACCGCGCCGTTCGTGATCGTGAGGCCGAAGAACGTCGCCTTCGACGTGATCTCGACCATGGAGCGCCGTCGGGCGGAGGCGGCCGTCGTGGTCGGACCGCCGCCGAACGGAGGCCCGGATCAGGTGCTCGGGGTCATCACGCGCGAGGCGATCGCGGACGCGGTCGCGGCGTCGATCCGGATCTATCCGCGCTGATCGCGTCCGACCGGAGCGCAGTCAGGCGCACGCACTGGGCCGGAGAGCCCCCGTCGCCCTGACCAGTTTTAGTTCTACTTTTGTTCTTGATCGGGACGCTCCAGACCTCCATTCTCCCGGCTTCCGCTGGAGGGCGCCCATGCCTCTCGATGCTGCCACGCCGCTCCCCGCCATCCGGAAGGGACGCGGCGCGTCCGACAATGTCGGCAACCGCTACGAACCGACCGCCGCGAGCCCGTTCGACGACGGGTGGGACACGATCGGGGCCGAGATGACGGCGCCGCCGGCTGTCGCGACGACGCTGACGCCCGACCGGTCGCGTTCGGCCATCGCCTGGAACTCGTCGCCCGATCTCGGCTTCGACCGCTCGGTCAACCCGTATCGCGGCTGCGAGCATGGCTGCGTCTACTGCTACGCCCGCCCGAGCCATGCCTGGCTCGGCCTGTCGCCGGGGCTCGACTTCGAGACCAGGCTGACGTTCAAGCCGGACGTTGCGGTCCTGCTCGAGCGCGAGCTCGGCAAGCCGGGCTACACGCCGCGTCCGATCGTTCTCGGCGCCAACACCGATCCGTATCAGCCGGTCGAGCGGACGCTGACCCTGACGCGTCAGGTCCTCGAGGTGCTCGACCGCTGGAACCATCCGGTGAGCATCGTCACCAAATCGGCCGGGGTGCTGCGCGACCGTGACCTCCTCGGCCGGATGGCGGAACGCCGTCTCGTCCGGGTCTGGCTCTCGGTGACGACGCTCGACGCGGCGCTCGCGCGCGTGATGGAGCCGAGGGCCGCGACGCCGTCGCGACGGCTCGCATCGATCGAGGGTCTCGCCGCGTCCGGCGTCCCGTGCGGCGTGCTCGCGGCACCGATGATCCCGGGCCTCAACGACGCGGAGCTGGAGCGCATCCTCGAGGCGAGTGCCGGCGCGGGCGCCACCGTGGCGGGCTACGTCCTGCTGCGCCTGCCGCTCGAGCTGCAGCAGATCTTCGAGACCTGGCTGCACCAGCACGTCCCGGCGCGCGCGGCGCACGTGCTGAAGCTGGTGCGGGAGACGCGTGGCGGCGCGCTCTACGACAGCCGGTTCGGCAGACGTCAGGTCGGCACCGGGCCGTATGCCGATCTTCTGGCACGACGGTTCGTCCGTGCCCTTCGCCGTCACGGGCTCGGAGGCGAGCGCGACGCTCTGGAAACCGGCCTGTTTGCCGCCCCCGCCGGTCGCGCCGTCCCGACCCAGATGTCGCTGCTCTGACCCGCCCTGGCCGCGCGAGCGCGGTCAGCACGAGGCGGGGTTCGTCAGCCCGCGTGGGCGCCCACGCTGTAGGGATGAGTGGACGAGAGCGGGTGGGTGATGAAGCCCGCGACCGCGGCCGGTCCCGTCCCGAACGTCACGAACATGAAGCCGGCGCCGAGGGCGAAATTCTTGAGGAAGTCCCAGAACAGCTCCCGACCCTTGCCACCGGCCCAGAAGTCGCCCGGCTTCCAGAACTGCTTCCAGAGCAGCGCCGTGACGCCGCAGTATCCGCCGAGCACGAAGGCCGCGAGTCGGTCGGCGATGCCGGTCAGGACCCCGAGCGACATGAAGACTTCGATGAAGATCCCGACCCCGATTAGCAGGGGTGCTGCAGCGGGGGACAGTTCGGCTGCCTGCTTCTCGGCGCCCCGGAAGTTCGCGACCTTGTCGATCGCGCTGAACGGCAGGAACAGCAGCACGAGAACCACGCGTTGGACCAGGGCCACCAGGATCGAGATGGTGATCAAGGGAACGGTCCTCCGGTGTCGCCGAAACGGCAGGCGAGCGAGAGACGCGGACGCCGGCTCGGGGTTCCGCGCCCACGGGGAACGGGCCTACGCGGAGGCGATCTCGGGGACGACCTTCCGCGGCGTGATCCGGTTCCAGGCGTCGAGCGCCGCGATCTTGTAGGCCTCGGCGAGGGTCGGATAGTTGAACGTGTTGTCGATGAAGAAGTCGAGCGTGCCGCCGAGGTTCAGCACCGCCTGACCGATGTGGACCAGCTCGGTCGCGCCCTCGCCGACGATGTGCACGCCGAGCACGTGGCGCGTGTCGAGCGCCACGATCATCTTCAGCAGCCCGCCGTTCAGACCCATGATGTGGCCGCGCGAGGTTTCCCGGAACCGGGCGATGCCGCATTCGTAGGGCCGGCCGGAGGCGCGGACCTGCTCCTCGCTGAGCCCCACCGTCGAGATCTCCGGGACCGAGTAGATCCCGAACGGAAAGAACGCGGGCGCCGGAGGCAGCGCCTCGTCGAACGCATGGCAGGCGGCGATCCTGCCCTGTTCGAGCGAGGTCGAGGCGAGGCTGGGGAAGCCGATCACGTCGCCGGTGGCGTAGATGTGCGGGACCGCGGTCTGGAAGGTGCGGGCGTCGACCGCGAGCCGTCCCCGCTCGTCGGTCGCGAGGCCGCACGCGCCGAGATTGAGCGCCTCGGTGGCGCCGACCCGTCCGGCGGCGAACAGCAGCATCTCGGAGCGCACCCGGCGACCGCCTTCCAGCATGGCGACCGGCTGATCCGCCTCGATCCGCACGGCATCGAGCCGCGTGCCGAGCCGGAAGTTCATCCCGCGGTCGCGGAGCTGGTGGACGAAATCGTCGACCAGCTCGCGGTCGATGAAGTCGAAGAAGGTGGGGCGCGGCTCGACCAGCGTCACCCGGACATCGAGGGCGCTGAAGATGGTCGCGTATTCCACGCCCACGACCCCGGCGCCGACCACGGTCAGGCTGCGCGGCAGGATCTTGAGCGACACGATCTCGTCGCTGTCGAGCACCGTCGTTCCGTTGAACGGGATGTGCGGTGGCCGGAGCGGCCGGGTGCCGACCGCGATGACGATCCGCGATGCCTCGACGACCCTCGTCTCGCCGACTTCGGTCTGCACCTCGAGGCGATGCGGATCCACGAACGAGGCGAGGCCGCGCAGCGTGTCGACCCGGTTGCGCGCGAACTGGTGCTCGAGCGTCTCGACCTCGTGCTCCAGCGTCTTCTGCAGGCGGATCACGAGGTCGCCCGCCTCGATGTCCTTCTTGACGCGGTAGGCGAGCCCGTAGAAGCCCCGCTCCCGCCAGCCGGTGAGGTTCAGCACGGTCTCGCGCAGCGTCTTCGACGGGATGGTTCCGGTGTGCACGGAAACGCCGCCGACCCGCGTGCCCTTCTCGACCACGAGCGCCGAGCGTCCGAGCTTCGCCGCCTGCACGGCGGCCCGGCGTCCGGAGGGGCCGCTGCCGATCACCACCAGGTCGTAGCTCTTCATGGGCATCGTGTCCGCGAATGAGGTGGCGCGAGGTCGCCGGAGGTCGGATCGACGCGCCCGTTGATTAAGGTCGACGCCGTGCCCTCGTCCAGGATGTTGCGACCGGGTGCGCCGGCCCGTGCCCTCGTGGCATCCGCCCGTCAGACCGCGGCGGGAAGGATCGCGGGGGCTTCGGCGACGAGACGATCCCGCCCCGCCGCCTTCGCCATGTAGAGCGACGTGTCCGCCCGCGCGAGCAGGCTGAACGCGTTGTCGCCCGGCCGAAGCCACGCCACCCCGCCGCTGATGGTGACCTCGTGCGCGCGGCCGTCGCCGAGCGCGTAGGAGGCGCCGGTCACGTGGCGCCGGAGCGCCTCGATGCGGTCCGACGTCGCCGCCGTTCGTCCCGGAAGGATGACGAGGAACTCCTCGCCGCCATACCGGCCGGCGGTCTCGGGCGGGGTCAGGCAGAGGCGGAGCCGGCCTCCGAGGGATTGCAGGACCGCGTCGCCGGCGAGATGCCCGAACCGGTCGTTGATCGTCTTGAAATGGTCGACGTCCACCAGCACGATCGCGAGCGGCGTGCCGAACAGCCTCGCATCCTTGATCACCGCGTCCAGTCTCGCCATCACCGCCCGCCGGTTGGAGAGCCCGGTCAGCGCGTCGGTGTTCGCCTGACGAAACAGATGCCGACGCGCTTCCTCGATCTCGGCGGTCCGCTCCTGCACCAGGGTCTCCAGAAGCCGCCGCTGGCGGATCAGCAGGGCGACGCGGAGCCGCCAGGCGGACGCGAGCGACGCCAGGAACAACACCGACGAGAGCGCGATGAACCAACCTCGGCGCCAGGGAGGCGCGCGGACGTCGATGGTGAAGCCCACCGGCGCCGAGCTCTCGCGAGCGCCGGGATCGATCGCCATCACCTCGAACCGGAGCTTGCCGGGTGGAAGCCCGGCGTAGTGCACGACGCGCTCGGCGGTGTCGCTCCAGCCGGTGTCGACGCCGCGAAGCCGGTAGCGGAAGCTGACGTGCTGCTCCTCCGCGAAATCGAGCGCGCCGAACGCGACCTCGAACGGCTCGCGATCCCAGCCGAGATGGATGATCCGGCCCGGGTCGAGCGTGCGGTCGCCGACCCGCACGGACCGGATCACCGGATGCAGCGCGGCGGGCGTTCCGAGCCGGATCGGATCGATCAAGTGCGAAAGCCCGCGGCTGGTGCCGAACCACATCGAGCCGTCGGGATCCTCGAAGACCGCGTCCTCGCTCATGTCGCTGTCCATCGGGCCGTTCCGGATGTCGAAATGCCGCCAGCCCTGACCGTCGAGAAGGTCGATGCCGTGATAGGTGCCGAGCCACATCCAGCCCCGTCGGTCGCGGCAGAGGAACAGCGTGGAATTGGAGCCGATCGTCGGCGTCGTGATCGGGGACAGCGGCACCAGCGTCCCGCCGGCGGCCGGCCGGAACCGGCTGACCCCGGTGGATGCGCCGCCGATCCAGATCTCGCTTCGCGGCCCGAACGCCAGCGTTCTCGGATGCGGCGGCATGTCGGCCCTCGACGCGAGACGCGTCCACGTCCCGGGCCGCTCGCGCCGGAACAGGCCGTCGTCGCCGAGGACGAGCAGGCGGCCCGCCCCGTCGAGCCGCAAGGCGTGCACGCGCTCGCCGTCCAACGCCCTGGCGGGTGGCGCTCCGTCGATCGGTCCGTCGGCATCGGTGATCGAGAAGACGCCGTCGTTCGTGCCGAGCCACAGGCGATCGTCGCGGTCGACGAGCGCGGTCTCGACGGTGCCGACCGATCTCGCGCGCTCGATGGAACGGCCGTCCGGCGCGACCCGCGCCAGCGCCGCACCGATCGGCGCGAGCCAGATCCGGCCCTTCCGCGTCGGCGTCACGATGTAGTTGGCTCCCGGGACGACCGGAGCGCCCGCCTGCCCGATACCGATCGGAACGCTGCCGAGATCGGTCGCGACCCAGAGCGGGCCGCCCGGCGCGCGACCCATCGCCCAGACGAGACCGTTCGGCAGACCGTCCGCGACGCTCCAATGTTCCCACCGTCCGTAGCCGATGCTGCGGAACAGGCCCTCGCCCCGGCTGGCGACCCAGAGCGAGCCTTCCCGGTCGAACGTCATGCCGCGCAGGCCGTCGTCCGGCAGCCCGTCCTGCCCCGGGCCGAACTGCCGCCATCGTCGCCTGTCCCAGATCAGCAGCCCGCTGGGACCCTGGGTCACGATCCGTCCGGTCGGATCCTCCACGAGCTCGAGCGTGTCGGGATGGCTCACGTAGTGGACCGGCGTGCCCGGGATCGGCACGACGGTGAAGCGGCGGGCGCCGGGGACGCGGAAGGCAAGCCGTCCGAGGCTTCGCGCCCAGAGCGTGCCGTCGCGTCCGCGCAACGCCACCTGCCAGGCATCGGCGGGAAGGCCGGCGCCCGTCCCGAGGGTCTCGACACTCTCGCCGACGACGCGACAGAGGGCCTGTCCGCACCCCATCAGGAAGCCGGTTCCGCCGTCCGGGACCACGAACCCGGCCTTCGCGAGAGCGGGCGTGACCGCGATCCGTGCGGCACCGAACAGCGGTGCGAGCCGTCCCGTCGACCGGCTGTCGAACCGGGCTTCGCTGATCGTGCCGCCGTTGCTCACGACGATCGCGTTCCCGAGCAGCGCCATGCGGTGCGCCGCTCCGATCTCGAGCTTGATGCTCCCCGGATCGAGCTTGTGGAAGCGGTCGCCCTGTTCGACGAAGATCGCGTCGGTCAGGCCGGTCCAGACCCGTCCGTCGGCATCGAGGCCGAGCGCCAGCACGTCTCCGTACGGCGGCAATCCATGGGTGACGTCGAAAGGCACGAAGCTCGCGCCGTCCGTCCGATAGAGGCCGCTCTCGGTTCCGAGCAGGACGGCACCCGTGCGGTCCTGCAGGACCGTCGTCTCCGCGAGGTCGCCGATGCCCTGTTCTTCCGAATAGGCGCGGAACCGGAGATGCTGGGCGTGCGCCGTCACCCCGAACCCGACGATCATCAGGACCGCGACGGCCAGACGCCGCCGCCCGGATGCCTTCGCCGTTCCGCCGATCCTGCAGGACGTTCTCATCAGGTCCCGAAGTATCGAGCCGGACCGTTACCAAAGAGGTAAGTCGCGCCTGCGGACAAGGTCGTTGCAGTGTGCGGGAACGTCGCCGGAAGGGCCACGTTCTCCCGGGCGGACCTGGGGAGACGAACATGAGCGCAGCCGCCGCTGATCGTTACGACGTCATCGTGATCGGGTCGGGACCGGGTGGCGGGACGATGGCCCATGCGCTCGCGAGCACCGGCAAGCGCATCCTGATCCTCGAGCGCGGCGACTACCTGAAGCGCGAGCAGGCGAACTGGGACACCGAGGAGGTGTTCATCCACGCCCGCTACCAGGCCGACGAGACCTGGTACAGCTCGGACGGCAAGACCTTCGCGCCGGGCCTGCACTACTTCGTCGGCGGCAACAGCAAGGTCTACGGCGCGATCCTGTTCAGGCTGCGCGAGCGCGACTTCCACGGCGTGCAGCATCCGGACGGCGTCGCGCCGGAATGGCCGGTGAAATACGACGAGTTCGAGCCGTACTACCAGCAGGCGGAGGAATTCTTCCAGGTTCGTGGCGTGCGCGGCGAGGATCCGACGGAGCCTCCCGCGCCGAAGCCCTACAAGTTCCCGCCGATCCTGCACGAGCCCCGGATCCAGGAACTCGCGGACGGGCTGACGCGGGAGGGTCTGCACCCGTTCCACCTTCCGGTCGGCGCCCTGCTCGACCAGGACGAGACGGGCGAGGCGACCCCGCATTCGCGCTGCATCCGCTGCAACCGGTTCGACGGTTTCCCTTGTCTCGTCGACGGCAAGTCGGACGCCCAGATCATCGCGGTCGATCCCACGCTGCGCGACCATCACAACGTCACGCTGTTGACGCGCGCCTACGTCGACAGGCTGCTGACCAATCCGTCGGGAACCGCGGTCACCGGCGTCTCGGTCATCCGCGACGACGTCCGGCGCGAGTTCGCGTCCGACATCGTGGTGGTGGCCTGCGGCGCCCTGTCGTCGGCGCTGCTGATGCTGCGCTCGGCGAGCGACGCCCATCCGGGCGGCCTCGCCAACCGCTCCGATCAGGTCGGCCGGAACTACATGCGACACAACAACGCGGTGGTGATGGCGATTTCGAAGACGCCGAACCCGACCCGCTTCCAGAAGACGCTCGGCATCAACGATTTCTACTTCGGCGCCGACGACTGGGAGTTCCCGCTCGGCCACATCCAGATGGTCGGCAAGTCGGACGGCGTGCAGGTCCATGGCGAGGGCCTGCCGAAATGGATGCAGTGGTTTCCGGAGCAGCCCTTCGACTGGCTCGCGAAGCACTCGATCGATTTCTGGCTGACCTCGGAGGATCTGCCGAAGCCGTTCAACCGGATCTTCTACCGTGACGACAAGGTCCACCTCGACCTGACGGAGACCAATGTCGAGGGCAACCGACGCCTCAAGCACAAGCTCGAAGGGATCTGCAACAAGGCGGGGATCTACTCCCAGCTCGTGGAGCGCGGGTTGTATCTCGGCCAGAACACGCCGATCGGGGGCACCGCCCACCAGTCGGGAACGCTCCGCTTCGGCGACGATCCGGGAACGAGCGTGCTCGACCGCGACTGCCGGGCGCACGGGATCGACAACCTCTACGTGACCGATGCCAGCTTCTTCCCCTCGATCGGGGCGGTAAACCCGACGCTCACCATCATCGCGAACGCGTTCCGCGTCGCCGACCGGATCCGCGAGCGCCTCGCCTGATCCGACGGTGGCGATGTCGCGCCGCCGCGGCGGTGAACGACCGGATGGCGGCCGGAGCCGCCGATCGCGGGCAGGACGCTTCGCATCTGCTATATCGGGCGGACGCGGCACCGAGCCCGGGTGCCGTCGCGGAAGGATGATCTGACCATGTCTCTCGATGTGCTGGCGCCGGGCTGTGTCGCCCTGGTGACCGGGGGTGCGTCCGGCATTGGGCTCGCCTCCTGCCGCGCGTTCGCCGCCAGGGGTCTCGCGATCGCGGTCGCCGACCGCCCGGGCGAGCGCCTCGACGCGGCGGTCGCCTCGCTCCGGTCGCTCGGCGCCGACGCGGCGGCCTTCCCGACCGATGTCGCCGACCGGCACGCGGCGCATGCGTTGGCCGTCGCCGTGGTCGCGAGGTTCGGTCGGGTCGACGTGCTGATGGCGAACGCCGCGGTCCAGCCCGGCAGCACCATCGACGGCCCGGAGGAGAACTGGGACCGCATCCTCGGGACCAACCTGCACGGCGTGATCCACACCGTGCAGGCGGTGCTTCCCGCCATGCTACGCGAGGCCGGCGCACCGGGTCTCGTGATCGTCACCGGGTCGAAGCAGGGCATCACCACGCCGCCCGGCGATCCCGCCTACAATGTCGCCAAGGCCGGGGTGAAGGCGTTCGCCGAAGCGCTCGCGCACGACCTCCGAAATCGCGAGGACGGCCGGATCACCGCCCATCTGCTCATCCCGGGCTTCGTCTGGACGCCGCTCACGATGGGCGATCGGACGGAGAAGCCGGCCGCCGCCTGGACCGCGGAACAGACGGTGGACTTCATGCTGGATCGTCTCGAAGCCGGCGATTTCTACATTCTCTGCCCCGACAACGACGTGACCCGGACGCTCGACGAGCGTCGCATCCTGTGGGCGGCCGGCGACATCGTCGAGAACCGGCCGCCGCTGTCCCGTTGGCATCCCGGGTGGGGCGAGGCGTTCCGGCGCTTCGCCGCGGACCAAAGCTGAGGTTTCGCAGCCTCGAGTTCCTCCGGAGCGAGGCCGACGCCGTGTATCACGAGGCTGGTCTGTCCGGGGACATGCGAGCCGCTCTGGATGTCGGAGGCGCCACGCTGATCACCAGACTGACACAGTCCGATCCTTGCATGGCGGCGGAGGTCGCGTGAGCGAAGCCAGGCCAGACCCGGACGTCCCGGTGTCCGCGAGCCTCGATCGGCCGTCCGGCGCGATGCGCGGCCGCGCGCTCGGCGGCGTGGTCAAGACGGGGCTGTCGCAGCTCGCGCGGCTGCTGGTGCAGTTCGGCTCGATCTTCGTCCTGTCCCGGCTGCTGCTGCCGTCCCAGTTCGGCCTGCTCGCCATGGTCGCGCCGGTGATCGGCTTCGCCGCCCTGTTCCAGGACCTCGGTCTCAGCCAGGCCGTCGTCCAGAAGGACAGCCTGACCGAGCGCGAGGTGAGCTCGCTGTTCTGGATCGGCTTCGCCATGAGTCTCGTCCTGGCCGCGGTGCTCGTCGCCCTGTCGCCGCTGGTCGGCAGGTTCTACCGCGAGCCGGTCGCGACCGCGCTCACCGCCGCGATGAGCGTCAACATCGTCCTCGGCGGGCTCATCGCGGTGCCCGGCGCGCTGCTCAGCCGGCGGATGCGGTTCGGTGTCATGGCGATCTTCGAGGCGAGTGCCGCCATCGGCGGCCTCGCCGTCTCGATCGGCTTCGCGTTGCTCCTGCACGATGTCTGGGCGCTCTATCTCGGCAATCTCGCGAGCGCGCTGATCCCGACGGTGGGTTTCTGGGCGGCGGCCCGATGGCATCCCTCGCGCCCCGCGCGCCGCCTGGAAGCGGCCGGCGCGCTCCGCTTTGGGGCCGGCGTCACCGGATTCAACGTCGCCAATTTCTTCGCCCGCAATCTCGACAACGTCCTGATCGGCCGGGTCTGGGGCGAACGCCCACTCGGGCTGTATGACCGGGCCTACAAGCTGCTGCTGTTCCCGCTGCAGCAGATCAGCGCGCCGATCTCGCGCGTCATGCTGCCGGTGCTGTCGCAGATGGCGGGGGAGCCCGCCCGTTACCGTGCCGCCTACGTGCAGACCCTGTCCCAGATGATGCTGGTCGGCCTGCCGGGAATCGCGTTCATGGTCGGCGCCGCCGCGCCGCTGGTGTCGTTCCTGCTCGGACCGAGATGGGCGGACGCGGCGCCGATCTTCGCGATCCTCGGCCTCGCGAGCCTCGTGCAGATCCCCAACAATTCGACCGGCTGGCTGTTCATGAGCCAGAGCCGCACGCGCGAATACATGCTGTGGGGCTTGTTCAGCGCGGTCACCAGCGTCGCGAGTTTCGCCGCCGGCGTGCCGTACGGACCGAAAGGGGTCGCCACCGCGTATGCGATCGGCGAATACCTGCGGACACCGCTGCTGTGGTGGGTGGTCTGTCGACGCGGGCCGCTGCCGCTTCCGGCGATGATCCGCCTGGTGACGCCCTACTTCGTCGGCGGCCTGATCTCGCTCGCGGCCGTCCACGTCGCACTCGAGTTCCTTCCCGCACGCGGTCTCGTCTGCCTCGCCGTGTGTCTCGCAGTCTCGATCGCCTGCTCGCTGGCGTGGATCTCGCTGTTCCGTGGCGGACGCGTCGCCATGCGGGACGCGCTGGTCCTGGCCCGGCGACCGCTGCTCCGGCTGCGCCTCTCGTGATGCCGGGGTCGCGGCCAGGATCGCCGATGACCGGTCCGCTCCGGGTGACGCTGGTCGTGGGCGTGTTCCCCGCGCTGTCCGAGACCTTCGTGCTCGACCAGATCGTCAGCCTGCTCGGCATGGGCCACGACGTGCGGATCGTCGCCGGCGCGCGGCGTGCCGATCCGGCGATGCACGAGGATGTGGCCGAGCATCGCCTGCTCGACCGGACCAGCTCGCTCGACGTGCCCGCCAAGCGGCTCGACCGCGCGGTGCTGATCCTGCGCGCCGGCCGTCGTCTCGGTCCGCGCCTGTTCGGCACGCTCGCGAGCTTCTGCCTGGCGCGTCGAGCGGACCGCGAGACGGGCAATCTCGCGGCGGTGGCGGCGATGGCGATGGCGCTCGCCGAGGCGCCCCGGCCGGACGTCGTGCTCTGCCATTTCGGCCCCAACGCATCGATCGCGGCGCGCGCACTCCAGGCCCTCGGCTGGTCGGTGCCGCTCGTCGCCTCGTTCCACGGCTACGACATCACCTCGGTGATCCACGAGCGCGGGCCGCGCACCTATCGCCACCTGTTCCGGCGCGGCGCGCTGTTCCTGCCGGCCTGCGACGCGTTCGCCGAGCGGCTCGACACGATCGGCTGTCCGCAGCAGCGTATCGCGGTGCAGCGCATGTGCGTCGGCATCGAGGCTCTCGACGCTCTCGTGGCGTCGCTCCCCGAGCGGCCCCGGCGCCAGGACGCGTTCGTCCTCGCCACCGTCGGTCGGCTGGTCGAGAAGAAGGGGATCGCGCACGTCATCCGGGCCCTCGGCCTCGCCGACCGGTCGCGACCCGGCGGGTTCCGGCTGCTGGTGGTCGGCGACGGGCCGCTGCGCGAGGAGCTCGGCAGGATCGCGGTCGAGGTCGGCGTCGCGCCCCTGGTCGAGTTCCTCGGCGCGCTGCCGCGGCGCGCGGTGCTGTCGGTGGTGCGGGATGCCGACGCGCTGGTCCAGGCCTCGGTGACGGCGAGGAGCGGCGACATGGAGGCCAGCCCTGTCGTCATCTCCGAAGCGATGTGCCTCGGCAGGCCGGTGCTCGGCACCCGTCACAGCGGCCTGCCCGACCTGATCGTCGACGCGGTGACGGGCTACCTGGTCAACGAACGGGACGAGACGGCGCTCGCGGACGCGATGGTCCGTCTCGCCGCGGACCCGGACGGTGCCGCGCGGATGGGCCGGGCCGGACGGGCGCGTCTTGAGGAAGGCTTCTCGGCCGTGGTCTGGAACCGCCTGCTCGAGCACCGGCTTCGCGAAGTCGCCGCCGGCGCCGCAGCGTCAGCGGGAACGGACGATCACGCCCGGACGGTCGCACGCAGCAGCTGGAGCAGGCCCCTCGGCCAGAACCCGAGCATGGCGAAGCGGAAGACGTCGTCGAACGTCGGCCGGAACCCGTAAAAATCGTTGAACACCTGGAGCGTCAGCTGCTGGCGCTGCCTCCGGTTGTCGGGGAAATGCCGGCTCGCCACGACGTCGCAGGCCGCCTTCACCCTGGCCGTCTGCGCCGAGATCCGATCCGGTCGTCGCGTCACGTCGAAACGATACGACGCCACGTCCACGAGTCGGCCGACCCCGAAGCGGCGCAGGATCCGGATGAACAGGTCCATGTCCTGCCAGGCCGGGAGGCTCTCGTCGAACAGCCCGGCCTCGAGGAAGGCCGATTTCGGCGCGAAGATCTGGTTTCCGACCTGGTTGCCGGCCGGCATGTCGTCGGCCTCGACGGAACCGCGCTTCTGCGAGGTGTAGACGAGCAGACCGTCCCGGAACCAGTTCTCCTGCGAGAACAGGAAGGCGGTGTTCTGGCCGGACCTCTCGAAGGTCTTCCAGCCCTGGACGAAGCTCTCGATGCGGAACGGCTCGAACGTGTCGTCGTCGTCGAGACCGGTGACGAAATCGCCGGCCGCGGCCCGGATCGCCAGGTTGCGGCAGGCCGGCGCCCCCCGGGGTGTGGGGTTGCGGAAATGGCGCACCCGATGATCGGTGCTTCCGAGCTCCCGCAGATAGCCCGGCGTCCCGTCCTCCGAACCGTCGTCGACCACCACGAGGTCGATGTCGGCATGGGTTTGGGCGAGCACGGACGCGACTGCTCCCCGGAGAAGCTCGAGCCGGTTCCTGGTGGGAATGTAGACGCTCACGAGCATGGAGATCTCGCCCTCCCGTCGTGCGCGCACCCGGTCAATGCCCGCTCCGCGAGGCCGGTTCGCCGGTCGACTGGAGGATCCGAAGGGTCATTGCCCGTCGCCTTGCCATCGCGAAACGCGTTGAACATCCTGTTGATATGACAAACCGCATGGGAAAGTCGCGGTCGCGGCGACCCCGGGTGCACATTGTCATCAATCCGTCACAACAAGCGTCCGCGGCCGGCGAGCCGGAGGGGACGGTCAGGTCAGCGTCGCGGCCCGGATGAAACGCCGGATCAGCGTCGCGTCCTTGATCCCGCGGGCGTGCTCGACCCCCGACGACACGTCCACCGCCTCCGCCCCGCTCTCCCGGATCGCGAGCGCGACGTTGTCCGGCGTGAGGCCGCCCGCCAGCATCCACGGCACGGGAGACCGGTAGGTGCGGAGCGCCGTCCAGTCGAGCGCGTGGCCGTTGCCGCCCGGTGCCGCGTCGCCCGCGCGGGGCGCCGCCTCGACGAGGAGGCGGTCGGCGGCCGTGGCCCCGGGTGGCGTCTCGCCGGGCGCGAGCGGCACCGCCCGCCAGGTCTCCCGCCCGAAACGCCGCTTGAGCGCGTGGACCCGCGTCTCGCCGGCATAGACCTGCAGCACGGCACCCGGGATCGCCGCCAGCAGCGACGCGACCGCCTCGTCGTCCGGTTCCACGAGCAGCGCGACCGCCGTCACGTGCGGCGGCAGGCGGGCCGCCAGCACGGTGGCGTCCGCGACGGTGACGACGCGTGGCGAGCGCGGGAAGAGGTTGAAGCCGATCCAGCGCGCGCCCGCCTCGACGGCCGCGTCCAGCGTCGCAGGTTCGGAGATCCCGCAGATCTTCACCGCGACCGACGTCACCGACGTCACCGGGATCGAGGTCACCGGGGCCGCGATCGGAGTGCCTCCTCGATCTCGCGGCCGATCAGCCGGGCCGCGGCCGCCGGATCGGGCGCGCCGGTGATCGGCCGCCCGACCACGAGGAACGAAGCCCCGTCGGCGATCGCCTCGCCGGGCGTCGCGGTCCGTCTCTGATCGTCGGGCGGACTGCCGGCCGGCCGCACGCCCGGCACCACCAGGAGCGGCGTCGGGCCGAGCGTCTCCCGGAGCATCCGGATCTCGGCCGGGCTGCACACGACACCGTCCGCGCCGGCCGCCACCGCCAGGCACGCGAGGCGACGGACCTGCGCCTCCGGGGTCGCCGCGATGCCGGTCTCGGCGAGCGCGCCGGCATCGAGGCTCGTCAGCACCGTCACCGCGAGGAGCCGCGTCCGTCCGCCGTCGCGCGGCGTCGTGCGCTCGAGTGCCTCGCGTGCCGCTTCGATCATCGCGCGTCCGCCGGCGGCGTGCACCGTCAGCATCGCCGGGGCGAGACGGCCCACCGCCTCGGCGGCTCCGCGGACCGTGGCCGGGATGTCGTGCAGCTTGAGGTCGAGAAAGAGGCGGGACAGGCCCAGCGGGGCGACCGCGTCCGGCCCGTTCGCCGCGAAGAACTCGAGACCGATCTTGAGGAGGCGACAGGAGGGCGCGAGCGACGCGGCGAGCCGGGACGCGGCCGCCGGCGATTTGGTGTCGATCGCCGCGATCAGCCGCGACCGGGCGTCGGCGTCGGAGGCGGACAACCCCGCCGTCAGACCGGAGGCACGGTGCCGAGCGGCACGGTCCGGAGCGAGGCGATCTGCTCCTCGAGCAACGCCAGGCGCTGCTCGGCGCGTCGCGCCCGGCGACGCTGGCGTAGCTCGCCGGGCCATACGACGATGGCGCCGAGGACGAAGAACACGGCGCTCGCGAGCAGGACCGCGACCGAGAGCGGCATCACCGTCTCGTAGCCGAGGAAGGAAAGCGTGACTGCCGCCCGGTTCGACACCGCGAAGATCACGAGCACGACCAGCACCGGGAGCGTGACCAGGAGACGAAGCATGAGCGGCCCTCAGCGCCCGCCGGCGACGGCCGGACTGGTCGCGGACATCCCGGAACGGAGGGAGACGCGCCGGTTCACCCGCTCGCGAAGTTCCTTTCCGGCCTTGAAGAACGGCACCACCTTCTGTCCGACCTGCACGGCCTCTCCGGTCCGCGGGTTGCGGCCCACGCGCGCGTCGCGCCGTTTCACGGTGAACGCCCCGAAGCCGCGGAGTTCCACCCGCTCGCCGCGGGCCAGCGCCGCGCTGATCTCACCGAAGATCGTCGAGACGATCAGCTCGACGTCGCGCCCTTCGAGATGGGCATTCGCCTCGGCCAGTTCCGCGATCAGCTCGGATCTCGTCATCGGGCTGCGCTCTCGGTCTCAGGACGGGAGAGCCTGCCAAAGCGAGACCGCACCGTCAAGGGTGAGGGAGGTAGTAACTCCTTGAGGGAGAAGGGTTTTCAGAAGCGCGCCGGTGAACATCCCGAACCCCTCGGCGCGCGTGTGCCAGTCGAGATCGTGCGCCGGAAGGCTCTTCGGCACGCCCGCATGGGCGGCGAGCCAGTCGCGCGCGTCCTCACGGTCGCCGATCTGGTCGATCAGCCCGAGCGGCAATGCCTGCTCGCCCGTGTAGGGACGGCCGTCGGCGAGCGCCCGCACCTTGTCCTGCGGCATGTGCCGCCCCTCGGCGACGATGCGGACGAACTGACCGTAGAGATCGGCGACGATCCCCTGCAGCATGACGCGTCCGGCGGGCGAGATCGGGCTGGTGATCGAAGGCTGTCCCTTCAGCGGGCCGGACACCAGCTGGTCGACATGGACGCCGATCCGGTCGAGCAGGCCGGAGACGTCGGGACTTTCGAGAATGACGCCGATCGAGCCCGTCAGCGTCGCGTCCGACGCGAAGATCCGGCGCGCCGGGACCGAGATCATGTACGCCGCCGACGCCGCTTCGCCGCCCATCACGGCGACCAGCGGCTTGGCGCGGGCGAAGCGGGCGAGCGCGTCGTGCAGGTTCTCGCCGCCGGCAACCGAGCCGCCCGGACTGTCGACCGCCAGGATCATCGCGCGGATTGCCGGGTCGCGGCGCGCCGCGTCCACCGCCTCGACGCGCCGCGGCTCGTCGGTGATCAGCCCGTCCACCGTCAGGATCGCGACGTGCGGGGCGTGGATGCCCCCGTGGCGGCCGACCGCCCCGAACACCACCGCCAGCAGCAGCACGAGGATCCCGAGGCGCGCGAAGACGAGCCTGCGGCGGAGGCGGCGCTGGGAGGCGAGGAGATCCGGCGTGGTCATCGTGCCATCCACAATGCGCGGAGCGTCGGTTTCACGGAAGGTCCTCCGTTCCGTCGGCTCCGCCCGGGTCGGGCGCCACCGTCGGCAGGTGCGAGCGCGACAGCATCGCCAGCAGCGCCGGGATGAACACGAGGGAGGCGAACAGCGTCCCGCCGAGACTGATCAGGAGCAGCTTGCCCATCGAGGCGGTTCCGGGATGGTGCGACAGGGCGAGCGACCCGAACGCCGTGCCGGTGGTCAGCGCCGAGAAGATGACGGCGCGCGCCGTCGGCGAGGCCAGCCGCGAGGTCTCGCCCGAGCGCCAGTTGGTCACGAAGTAGATGTTGAACGAGACGCCGACGCCGAGCAGCAGCGGCAGCGCGATGATGTTGGCGAAGTTGAGCGGCAGCGGCAGCAGCACGGACACGATCACCGTCAGCGCGGCCGAGAGCAGGAGCGAGGCGACGATCGCGGCGGCGTCGACCAGTCGCCTCGTGGAGAGCGTGAGGATCACGCAGATCGCGACGATCGCGTAGAAGGCCGCGTGGCGGAACGCCCGGAGGATGGTGCGCGTCGTCGCGACGATCGTGACGACCGAGCCGCCGGCGGCGGGATCGACGGCCCGGACCTCGCGGACGAAGCGCTCGAGCTCCGCCGGCTCGCCGAAGCCGGCGATCCGTTCGGTCGCCTCGACGCGATACTGTCCGTCCGGTGCGACCCAATCGCGTCGCAGCGCCTCCGGCAGGCCTGCCGCGGTCACCGGCCCGGCGCTGAGCGCGTCCCGCAGCCGGGCGAGCTCGGTCGGCAGGAACCGCGTCAACGCCCCGTTCATCCGGAGCAGCGACGCGTCCGACGCGTTCGCGAGCCGCCTCATCGCGGCGGCGATCCCGAGCAGCGGATCACCGGGTTTCAGCGAGGGGGCGACCGTCTCGATCTGCCCGAGCGTGCTCCGGATCGCCATCCGGAGGTCGTCGGCGCTCGGCGCACCCGCCGTGGGCGGCGAGTCCAGCGTCGGCGAAAGCAGCCCCGCGGCGTCCGAGATCAGGGCCAGCTTCGCCGCCTGGTCGTCCGGCACGAAGGACGCGAGGCTCTTCACCTGCGCGACCAGGGGCAGCGCCTTGAGCCGGTCGCCGAGCATCGTGGCCGCGGCGAGGCTCGGCACCAGCGTGTTGACCGTGTAGGGCGTCGTCAGCGGATTGCGGACCAGGTCGGCGAGCGTCTCCATGCTCTCGGTGTGCGGATCCTTGGTGTGGAGCGGGTCGGCGTCGAAGCGCAGCCGCGTCGTCGAGGCGAGACCGCCGACCAGCAGCAGGCCGCACACTGCGACGATCGGCAACCGGAACTGCCCGATCAGGATGTCGGCGCGCTTCAGCTGCCGGAAGCCGACCTCGCGCGAGCCCATGCCCGAGCGGAACAGCACGAGGCAGGCGGGCAGGAAGGTCAGCGTGCAGGCGAACGCGATCAGCATGCCGACGCCGGCGATCAGCCCGAGTTCGGCGACACCGAGAAAGTCGGTCGGCGTGAAGGCCAGGAACCCGCTCGCGGTCGCCACCGCGGCGATCGCGATCTGCCGGCCGACATGGGCGACCGTCCGGTCGATCGCCTCGGCGCGGTCCGCGGCGCCGATCGAGAACTCGCGGAACCGGACGGTGAACTGGATCGCGAAATCGACGGCGATGCCGACGAACAGGATCGCGAAGGCGACCGAGATCAGGTTCAGCGTGCCGACCGCCAGCGCCGCGAACGAGGTCGTCAGCACCAGCCCGAGCAGCAGGGTCGCCGCCACCGGGACGATCAGGCGCCACGATTGCAGCGCGAGGAACAGCCAGAGCATCACCAGGAGGAACGACCCGATCAGGCCCTTGAGCGCGCCCTTGGCGACGGAAGCGAACTCGTCGTCGGCGAGCGCCACCGAGCCGGTGATCCGGACCCTGGCCTCGCCCGAGCGCACGAAGGGGAGCGAGGCCGCCGCCGCCCGGATCGCCTCGGTCGCCCGGCCGCCCGGCGCGATCGAGTTGAAGTCGAGCACCGGCTGGGCGAGCACGAAACGATAGCGGCCCGCCTTGGCGACCAGCGAGCCGCCGAGCAGCTCCTCCCAGGACATCGGCCGGTCGTCGCCGGCGGCCACCGCGGCGAGCGCCGTCCGGAACCCGTCGAGCGGTCCGGAAAACGCGCTCAGCGACTGCCCGTGCGCGGCGCCGAGGGCGACCAGGGAGAGCGCCGAGAACAGGCCGCGCGCCGACGGATCGGCGTTCAGCTGGCCGAGGAACGGCTGGGCGTCGATCAGCTGGTCGAGGAACGAGGCGAGCGGCTTGCGGTCGAGGAACAGCAGGCCTTCGGTCGAGAAGAAGGGGAGGTCGTCCGGTCGCTGCAGCGACCGGAAATGGACGTGGTCCGCCGACAGCCGGTTCGCGAGTCCGCGCGCCGTCGCGTCGGCCTCCTCGGGGATCCGCGCGTCGATCACGGCCACCAGCAGGCCGCTGAACTGCGGGAACAGGTGGTCGAAACGCTGCTCGCGCTGCTTCCAGGCGAGCTTGTTCGAGAAGAGGTCGTCGGTGTTCGTGGTGACCCCGAGACCGTGGCGCGTGTAGGCGACGCCCGCGGCGGCGATCCCCAGGAAGAGCAGGACGGTGAGCGCCGCATGCCGGGTCGCGCGCGCCGACACGGCGCGGAGGAGGGGGGTCGCTCTCATCGGCCCGTCGTGTCGAGGAAAACCGACCACCCCGCAAGCACCGGGACCCTCGCGCTCAGGACGCCGGGAGCAGCGGGATCGGCATGCCGAAGGTCTGCAGGAGCAGGACCGCGTTCAACGCGCAGACCAGCGCGGTCGCGGAGATGGCGGCCGCATGGACGAGGGTGCCGTTGGCGAAATCGCCCATCAGGTCCCGGCGTCGGGTCAGCAGCACCAGCGCCACCATCGGGACCGGCACCGCGAACGACAGCACCACCTGGCTCAGCACCAGCGCCCTTGTGGCATCGACACCGCAGGCGACCACCACGAAGGCGGGGACCATCGTGACCAGCCGCCGGACCAGGATCGGGACGCGGCGGCGGATGAAGCCTTGCATGATCATCTGGCCGGCGAGCGTGCCGACCGTGGACGACGAAATCCCGGACGCCATCAGCGAGACGAGGAAGACCGTGGCGGCACCCGCGCCGAGCAGCGGGGTCAGGGTCCGCCACGCCGTCTCGATGTCGGCCACGTCCCGGTGCCCGAGATGGAACGCGCCCGCGGCCATCGCCACCATCGCCATGTTGACGAGCCCCGCGAACACCAGCGCGAGGACGACCTCGCGGTTCGAGAACCGCAGCACCGCCCGCCTCGCCGCCGGGCTGCGGAGCGGCGCGCGGTTCTGCGTCAGCCCGGAGTGGAGATAGATCGCGTGCGGCATCACCGTCGCACCGATCACGGCGACGGCGACGGTCAGCGCAGCGGCGTCCGGGACCGACGGGACGACCGATCCGGTTGCCGCCGCCGCCCAGTGCACCGGCGCCAGGAACAGCTCGACGACGTAGCAGAGGCCGATCACGCCGACGAGCGCGCCGATCGCGAGCTCCATCGGGCGGAAGCCGCGGCGGTCGAGCGTGAGCAGCCCGTAGGTCACCACCGCGGTCGCCGCCATGCCGGCGAACAGCGGCAGGCGGAACAGGATCGACAATCCGATCGCGCCGCCGAGGAACTCCGCGAGATCGGTCGCCATCGCCGCGATCTCGCTCACCAGCCACATGCCGATCACCACCGGGCGGGGGAACTGCTCGCGGCTGAGCTCGGCGAGGTTCCGCCCCGTCACGATGCCGAGCTTCGCCGACAGGCCCTGGAACAGCATCGCCAGCAGGTTGGCCAGCAGCACCACCCAGAGCAGCCGGTAGCCGTAGGCCGCCCCGGCCTGGATGTTGGTCGCGAAGTTGCCGGGATCCATGTAGGCGATCGACGCGATCACCGCCGGGCCGGCGAACAGCAGCGTGCCGCGCAGCCCCGCCCGCCGCCCCGCGAGCACGGACGCCATCCCGGCACTGGTCCGGTCGCTCAAGGTCTGCCGCCCGGTGCCGCTCATCGGTCCTCCTGCCTGGGCAGCAGAATGTAGCCTCGGTTACACCTTCTGCAAGGCGCAACACTTTCGTGATCCGGCCCATTCGTGCTGCAATCGAGCCGCCATGGAACGACCCGAGCCCGGCACGTCCATCGAAACCGAGCAGGCCGGCCGGTTCGGCCGTGCCCGCGCCGCACGGTCGAGCGTTCTCGCCGAGGACTATGTCGAGCTGATCGCGGACCTGGTCGGCTCGGACGGCGAGGCGCGCACCGTGGACATCGCGCGCCGCCAGGGCGTCTCGCACGCGACCGTGATCAAGACGATCTCGCGTCTGAAGCGCGAAGGGCTGGTCACCGGGCGACCCTATCGCGGCCTCCATCTGACCGAGGCCGGAACGCTCCTCGCCGACCGTGTCCGCGCGCGCCATCGCGTCGTGGTGCGGGTGCTGCTCGCGGTCGGCGTGCCGCCGGCCGAGGCGGAAGCCGATGCCGAGGGGATCGAGCATCACGTCTCGACGCGCACGCTCGACGCCTTCGAGCGCTTCCTGGCCGAGCGGGACCGGGACGGTCGGCCGGGCGGCGGTCTGCCGGGCCGTCCGGAAGGCTGATCTGTGGCGTCCCCGGCCCGGGCTTGATATGGCGCGGCGCAGATGGACGCGACGCGCAGACGGGAGGACCCCGAAGCCCCGGACGGTCTCCACGGGGCGGCCCGCGCCCGTGCGATGGGCGCGATCGCGCTCTCGGTGCTGCTCTCCGTGCTCGATTACGCGGTCGCCAACGTCGCGCTGCCGACGATCGCGCACGACATCCACGCGACCGAGAGCGCCTCGATCTGGGTGGTCAACGCCTACCAGCTCGCGAGCCTGATCGCGCTCCTGCCGGTGGCGTCGCTCGGCGAGATCGTCGGCTTCGCACGGCTCTGCCGGATCGGCCTCGCGGTCTTCTTGTTCGCGTCCGTGCTCTGCGCCTGCTCGCGCACGCTGCCCGAGCTCGCCGCCGCACGCGCGCTGCAGGGGGTCGGCGGCGCCTGCATCATGGGCGTCAATGCCGCCCTGGTGCGCTTCGTCTATCCGTCCAATCTCATCGGCCGCGGCATCGCCGTGAACGGGCTCGTGGTGGCGGTCGGCGTCGCCCTCGGCCCGACCGTCGCCTCCGCGGTGCTGGCGGTCGCACCCTGGCCGTTCCTGTTCTGGATCAACCTGCCGCTCGGCGGCGCCGCCCTGCTCCTGGCCGCCGTGGCGCTGCCCGCGACCCCGCGCCATCGCCGCGCCTTCGACCTTCCGAGCGCGCTCCTGATCGCGCTCTCGCTCGGGCCGCTGGTGGTCGGCCTCGACAGTTTCGCGCACGCGGACGGGGGGCGAACCGCGCTTCCCCTGGTCCTCGTCGGCCTCGCCGCCGCTTCGGTCCTGGTGCGGCGCCAGCTCGGCCGGGCGAACCCGATGCTGCCGGTCGACCTGCTCGCCCTCGGCCCGTTCAGGACCGCCTTCCTGTGCGGCGTGCTCGGGTTCATCGCCTCTAACTTCTTCATCATCGCGATGCCGTTCTTCCTCGAGACCGCGTTCCGCCGCACCGCCGTCGAGACCGGTCTGCTGATGACGCCATGGGCGGTGTTCGTGGCGATCGGATCGTCCGCGGTCGCCCGCGTCGCCGACCGGATCCCGCCCGCCATCCTCTCCACGCTCGGCCTCGCGCTGACCGCGCTCGGCTTCCTCGGCCTGCGCCTGCTCGGCGACGCGCCGTCCGACCTCGCGGTCTGCTCCAGGATCGCGCTGGCGGGCTTCGGCTTCGGCGTGTTCCAGCCGCCGAACAACCGCGCCATCCTGACCGGCGCCCCGATCACGCGCTCGGGCGGCGCGAGCGGCATGATGTCGGCCGCGCGCCTCTCGGGCCAGACGCTCGGCGCGATGTTCGTCGCCCTCTGCTTCGGCCTAGTCTGGGGTCCGGCGGCGCCGCGCGGCTGCATGGCGCTCGGCGCCGCGACCGCGCTCGCCGCGGTGGCGCTCAGCGCCTCGCGGGGGGTCCGGAAGCGGCCATGAGGATCCTTGCGCGTCCGTTCATTCTTCCCGATGCTCGGAGCCAGCCGAGCGTCGCAGAAACTCGGGCCAGGGAGACATCGCCATGATCGAGAACCAGAGCCGCCGCGCCATCCTGCGGGCCGGCGCCGCATGCACGGTGCTGGGGGCCGGCCTGCCGCTTCTCCGCCCCGCGTCGGCCTTGGCCGCGGACCGCAAGCTGAGGATCGCGCTGTCGAACTCCTTCATCGGCAACAAGTGGCGGCTCGAGATGGAGAACGTGTTCAAGGCGGCCCTCCTGATGGAGCCCTACCGGAGCCAGGTCGCGGGCTCGTCGTTCAACTCCGGCAACGACATCTCGCGCCAGTCCCAGCAGATCTCGAACCTGATCGCCGAGCGTGTCGACGCGATCGTGATGGACGCCGCCTCGCCCACCGGGCTGAACGGCGTGATCCGCCAGGCGACCGCGCGCGGCATCCTGGTTATCGCCTTTGACAGCGCTGTCACCGCGCCCTCCGCGCTCACCGTCAACATCTCTCAATACGATCTCGGCAAGACCCTCGCGACCTTCCTGGCCGGCAAGCTGAACGGCCAGGGCAACGTCATCATGGTGACCGGGGTCGCCGGAACCGAGGTCGACGAGGACCGCAACAAGGGCGCCGACGACGTCTGGAAGCAGCATCCCGGCATCAAGGTGGTCAACCGCTACACCGGCATGTGGGACAGCTCGACCGCCGAGCGCAACACCGCGTCGATCCTGCCGAGCTTGCCGAAGATCGACGGGATCTGGTGCCAGGGCGGCACCGACGGCGTGCTCAAGGCTTTCGTCGCCGCCGGCAAGACGCCGCTGCCGGTGACCGCCGGCGAATGCGAGAACGGCTTCCGCAAGTTCATGGCCGGCCTGAACGGCCTGCCGAAGGTGGACGGGCTCTCGATCGGCTCGCCGCCGTACCTCTCGGTGGTGTCGCTCGAGCTCGCGCGCCGGATCCTCCGCAAGGAGTACCCGAAGAAGAGCATCAAGCTCCCGCTCGCGACGGTGACCAGCGACCAGGTGAAGGTCGGCGTCAACGTGTTCCCCGACCAGCCCGACAGCTTCTTCGACGACTTCACCGCCGGCACCGGACCCGACGCGATCGTCGACCTCTGCGTCGGCGCGGCCCTCGACGGGACCGCGTGCGGGGGCAATCTCTCGGTCAATCTCCCCGCCGTTTCGTGAACGGGGCGCCGGCGGCCGGGCGCCCGCCGACCACCGCCCCGCTGATCGAGGGCAGCGGCCTCGGCAAGTCGTACGGCGGGGTCCGGGCGCTCCACGACGCCGACCTCGGCGCGGTCGGCGGCGAGGTCCACGCGTTGGTCGGCGAGAACGGGGCGGGCAAGTCGACCGTGATCCGGATCCTCGGCGGCCGGATCCGGCCGGATCTCGGCACGATCCGGCTCCGGGGCGAGCAGGTCGCCTTCGCGGGCACCGCGGACGCCCACCGGCGGGGCGTCTGGACGGTGTTCCAGGAGCTGACCCTGCTGCCGTCGCTGACGGTCGCCGAGAACCTCCTGCTCGCCCGCGAGCCCCGCATCCGGCGGACCGGGCTGATCGACCGTCGGGAGACGGTGCGACGGGCGGACCAGCTGCTGTCCTCGCTCGGGATCTCGCATATCGACCCGCGCGAGGCGGTCGCCGACATCCCGCTCTCGGAACGACAGCTTGTCGAGATCGTCCGGGCGGTGTCCCACGATCCGGACGTGCTGTTCCTCGACGAGCCGACCTCGTCGCTGGTCGAGCGCGAGGTGCGCTGGCTGGCCGCCCAGGTCGCGCGGCTTCGCGCGCGCGGCACCGCGATCGTCTTCACCTCGCATCGCTGGAACGAGGTCGCGGAGTTCGCCGACCGGATCACGGTGTTCCGCAACGGAACCCGGGTCGGTTCCTATCCGGCGTCGGCGCTGTCCGAGGACGAGGCGGTCTCGCTGATGACCGGACGTCGCGTCGAGACGCTCTATCCCGCGGTGCCGCCGCTCGCCGGAGGCGCCGCGGTCGCCCTCGACGTGCGCGGGCTCTCGGCGGGGTCGCTGCACGACGTCTCGCTCTCGCTCCGCCGAGGCGAGGTGCTCGGCGTCGGCGGTCTCGCCGGGCACGGCCACCGCGAACTCTTCCTGACCCTGTTCGGCGCCGGCCCGGCCCGGCTTCGCGCTGGCACGATCGCGGTCGGCGGCAGGCCGGTCCGGGTGCGTTCGCCACGGCAGGCGATGCGGCCCGCGATCGGCATCTGCCTCGTCCCCGAGGACCGCAAGACCGAGGGGCTGCTGCTCCGCGTCAGCGTCCGCAACAACCTCACGCTGGCGATCCTCGGCCGCGTGCTGTCGCGCGCCGGTTTCCTCCGGCGACGGACCGAGGACCGCCTGGTGTCCGAGCTCTTCGACCGGCTCCGCGTCCGTGCGGCCGGTCCGCTCGCTCCGGTCGGCTCGCTCTCGGGCGGCAACCAGCAGAAGATCCTGCTCGGCCGCTCCCTGCTGGCCGAGCCCCGCATCCTCCTGCTCTACGACGTGACGCGCGGCGTCGACGTGTCGACCAAGACCGAGATCTACGCCCTCGTCCACCGCCTCGCGGCCGAGGGACGCGCCATCCTGCTCTACTCCTCGGATGCCGAGGAACTGGCGCATCTCACGCATCGCGTGATCGTCATGCGCGAGGGCCGGATCGCCGCGGTGCTCGAGGGCGCCGGCCTCGACGCCGAGGCGATCGTGTCGGCCGCGGTCCGCGAAGCCCCGCCGCCGCTGCCGGCCGGAGGCTCGGTTGGCGACGCCCGCTGAGAGCCCGTCCGGCAGACGCGCGCGGCGCCCGCTTTGGGCGATCGCGCTGTCGCAGAACACGGGCCTCGCGCTGGCCGCGCTGATGCTGGCGGTGTCGCTCGCGGTCTACGTGGCGATCTACGCCGCCGCGCAACATGCGCTGCCCGGGAATTTCGAGCTCACCTCCGCGGTCGACACCACGATGCCGCTGGCCTGCGCCGCGGTCGCGCAGACGCTGGTGGTGCTCACGAGCGGGATCGACCTCTCGGTCGGCGGCGTCGTCGACCTCGCCAACGGGCTGGCCGCGATCACGCTCGGCCACTCGGTCGCCTCGATGGTCCTCGGATCGCTCGTGGTGCTGGCGACCGGGGCGTGCTGCGGTCTCGTGAACGGTCTGCTGGTCGCCTACGGGCGCCTGCAGCCGATCCTGGTGACGCTGGCGACGCTCTCGATCTTCCAGGGCGTCGCGATCCGGATCCTGCCCCAGCCCGGCGGGCAGGTGCCCGGGATCTACACCAACCTGCTCGCGAGCACCGCGGCGCCCTGGTCGCTGCTCTACGTGCTGGCGATCGCGGGCTTCTGGTGGATGTTCCGGCGGAACCCGCTCGGGGTCGCGATCCTCGCGGTCGGCAACGACCCGCTCGCCGCGGCCTCCAACGGGGTCGCGACGCGGCAGGCGCGCGTTCTCGCCTACGTGCTGGGCGGGACCTTCTCGGCCGCGGGCGGCCTGTTCCTGGCCGCCAGCGCCACCGCCGGCGACGCGACGGCCGGCAACGCCTACACGCTGACCTCGATCGTCGCCGCCGTGCTCGGGGGCGTGTCGCTGTCCGGCGGCAGCGGTTCGGCGGTCGGCGCGATGATCGGCGCCTTCATCTCGACCGTGATCGTGGACATCCTGTTCTTCGCCCACATCGATCCGCTGTACCAGTCGTTCTACGAGGGCCTGTTCCTGCTGGTCGCCGTGGTGCTGGTCGGCACCATCGGCGGCGCGCTCCGGCGGAGGATCTAGACATGCGGGCGTTCTCGGCCGACGCGGTGCGCATCGCCGTCGCGTTCGCCGCCGCGGCGGCGCTGTTCGTGATCGGCGGCCTGGTCCGGCCGGGCTTCGGCTCGCCGGCCGGCATCAGCGCGGTCCTGGTCGTCGCGTCGTTCGTCGGGTTCTGCGCCGCCGGGCAGTTCTTCGTGATCCTGATCGGCGGCATCGACCTGTCGGTCCCCTGGGTGCTGAACGCCAGCGCGATCCTGCTCGTCATCGCGAGCCGCGGGTCGGACGCACGCGCGGTCCCGGCGGTGCTCCTGACCCTGCTGGTGGGCGCCTTGATCGGAAGCGCGAACGGGATCGGCATCGCGCTGCTCGGCATTCCGGCGGTCGTGATGACGCTCGCGATGAACGGCATCCTCGAAGGGCTGGCGCTCGGTCTCACGGGCGGGCTCACCTGCCCGGCCTGCGCATCCTACGCGCCGCCGGTCGTCCAGGGCGCGATCCATCATCCGATCGGCGGCGTGCCCGCGGTGCTGCTGCTCTGGCTCGTGGTGACCGTCGCGGTGTCGGTGGTGCTCGGGCTGACGACGTTCGGGCGCGCCACCTACGCGATCGGCAACAACGCGCGGGCCTCGTTCCTCGCCGGGATCCCGGTGCGCGCGGTGACGATCGCGCTCTACGCGATCAGCGGGCTGTTCTCGGCGCTCGCCGGCATCGCGCTGGTCGGCTTCGGCGGCCAGGCCGCGCTCGGCATGGGCGATCCGTACCTCTTCCAGTCGATCGCGGCGGTGGTGATCGGCGGTGTCGCGATCCTCGGCGGCCGCGGCCACTACCTCGGCGCGGTCGCCGGGAGCATCTCGCTCGTCACCCTGATCTCGGTGCTGATGGCGATGGACATGCCGGAATACGGGCGAAGCATCATCTATGGCGTGATCATCCTGTCGCTCCTGCTGCTCTACGGGCGAGAGGGGGACGAAGCCTGAAGCGCCCTCATGCGCGATATCCAAGCAGGCCGGACCGCGTTTGCCGCCCCCGTAATCACATGGGACGCCGACCGGAACGACGTCCGGCGGCGGTCCGGTCTGGCACCGGTCTTGCTTTGAAGGCGCCGTGCCTGATTCCTATCCCCGCCTGCCCCGTCCCGCGGAACGCGTCCTCGCGACGAAACCGGGAACCCTGCTTCGGTGTTCGCTGTCTTGGCGAAATGCGCCGTGCTGCTTGACGGGTGCTGTCGGCGTCTCTAGGACGGGCAACCTCACAAAGTCGTAAGCGCGACGTTCTTCGATCAAAGTTCCGGTCGTGAAGAACAGGCGCTGACCAACGATCGGATCTGGCGCGTCTGACGGCGCGGGTGCTTGATTGTTGGGCAACGCCGCCAGGGCAAGGTTCAGGGAATACACTGGCAATGGAATACGCGGCAGAGCAACGCAATCCAACGAGACGGGCCGTCGGCTTCGTCATCGTCGCCCTGCTGCATGTCCTCCTGATCTACGCGCTCATCAACGGCCTCGGCGAGGACATGGTCGAGCTCGTGAAGTCGCCGATCGAGACCAAGATCATCAAGCAGGTGCAGCCGCCTCCGCCGCAGCACCACGCGATCCAGGCGGTGACGCATGTGAAGCCGCCGGCGCCG
>CAXUBX010000021.1:0-41384 GCA_964249405.1 uncultured Acetobacteraceae bacterium | reverse complement strand
CGCAGGCCGCCGTCCTCGCCTCGCACACGGCGGACCACCGCGCGCTCGAGCTCGAACGCGCGCTCCTCGCCGCCCGCCCCTAGAGCACGATCGGCTCGGCACGAGCCGATGAACGTGCTCTACGGATATGAAACTAGAGCACGCCATCGGGCCGCCTGCATGACGACCCCGGCCGACACCCTTCGACGTCTCCGAAAGGGCGAACTCGCCGGTATCCGACAGCTGGATCTCGCCGGTCTCGGTCTCGAGGAGTTCCCCGACGAGATCCTCGGTCTCGCCGACACGCTCGAGCGGCTCGATCTCGGGGGGAACCGGCTCCGGTCGCTGCCGCACGCGCTCTCCCGCCTCGGTCGTCTCCGGATCCTGTTCTGTTCGGGCAATCGCTTCCGCGTCCTGCCGGAAGCGCTCGGCGACTGCGCCAGCCTCGCGCAGATCGGATGCCGGGGCTCCGGGATCGAGACCGTGCCGGAGGCCGCCCTGCCATGGACCCTCCGATGGCTGACGCTGACCGACAACCGGATCGCGACGCTGCCGACGGCGATCGGCGAGCGCCCCCGGCTCCGCAAGCTGCTGCTGTCCGGAAACCGCCTCGCGGCGCTGCCGGGCAGCCTCGCCGACCTCCGGTCGCTCGAACTCCTCCGGATCGCGGCGAACCGCGTCGAGACGCTGCCGGCCTTCGTCGCCCGATTGCCGCGTCTCGCCTGGCTCGGCTTCGCCGGCAACCCGGCGGAAGGCACGATCGAGGGCGCGATCCCGCCGCCGGTCGCGCCCGCGTCAGCGATCGAGATCGGCGCGCTGATCGGAGAGGGCAGCTCGGGCCGGATCCATCGCGCGTGCTGGCATCGGGACGACGGGGCCGAGACGGTCGCGCTGAAGGTCTTCAAGGGATCGGTGACGAGCGACGGGCTGCCGGCGCGCGAGATCGACGCGGCACTCGCCGCCGGGTGGCATCCTCGCAACCTGGGCGGCCTCGCGATGGTGCCGGACCATCCATCCGGCGCGCCCGGGCTGCTGCTTCCGCTCGTGGCCCCGTCCTGGCGCGTGCTGGCCGGACCGCCCGACCTCGAGACCTGCTCGCGCGACGTCTACGACCCGTCGCTTCGCCTCGCCGGCGAGGCCGTGCTCCGGATCGCGCGCGGGATCGCGGAGGCCGGCGCGCATCTCCATGGGCGCGCGCTGCTGCACGGCGATCTCTACGCCCACAACGTCCTCTGGGACGGCGCGGCCGGCGACGCGATGCTCGGCGATTTCGGGGCCGCGAGCATCCGCCCGGCCGGACCCGAGGGTGACGCCCTCGCCAAGCTCGACGTACTGGCCTGGGCGATCCTGGCCCGCGAGCTGCTGGCACGAACCGACGCGCCGGACGCGAGGCTCCGCGCCGCGGCGGACCAGGCCTCGGACGCCGACCCGTCCGCCCGGCCGTCATTGGCCGCGATCACCCGCCTGTTGGCACCCTGACCGGACGCGCCGGGAATGCGCGCAGGCGGTCGGCGACCAGGAGCGGATTGACAGCGCCGCGGCGGCGCCCTCCCGTGGTCGGCGAGAAGCGGCGCCGACGAGAGCCGCCGCTTGGGGGAACGCCAATGGCGATGAACGATGCCACGACCGGGGGCGCCGCGCTCGATCGCCACGCGCCCGACAGGCCGGCGCTGGACCGGGCGGTCGGCAAGTCGCGCGGACGCCTGATGCCGCTGCTGCTGGTGATGTATCTCGTGGCCATGCTGGACCGCACGAATGTCAGCTTCGCGCGGCAGGCGTTGCACACCGATGCCGCGGTCGGCGACGCCGCCTTCGCCCTCGGCGCGGGCGTGTTCTTCGTGACGTACGCGATCTTCGAGCTGCCGAGCAACCTGATCCTCCACCGGGTCGGGGCGCGGGTGTGGATGTGCCGGATCCTGGTCAGCTGGGGCCTGGTCGCCGCGGCGATGATGTTCACCCGCGGCGATCTCTCGTTCATCGGCCTGCGGCTGCTGCTCGGCGCGGCCGAGGCCGGCTTCTTTCCCGGCGCGATCCTCTACATGACCTACTGGTTTCCCGCCGCCGAACGCGGCCGGGTGATCGGCCTGTTCTATTTCGGGTTCCCGATCGCGCTCACCATCGGCAGCCCGATGTCCGGGCTGCTGCTCGGGATGGACGGCGTGCTCGGCCTCGCCGGCTGGCAGTGGATGTTCCTCATCGAGGGCCTGCTCGCGTGTGCGGTCGGCCTCTACGCGCTTCGCGGGCTCACCGACCGGCCGCGCGACGCCGCCTGGCTGACCGAGGCCGAGCGGACGGCGCTCGAAGCCGAGATCGCCCGCGAGGCGGCCACCACGAGCGGGCGAGGCGGTCACCAGCTCGGCCGGGCGCTGCTCGACCCGCGGCTGCTCCACCTGCTCGGGATCTATTTCTTCCTGCAGATCAGCGTCTACGGCGTGGTGTTCTACCTGCCGAGCCAGGTCAGCGCGCTGCTCGGGATCAGGATCGGACCGGTGGTCGGCGTGGTCACCGGCATTCCCTGGCTCGTTGCCGCCGCGATGGCGTTCTTCTGGCCGCACCGGGCGGTCCGGAGCGGCCGACCCCGCCTCTACGCCGTCACCTTCCTGCTCTTCATCACGGCGGGCCTCGTGGTCTCGGCGAACACCCCGCCGCTGTTCGCGATCCTCGCCCTCTGCTTCGTCACCACGGGGGTGATCTGCGCGCAGCCGATCTTCTGGACCTTCCCGACGGGCTATCTCGGCGGCGTCGCCGCGGCCGGCGGGATCGCGGCGATCAACTCGCTCGGCAACCTCGGCGGGTTCGTGGCCCCCAATCTCCGGCACTACGCGGAGACCGCGCTCGCCTCCCACAAGGCCGGCCTCTACGCGCTGGCCATCGCCGCCCTGGTGTCCGCGGCCCTGGTGGTCGTGCTCCCGGAGCGGATCGTCAGCGTCCCCGATAGCGCGGCCGAGTGAGGCGCCCTCGCGTCTTCGCTACGGCCGCCATTGCGCCGGCTCGCCGCCCTCCAGCTCGCGGTCCAGGAAATAGGCGGCGCTGATCAGCGCGAGATGCGTCAGGGCCTGCGGGAAATTGCCGAGATGCTCGCCCTTCCGGCCGAGCTGCTCGCTGAACAGCCCGACATGGTTCGCGTAGCCGAGCACGCGCTCGAAATGGACATGGGCCTCGTGCAGCCTTCCGGCACGCGCCAAGCACTCGACGAACCAGAACGAGCAGGCGGTGAACGCGCCCTCGCCGCCGTCGAGACCGTCCGCCCCGTGATAGCGATACACCAGGCCGTCATCGGTGAGGTCACGCTCGATCGCGGCCAGCGTCGCGAGCCAGCGCGGGTCGGTGGCGCTGACGAAGCGCACGAGCGGCATCATCAGCAAGGACGCGTCGACCACGGGCTGGCCCTTCGCCTGGATGAAGTGACCGCGCTCGTCGTCCCAGAAGCCTTGCCAGATGTCGTCGTGGATCTCGTTCCGGACGGCCCGCCAGCGCTCGAAGGGTGCCGTCAGCGAGCGCTTGTCGGCCAGCCGGAGCGCGCGGTCGACCGCGACCCAGCACATCAGGCGCGAGTGGAGATATTCCCGCTTCTCGCCCCGGAACTCCCAGATCCCCGCATCGGGATCGCGCCAGCGCTCGCAGACGAACTCGATCAGGGTACGGACGTGGTTCCAGCCGTCGTGGCTGATCGCGTCGCCGTACTTGTTGTTGAGATAGATGCTGTCGAGCAGCTCGCCGTAGATGTCGAGCTGGGTCTGCTCATAGGCCTCGTTGCCGATCCGGATCGGGCGTGAGCCGAGATAGCCGGCCAAGTGGTCGAGCTGCTGTTCCTCCAGTCGCCCGTGCCCGTCGACGCCGTACATGATGCGCATGCGGCCGCCCTTCGCCTCGGTCGCACGATCGCTGATCCAGTTCATGAAGTCGGACGCTTCCCGCCGGTAACCGAGCCGCATGAAGGCGTAGACGGTGAACGAGGCGTCGCGGATCCAGACGGCACGATAGTCCCAGTTCCGGGCGCCGCCCGTCTGCTCGGGCAAGCCGAAGGTCCCGGCCGCAACGATCGAGCCGTGCTCGCGCGACGTCAGCAGCTTCAGCAGCAGCGCCGAACGCCCGACGATCTCGCGCCAGCGTCCGCGATAGCGCGAGCGGCCCGACCACTCCCGCCAGAACGCCAGCGTGGCCTCGAGGGCGTCGCTGACCTCGCGATCGGTGAGCGGCGGCTTCTCGCCCGCGTCGAGCACGAAGTCCGCGGTCTCGCCCGGACCGAGCATGACGTCGGCCGACGCGCCGTCGTCGTCGAGCGTGATCGGCACGGTGCCGGTCAGCCGCAGCCGCAGCACCGCGGTCTCGAACAACACCCCGCGCTCGATGCCGCGGGCATGTCCCGGATCGCGCGCGTAGTCGAAGCGCGGCGTGCAGCGCATCCGTACCCGGACCGCGCCGCGCGTCACCGAGACCCGCCGGATCAGCTGGCTGGAGCCGCCCTCGTGGCCGTGCGTCGGCACCATCGCGTCGGTGATCTCGGCGCTCGCCTCGTCGCTCAGGAACCGGGTCACCAGTACGTTGGTGTCGGGCACGTAGCACTGCATCATGCGCGCGTCCGCGAGGTCGGGCTCGATCGAGAACCGGCCGCCGTTCTCCTCGTCGAGCAGCGACGCGAACACGGTCGGGCTGTCGAAACGCGGCCAGCAGAGAAAGGTGATGGTGCCGCAGGTCGCCACGAGGGCGAGGGTCGAACGATCGCCGATGACGGCGTGCTGCTCGATCGCGCGCACCGCGGGCCGGGCAGCCCGGTTGGTGACATCAGCCATTGTCGCGGAAGCCGGGATAGAGCGTCATGCCGCCGTCGACGAACAGGGTGGTGCCGACCACGTAGTCGCTTTCGTCGGCCGCGAGGAACACGGCGGCGCGCCCGATGTCCTCCCCCTCGCCGATCCGGCCGTAGGGGATCAGCGACCTGACCTTCTCGGCACCCTCGCCGGACAGCGCGTCACGGTTGATGGCGGTCAGGATGGCGCCGGGCGCGATCGAGTTGATGCGGATCCCCTCCGGTGCGACCTCCTGGGCCAGCGTCTTCATCATCAGCATGATGCCGCCCTTGGACGCCGCGTAGTTGACGTGGCCGGCCCAGGGGATGACCTCGTGCACCGAGCTCATGCAGATGATCTTGCCGCGCGCGCGAGAGACACGCCGTAGCTCCTGGGTGCGGAACCGCCTGATCGCCTCGCGGGCGCAGAGGAACTGCCCGGTGAGGTTGACGTCGAGCACGCGCCGCCAGTTCTCGAGCGTCATGTCGCCGACCGGCGCGTCCTGCTGCATCCCGGAATTGGCGACCAGGATGTCGAGCGCGCCGTAGGCGGCCACCGTCTCGTCGAACAGTCGGCGGACCGCATCCTCGTCGGACACGTCCGCCTGCACCGCGACTGCACGCCCGCCGTCGCGCTCGATCTCGGCGACCACGGCGCGGGCGCGGTCCTCGCCCGAGCGGTAGTTCACCGCCACCGCGGCCCCCTCGGCGGCGAAGGCGCGGGCGCAGGCGGCGCCGATCCCGGAGCTCGCACCCGTCACGATCGCGACCTGGTTTTCAAGGCGTCTCGTCAACGGAGCCCTCCTCCCGACGTGATGCTGATCCGACGACCACCGGGCGAGGCAACGCTCCGACGGCCTGGTCGTTCGGCGCTACCGGCGCCGGGTCCTGACGAGGACGGCGACGACGAACAGTCCGAGCGCCAGCGAGAGTGCGAGGTCCATCGCCGCCATCGAGAGCGGCAGTCCGGGGATCAGGAACGTCGGATCGTCACAGGGCTTCGCGGCCCGGAGCGGCATCGCGAGGAGCTGGTCGCCGACGCTCCCGCCGGAGAGCGGGGTCGCGCGGCACTCCGGGAACGGGCTCGGCCAGAGCTTGTTCTCGACGCCGACATGCAGGATCCCGAGACCGGCCGAGACCGCGAGGACCGGCACCGTGAGCGCGAACGCGGCGCGCCCGGCGAGGCCGCCGACGAAGATCGCGACCAGCGCGAGCCCGATCAGGATCCGCCAGGGCCAGCGTTCCGCGAGGCAGAGCGCGCAGGGCGCGATGCCGAGCCCGTGCTCAACGCCGAACGCCGCGGCGAGTGCTAGACACGCAACGATCCCGACCGTTGCCGCGGCGGCGGCCCGGCGCGGTGTCCTCGGCCCGACTTCGGCCGCGCCGGCGTCGTCAGGCGGCCGCACGATGGCCGGGATCGCGGAGGGCGGCCAGGAAACGCTTCCCCCAGGCGGAGGCGGTCTCGGACTGCACGACCGCGTTCATGCTTTCCCAACGCTCCTGTCGCTCCCGCCGGCTCAGGCGGAGTGCCTGATCCACCGCCTCGGCGATCTCGTCGGGATCGTGCGGATTGACCAGCATCGCGCCCGTGAGATTGCCCGCACAGCCGGCGAAGCGGGACAGCACGAGCACCCCGGGATCCTCCTCGTCCTGGGCGGCCACGTATTCCTTCGCGACAAGGTTCATCCCGTCGCGAAGCGGCGTCACCAAGCCGACCCGGGCGACCCGATGGAAGCCCGCGAGGGTCGCGCGCGCCACCGACCGCGTCATGTAGCGGATCGGCACCCAGTCGATCTCGGTGTGGTTGCCGTTGATGTGGCCCGCGAGCTCGTCGAGCGTGCGCCGGAGGGCGCGGTACTCGGCGACGTCGCCCCGCGACACCGGCGCCACCTGGAGATAGGTCACCTTGTTCCGATGGTCCGGGAAACGTTCGAGGAGCTTCGCGTAGCCGCGCAGTCGCTCCGGGATCCCCTTCGAGTAGTCCAGCCGGTCGACGCCGAGCACGAGGGCTCGACCGTTGAGGCTCTCGCGCATCCGGCGTGCCTCCTGCTTGCGCATCGCCTTCTTCGCCTGGGATGCGAACTCGACGGGATCGATGCCGATCGGGAACGCCTCGGCGTGCCGCCCGAAACCCTGCTCCGCCATCGCGTCGTTGAGCTGGTCGCGGTCCTGCTCGGTCTGCACGCCGAGCACGTCGTACTCGTCGAAGGCGCGGAGGAAGTCGGCGCCGCCCGGGAGTGCCGCGAACAGCGCCGGCGGCGGAAAGGGAATGTGCAGGAAGAAGCCGATCCGGTTCCTGATGCCCCGCATCCGGAGCGCCCGGCCGAGCGTGATCAGGTGGTAGTCGTGCACCCAGATGATGTCGTCCGGCTTGACGAGCGGGGCCAGCGTGTCGGCGAACGCCTCGTTCACGGCGAGGTAGGTCTTCAGTTCCTCGCGCCTGTAGTCCATCAGGCCGACGCGGTAGTGCAGAAGCGGCCAGAGGATCCCGTTGGCGAAACCCTGGTAGAAGCCGCGATGCTCGGCGGTGGTGAGATCGATCGTCGCGAAGGTGACCCGGCCGACCGTCTCGCTCTTCACCGGGCGTCGACCGCCCTCCGAATGACCGGTCCCGCCCGACCATCCGAACCAGACCGCGTCCTGGTCCGAGAGCGCCTCCTTCAGCCCGATCGCGAGGCCCCCGGCGAGCTGGTTCCGCTCGCGGGCCGCGGGCACGCGGTTCGAGACCACGATCAGTCTTCCCATGCGCCCGCCTCCCCGACCGCGAGGCGGCGCAGCCACTCGCGCACATCCTCCGGCTCCCCGAACACGTCCGGAACCAGGTAGCCCTGGCCGCCGAGCCGCTGCGCCGCCGCGATCCCGTCCCGGTCGGTCACGTCGTCGCCGATGAACACCGGCAGGCGACCCTCGAAGGGCGGGGCTTCCATGATCGCCGCCACCGCGCTCCCCTTGTCGGCGCCGCGCGCCCGGAGTTCCCAGGCCATCTTGGCCGGCAGCACGTGGAACGCCGCCTCGCGGCCTGCCACGAGGCGGTCGAGGAGGTCGCGGAGCCCCGGCCCGGCATCCGGGGCGCCGCGATAGTGCAGCACGAAGCCCGTCGCCTTGGCCTCGAGCCGCACGCCCTCGATCGACGCGGCGACGCGTGAGGCCTCCTCCCGCCAGTGATCGGGAACCTGCTCCAGGTGCGCGGTCTCGGGCACGCCGCCCGGCCGGCGGCGGAGGATCGCGCCGTGCTCGGCGGCGACCGTCTCCGGGATCCCGGGCAGGAAATGGTCCACCTCGTGCAGCGGACGTCCGGTGACGATCGCGAGCGCGCCGCCCAGCCGGTCACGGAGCGCGCCGAGACTCTCCCGGAGCGTATCGGGAACCACCACGAGTTCCGGCGCCGGCGCGATGTCGACGAGGGTTCCGTCGAAGTCGAGCAGGAGCGCCACCTGCCCGGCGGGTCCGAGACGCGGCAAGCGGGCTGCGATCGCTGGCATGGGTCCTAGAACCATTCCCGGATTGCCCGGTTCCGGATCGTCCCTCCCCCGGCTTCGGGCTTCAGGGACGAGGCGCGAACGGCCAGGGCTTCATTGCCAGGCCTTCATTGCCAAGGCCTTCACTGATTGTCGCCGGCGCCGTCGGGCGCCGGCGGCGGCGGCACCGCATCGTTGTCGGTCCCGAGCGGGGTGCCGGGCGGCGCCGAAAGATCCGAAGGCGGCCGAGGACCGGGTGCCGGAGCCGCCGGCGCCGTCGGCGCCGCGGGAACCGCCGTCGGCGTCGGTGCCGGCGGCGGCATCGCGGCGGCCACCGCGGCCGCACTCGGCGTCCCGCACCCGATCACCCGGACCCCGTAGACCGGGCTCTGCAGCATGGCGACCCAGGGCTCGTTCGCGAACATCCATCCCTGGTAACCGGGCTCGCCCTGCCGCTGGTCGGTGACGGTGAGACGACCGGCACTGTCCGACGGCACGCTCGGCGCGTGCGCGTCGCAGGCGTCGAGCGTGATCGAGAGCGTCTCGAACGTCGCGGTCTGCCCGACCTTGAGCGCGATCACCTGGCTCGCGGCCTTCTGCTTGTCGAGCACCCGCACCATGCCGCGATCGGTCGGGAGCCAGGTCCCGGGCGCCGGAAGCACGGGCGGCGCGACGACCGACGAGGCCTGTGCGGCGGTCGAGACGAGGGCGGACACCAGCGCCGCCGTCACGCTTCGGCGACGGGCGCCGCGGCAGCGGACCGCGCGCATCAACGGCGTCGCGGCGACAGCAGCGCGTCCACGAGACCGTGCAGGTCGCGCCGCATCGCCTCGGGATCGACGTCCATCAGCACCGCATCCTCGAACGCATCCTGCAGGACCGAACGGATCTCCTCCCGGTTCTCGTCGAGAACGCGGAGCTTCTCGCGGCAGGACACCGGCGTCCCGTCCGTCTGCAGCCAGCGCGCCCCGCCGCCGTCGCGCCGATCGGTCATGGCCCGAGCCCGCCGCCGAGCGGCGCCGGGGCGGCCGGTTTCGCCGCGCCGACCGGGGGAGAGGTGTCGGCACGGAGCGCGTTCGACTTCTTGACGGCGTCCATCAGCCCGGTGACGCTGCCCACGAACTGGCCGAGCAGCGCCTGCAGCCCGATCGAGCTCTGGGTCGCGGTGATGAGGCCGCCCGGCTTGAGATCGCTCGTGTCGCCGCCCGGCGAAACCGACAGGTAGTTGCCGCCGAGCAGGCCTTCGCTCGTGATCGCGGCGCTGGTGTCGTCCGGAAGTGCGATGTCCTTCCGGACCCGGAAGGTCACCGTCGCGAGGAAAGTCCTCGGATCGATCGAGGTCCGGACCACCCGGCCGACCGAGACCCCGGCGATCCGGACATCGGCGCCGACGCCGAGCCCGTCCACCCGGGTGAAGCTCGCCCTGAACTCGGTGCCGGACGGCGCGCCAAGGGTGCCGCCCAGAGCCAGCGCGAGCAAGGCCGCGACCAGGACGAGAACCGCGAAGCCGACCGCGAGTTCGGCGCGATACCGTTTCGTATCCCGTTCGAGGCTGGAAGACATCGCGACCGATCGAGAGCCTGCGACGCTCACGGGTCGGGCGACCAGGCCTCGTAGTCCCCCGGTGCGCGGGCGCGCCGCCCGCCCTCGTAGTCGTGTCCGGGCGGCCGGTAGGCGTCCCCGGTCCCGGACTGGTTGGCCTTGAAGGGGATCTGCCAGGTCCTGCGGACGGTGGGCGGCAGCGGCGCGTCGGACGTGTGATGGATCCAGCCCCACCACTCGGGCGGCACGCTCGAGGCATCGTCCTTCCCGCCGTAGAGAACCCAGCGCCTCGGCCGTCCGGACGGCCGCCGGTTCCGCTCCTCGTAGTAGGCGTTCCCGGTCTCGTCCCGCGCGACGAGACGTCCGCGGAGTCGGGTGAAGAGGCGCGTTCCGATGGTGGCCATCCCCGAAGTCTAGGCCGCCGGCACGGAACGGTCCATGCCTTGCCATCCACAACATGCTGTGTCGCGAAGCCGTCTCAACCCCAAAATACGCTATGCGTGGCCGACGAACCCTGTAGACTGCGGCGATGGCAACCCCTATCCCCTGGCGTGGCGTTCGGCTCCGGACATTCGAGGCGGGCGAGGACCCTGACGCGCCGCGCCGCCGGGTGGCGCTCCCGGCATCCTGGGACGACGATGCGGCCCGGGGGTTCGTCGGACTGCTCGGCCCCGCGACGCGGCGATCCTGGGAGGCCGTCCGGCTTCCCGACGAGGCGGAGCGCTGGATCGGGCCGCTCGCCGCCGCCGCCCCCGAGCTCGAGCTCGAAGCGGCGCTGCACTGGCTGCTCCTGCTCCGACAGGCCTGCCCGGACGAGTGGGCCTGGCGCGAAGCGGGTGGCGGCACGCCCTCCTTCCTGCTGCATCTCGCCGCCTTCGCCGACCCGGCAGGCGGGCTCGATCTCGCGGCGCTCGAGGACGCGGCCCGGACGGCGGCGACCGCCCTCTCGATCGCTCGTGCCCACACCGGCAGCGCGACCGCGCTCCTCCGCGTGGCCGGGCTCGACGGGATGCTTGCGTCCCTCGGCCTCGCCTACGACAGCGAGGCCGGACGCGACATCGCCGCGGATGCGCTCCGCAGGATCCGCCAGGCGATCGAGGCTCGAGGGGCTTCGCTCGAACTCGGCGTGACCGAGGGCGGCGCCGCCGACGCCCTTCTCGGGGTCGAGACGGCGGGGATCGCCGCCCCTTTCTCGCCGGTGACGCAGGATTTCTCGCTCACCGCGGCTTCGGAGGCGAGACTGGCCGCGCGAGGTCTGACACCCGAGCGCGCGCTGGCGCTCACGCTCGGCGGCGAGACCCCGCTTCGCGCTCCGACCCCGAAAGCCGCGAAGGCGATGGCGGCCGCGCTCGGGCCGCTGATCGACCGCGTGCCGGCGCACGGGCTTCCGGACGTCCCCGCCGATGGCGCGCCGCCGTTCGGGCGCCGGCTGCCGGCGCGCGCCAGCGGCTTCACCCAGAAGGTCACGATCGCAGGCCAGAAGATCCTCGTCCGGACCGCGGAGTTCGAGGACGGCACGCTCGGCGAGATCTCGATCAGCGGCGGCGGTGGCCGAGCCCTGATGGAGGCCGTGTCGACCGCGATCAGCGTCGGCCTGCAACACGGCATCCCGCTCGACACCTTCGTGGTGGCTCTCGGGCATGTCCGTTTCGGCGCCCAGGGCGCGGTCGAGGGCGATCCCTCGATCGCAAGCGCGAGCTCGCCGCTCGACTATGCGCTGCGCGCCCTCGCCGACGCCTATGGCGGAAGGCGCATCCCCGACCCCGATCCGGCGCCGACCGACGACGCCACCGAGGCCACGCCGCTTCTTCCGCTCGCGCTCCCGGTGTCGGCCGGCGCGCCCGGACCGGCCGCGCGGCGACGGCATCTCCGGCTGGTGGGCGGATCATGAGCGGCACCATCGCCGCGCGGCTGTCTTCACTCGGCCTCGCGCTGCCGAACGCGGCCACCCCGGTCGCGAACTATCTGCCTTTCGTCCGGCACGGCCGGCTGCTCACGATCTCCGGCCAGCTGCCGCTCGTGGACGGGCATCTCCTCGCGATCGGGCGGCTCGGCGAGACCGTGCCGGTGGAGGCCGGGGTCGAGGCGGCGCGGGCCTGCTTCCTCGGCGTGCTCGCGCAGGCGGCCGCCTGCCTCGACGGCGATCTCGAGCGGATCGAGCGTGTCGTGCGCCTCGGTGGCTTCATCGCCGCGAGCGCCGACTTCACCCGGCATGCCGAGATCATGAACGGGGCGTCCGACCTCGCCGTCGCCGTACTCGGCGACCGCGGGCGTCATGCCAGGAGTACCGTCGGCGTCGCTTCGCTTCCGCTCGGCGCGCCGGTCGAGATCGAGGCGACCCTCGCCATCGGGGACACGCCGGGGTCGTGAAGCGCCCGGCGAGGTCTCGGCGCCGTCGGTCCCGGACCCATATGCCGGTGCGATGACACGCCGCTCCGACCAGTCGCTCACCATCACCCTTCACCGATCGATCCACGAGATCGAACCGGCCGAGTGGGCCGCCTGCGCCGGCGAGGACAACCCGTTCGTCAGCCACGAATTCCTGTCCGCCGTCGAGGACAGCGGCTCGACCGGGCGGCGCACCGGGTGGCTGTCGCAGCATGCAGCACTCCGCGACGGCGCGGGCGTCCTCGTCGCCTGCGCGCCGATGTACGCCAAGGGCCACAGCTACGGGGAATACGTCTTCGATCACGGCTGGGCGCACGCCTTGGAGCGCGCGGGCGGGCGCTACTACCCGAAGCTGCTGGTCGGCGCACCGTTCAGCCCGGTCCCCGGACCGCGGCTGCTGGTCCGCAAGACGGGTGGCGCTTCGCGGGCCGCGCTGGCCCGGTCGCTGCGGCAGGCCTGCCTGGAGCTCGGCCTGTCCTCCGTCCATGTCAATTTCTGCCAGGAAGACGAATGGGAGGCGCTCGGCGCCGACGGGTGGCTGCGGCGCCTCGGCATGCAGTTCCATTGGCAGAACGACGGCTACGCCACGTTCGACGACTTCCTCGGCGCGCTCAACGCCCGCAAGCGGAAGACGCTGAAGCGCGAACGCCGCGACGCGCAATCGGCGGGTCTCAGCTTCCGCACCCTCCAGGGGGACGCGATCGGGCCGGCCGAGTGGCGCGCCTTCTACCGGTTCTATCGCTCGACCGTGGACCGGAAATGGGGGTCCGCCTACCTGTCCGAGCGGTTCTTCCCGCTCCTGTCCGAGCGTCTCGGCGACCGCGTGGTCCTGATGCTCGCCGACCGCGAGGGCGCGCCGGTCGCCGGTGCACTCAACCTGATGGGAACCGACGCGCTGTACGGTCGGAACTGGGGAGCGGACGGCGAGTGGCCGTTCCTCCATTTCGAGCTCTGCTACTACCAGGCGATCGATTTCGCGATCGCCAAAGGTCTTGCCCGTGTCGAGGCGGGTGCCCAGGGCGAGCACAAGATCCAGCGCGGCTATCTCCCCCGGCCGACCTTCTCGGCGCATTGGATCGCCCATGAAGGGCTCTTCACGGCGGTCGCCGACGCGCTGGCCGTTGAACGGCCGGCCATGCGCCGGGAAATGGCGGCCCTGTCGGAACTTTCCCCTTTCCGGCAGGGTGAATAGGGGATCGGATGCTCGGTGGACGGGCCGGAGGAGAGCGTGAGCGACGCAGCGAAGAAGACGGATGAACGGGTCCGTGTGCGGGCCTACCATCTCTGGGAGCAGGATGGTCGCCCGCACGGGAAGAACGACGAGTACTGGAGTCGGGCGCTCGCCGAGATCCAGGCGGAGGAGCGGGAGCGAACGACGACGCCGGCCTCGGATTGACCGGCCAGGATCAGCCTCTGGTTTGACCGGGATCGAGGCGCGCGGCGATCCCCGCCTCGATCAGTCCGACCGCATGGCCGCGACGAGGCGGTCGTCGATGCGGCCCAGGAAGCTTTCCGTATCGAGCCACGCCTGATCGGCGCCCACGATCAGCGCCAGGTCCTTGGTCATCTCTCCCGCCTCGACCGCTTCGACGCAGACCCGTTCGAGGGTCTCGGCGAACCGGACCACGTCGGGGGTCTCGTCGAAGCGGCCGCGATAGATCAGCCCGCGCGTCCAGGCGAAGATCGACGCGATCGGGTTGGTGCTGGTCGGCTGGCCCTTCTGGTGCTGCCGGAAATGGCGGGTGACGGTCCCGTGCGCCGCCTCGGACTCGACCGTCCTGCCGTCCGGGCTCAGCAGGACGCTCGTCATCAGGCCGAGGCTGCCGAAGCCCTGCGCCACGATGTCGCTCTCGACGTCGCCGTCGTAGTTCTTGCAGGCCCACACGTAGCCGCCCGTCCATTTCAGAGCGGCCGCCACCATGTCGTCGATCAGCCGGTGCTCATAGGTGAGGCCCTTCGCCTCGAACGCCGTCCTGAACTCGCCGTCGAAGATCTCCTGAAACACGTCCTTGAACATGCCGTCATAGGCCTTGAGGATCGTGTTCTTGGTCGAGAGATAGACCGGGAAGCCCCGGGCGAGGCCGTAGGCGAAGCTTGCGCGGGCGAACCCCTCGATGGACGCCTTCGTGTTGTGGATGCCAAGGGCAACGCCCGGCCCCTTGAAGTCGTGCACCTCGAGCTCGAGCGGCGCTCCGCCGTCGGACGGCTGATAGGTGAGCGTGACCCGGCCCGGACCGGGAATCCGGGTCTCGGCCGCGCGATAGATGTCGCCGTAGGCGTGGCGGCCGATCACGATCGGCTGGTTCCAGTGCGGCACCAGGCGAGGCACGTTCGAGCAGATGATCGGCTCGCGGAAGATGGTTCCGTCCAGGATGTTGCGGATGGTCCCGTTCGGGCTCCGCCACATCGTCTTGAGGCCGAATTCGGCGACCCGGGCCTCGTCGGGAGTGATGGTCGCGCACTTGACGCCGACGCCATGCCGCTTGATGGCGTGCGCGGCCGCCACCGTGACCTGGTCGTCGGTGGCGTCCCGGTGCTCGATCCCGAGATCGTAGTATTCGAGTTCGATGTCGAGATACGGCAGGACGAGCTTGTTCTTGATGAAGCTCCAGATGATCCGCGTCATCTCGTCACCATCGAGTTCGACGACGGGGGTCTTCACCTTGATCTTCTGCACGCGATCCTCCTCGGTCCTGCCCGCTCCCCCCGGCCTGAACGCAGCGGCCGGACGATCTCCCTCGTGGTAGAGCAAGCCGCGCCGGACCGAAACCGGCATGGGGCACAAAGTGCGGGGCCTGATTCCCTACCGGCGGTAGGGAGTCGGCAGGAGATCGCGGATTGCGACCCGGCGGAGCAGGCCGGGCTGGCCCACGATGACCGCGGCATCGGGATCGAAGTCGAGCAGCATCTCGCGGCAGGCCCCGCACGGCGCGACGACGGCGATCGTCCGGTCCGGCTCGTCCGGCTTCGGATGGCGAACCGCGACCGCGCTCTCGACCGTGCCGTCGCCTTCGAGGATGGCGCGTCCGAGTGCCACCGCCTCGGCGCAGACCGAAAGCCGCCCGACGGTCGCTCCGAGATGGATCCCGGTCCAGATGCGGCCATCGCGCCCGCGGAGAGCCGCGCCCACCATGTGCCAGAACGGCCGGTAATGACGCCGCACGACGTCGCGTGCCGCCTCGACGAGGGCCAGATCGTCGTTCGCGAGCGCGTGCTCCGGAAGCCCGAGCTCGGGAGCCTCCTGGCGTGTGCCGAACGTCACGGAAGGTCGGACGCGCCGCGCGTCGCTCTGGTTCCCGACCCGAGTATCAGTCCGCCGCGTCGGCCTCGTCGACGTCGTCCGCCGTCGGCTCGACCAGCAGCGCATTGGCCACCACGCCGGCCTGTTCGCGGATCCGGCGCTCGATGGCGCCCGCGACCTCGGAATGGTCGCGGAGGAACTGTTTCGCGTTCTCGCGTCCCTGGCCGATCCGCTGGCTGTCATGACTGAACCAGGCACCGGACTTCTCGACGATCCCGGCCTTCACCCCGAGATCGACGAGTTCACCGACCTTGCTGATGCCTTCGCCGTACATGATGTCGAACTCGACTTGGCGGAACGGTGGCGCGAGCTTGTTCTTCACCACCTTGACCCGCGTCTGATTCCCGACGACCTCGTCCTTGTCCTTGATCTGCCCGATCCGCCTGATGTCCAGGCGGACGGACGCGTAGAACTTGAGGGCATTGCCGCCCGTCGTCGTCTCCGGATTGCCGAACATCACGCCGATCTTGAGGCGGATCTGGTTGAGGAAGATCAACGTCGTCTTGGAGCGCGAAACCGAGCCGGTGAGCTTGCGGAGCGCCTGGCTCATCAGCCGCGCATGAAGACCGACATGGCTGTCTCCCATGTCGCCCTCGAGTTCGGCCCGCGGCACCAGCGCGGCGACGCTGTCCACGACCAGCACGTCGACCGCGCCGGATCGGACCAGCGTGTCCGCGATCTCGAGCGCCTGCTCGCCGGCATCCGGCTGGCTGATCAGGAGGTTGTCGACGTCGACGCCGAGCTTCCGCGCATAGGACGGATCGAGCGCGTGCTCGGCATCGACGAACGCGCAGGTCCCACCGAGCTTCTGCGCCTCCGCGATGGCATGGAGGGCGAGCGTCGTCTTGCCGGAGCTTTCGGGACCGTAGATCTCGATGATCCGGCCACGCGCGAAACCACCGATCCCGAGCGCCATGTCGAGGCCCAGCGAGCCCGACGACACGATCTCGATCTGCTGGTCGGTCGATCCCTGGCCCAACCGCATGATGGAGCCTTTGCCGAACGCCCGCTCGATCTGGCTGAGAGCCCCTTCGAGCGCCTTGGCCTTGTCCATCAGACCTTCCTTTTCCGCCCCACCGACAGCAGGCACGCGAGAGAGCCCGATCGCCTTCTCCGAGCCAATTTCCCATGAACGCCGAGTCGGAGGCAACTCGGGAAATCGATCGGATGACCGGTCGAGTGCTGGTCCGAGGGCGGCGGGTTGCTGTTTCGTTCGCATTCCTACGTGATCACGGACTGGACATCAAGCTGTTCCCCGGCCGGAGAGGTTCGTCTGTCTCGTCGGACGCGAGCCATGGCCACCGTTATGTCGCTGCGAGAGACGCCAGACATAGGCGATCACCGCAGCCACCGCCTGGAAGTGCTCGCGTGGTATTTCGGCTTCGAGGGGCACCTTGAACAAGGCCCGGGCGAGCGGCTTGTTCTCGACGACCGGCACATGATGCTCGGCAGCGATCGCACGGATCCGCGCCGCCACCTCGTCCGCTCCTTTGGCGACCACACGGGGCGCCGATCGGCTTCCCTGCTCATAGGCCAGCGCAACCGCATAGTGCGTCGGATTGGTGAGCACGACGGCGGCCTTCGGAACGGCGCGGATCATCTGCTGGCGGGCACGCTGACGGCGCAGCGCCCGCAGACGCGCCTTCACGTGCGGGTTGCCGTCGTTCTCCTTCTGCTCCTCGCGAACATCTTGCTTGCTCATCCGGAGACGCTGCCCGTGGCGATAACGGGTCCACAGGAGGTCGAGCACGGCGATCACGAGCTGGACGGCGACGATCGTCGCGCCCGCCCGGAGGATCACCGAGGCGCCGAGCCAAGGAAGCGATGGCATTGGACGGGCAGCGGAACCGGCGAGCGCCGGGATCGCACCTTGGACGACCTCGAACAGGATCACCGCGAAGCAGCCCAACTTCGCCACCGATTTGAGAGCCTCGAAGGCGTTCGTGACATCCGCGAGCCGGAGCAGGCCCCGAAGTGGGTTGATGCGCTCGACGTCCGGCAGAAGAGCGGCCGGCCGGAGCAGAAATCCGGTTTGGAGGAGCGTCGCCACGATGGCGCCCGCCGCGGTCGCGAGAAGCACAGGCGCCGCGAACGAGGCGACTTCCCTGAACAGGACACCGATGGTCGCGGGGAGGTCGCCGGACCCGAGATCGTCCCGGCCGGACAGGACGATGAAGTCGCGCAAAGTGTCCGTGAGGGGGACGACCCCGGACCGCCACGAGAACACGAACGCCAAGCTACCGGTGACGAGCATCGCCAGGGTCACCATCTCGCGCGACAGCGCGACCTGGCCATCCTCGCGCGCCTTCTGCAGCCGCCTCGCAGTCGGCGCCTCCGTCCGGTCGCCGCCGGACCCCTCAGCCATGGAATGGAGCGAACAGGCCCGAGAACATCTCCTCGGTCATGCCGAGCCAACTCGCGAGGAGAGTCCCGGCCAACACAGCGAGCAGGATCAAGCCCCCGAGCAGCTGGCCTGGCATGAGCGCCGCCCCGGCCTGCATGCTCGGCACGAACCGTGTCAGAAGCCCGAGGCAGACCTGCCACAGCAAGCCGGCGATCACGAACGGCGCCGCGAGGCGAAGGGCGCACGAAAAACTCTCGGCCGCCACCCTGACCACCATCTCGGTCACGTCGCCGGGCGGCAACTCACCGCCGAGTGGAACGAGATTGTAGCTGTCCGCCACCGCCTCGATCGGCATCCGGTAGAGCCCGGTGGAAAGCAGCAGCACGGGCGCCGCGAGAGAAAACAGGCGAGCGAGGCCGCTTGATTGCGCGCCAAGCTCCGGATCAGGCTGAATGACGCTGGTCAGCCCTACCATCAGCGTCATGATCTCGGCCGCGACAGGCAGCGCCAGCGCGACGATCCTGGCGACGGTGCCGAGAAACAGGCCACAAAGGATCTCGCGCGCGAGTGCGCGGCCGATCTCCGCGAGGGGAGCCGTCGCCTCGGGCGCGTCATGCAGCAGCGGCGGCGCGATCAGCACCGTCAGACCGACAGCGAGGCCGATCCGAAGCACCGGCGGCGGGTCGGCCTCTCCGATGCCCGGCAGCAACATGACCGCGGTTCCGACCCGACCGAGAACGAGCGCCACGCCGAGAGAGAGCGTCGGAAGGTCGGAAAGCGAGGCCGAGATCGGGACCATCAGCCCTGTCCCGCCAGCACGATCCGGTCCCAGATCGATGCGGTATAGGACGCAAGTGCTGCGAAGAGGAAATGCTCGCCGAGCACCAGGATCCCGATCAAGGCCGCGAATTTCGGGACGAAGGAAAGGGTCTGCTCGTTCACCTGTGTCACCGCCTGCACGAGCGAGACCACGACGCCGATTGCGAGAACCGCGAGCAGCGGGCCCGCGCATAGCTTGGCGATGATCACGAACGTGTCACGCATCGCCATCGCAACATCCGTCTCCGTCATGGAGCCTCCAACGCGGCGTTTCCTCCGCATCCTGTCTTGATCGCCTCGTAGGGATCCATCCGCGTCAGATCGACATCCGCATGACCTCCTGATACGCGGACACGACCTTGTCGCGGATTGCGACCACCTCCTGCAGCGCGAGCTGCGCCTTCGATACGGCGGTCACGACGTGCGTGAGATCACCCCCGTTCACGACCGCATCGACCGCGCTTGCATCCGCATCCTGGCCGGTCTGGACTGCACTGCCGAGAGCGCGGTCCAGAGTCGCACCGAAGCTTTCTCCTGAACCGCTACCACTTGCGCGCTGATAGGCTGTCGCCGCTGCACTCGGTGTCACGACGAGCAAATTGCCGCTCATTTCAGAATCTCGAGCGTGCGGGCCATCATCGTCCGACTGACCTGCATGACACCGAGATCGGCATTGTAGGACCGCTCGGCCTCGCGCATATCCATCATCTCGACGAAGCTGTTGACGTTCGGCAGCTTCACGTACCCGGTCGGATCCGCCGCGGGGTTGGCTGGATCATAACGTTTCTCAAACGGGGTGGTGTCCTCGCCGATCCGAGCGACGTCCACGCCACCGTCGGCATTTCCGCCCTCGATCGGCTGGAACGTGATCGTCTTGCGTCGAAAGGGGTCGGCACCGGGCGTCGAGCCGGTGGTGTCCTGGTTTGCGAGGTTCTCAGCAACGATCCGGAGACGCGCCGCCTCCGCGTCCATCCCGCTTGCCGAGACATCGAAGGGCGAGGTGAGATCCATCCTGTGCCTCGCTCGCGCGTCAGCCGGAGAGGCCGAGGGCGATATCGGTCATGCCGACATACTTCTTGTAGAGCGTCGTGACGACGCTCTGGTCCTGGTCATTCGCGGCGATCAAGCGCATCTGCTGGTCGATGGAAACCGTGTTCCCGTCGGGCGAGGCCTCCGCCTCATCGGTCGAGGAGACCTCGGGACCGGACGCCGCTGCTTCCGGTAGATCGCTTGGATCGGTGAGTTCCAGACCCATCGACGTTTCCGGCATCAGCGAGGCGAACGGGGCAATGTCGCGCGCCTGGTAACCGGGGGTGTCCGCGTTCGCGACATTCCCCGCGAGAACGCGAGTGCGGGCATCGATCCAGTCCAGCTTGCGTTCGGCAAGATCGAAGAAACTCATCTGCGGTCCCGTCAGCATGGGCCTCTCCTTCCTGCCGCATTCTTGGACCACAATTCCTTAGGAAACATGAACGACGGCACGCGGGGGGGGGCTTAACGAAGTCGCAACGAACCGGAGCCTAAACGAAAGGACGCCGCAGAAAGCGGCTCCTCGTCCCGCGGCAGAAGGCCGACCGATGCATCCTGGGCCTATACCAACCGTCCTCGTCTCGCTCACTCTCGTGATCGTTCTGGTCCTGGCAAGCCGGCATGTGCTTCAATGGCCTGCCTTCGTGCGGATCGCTGCGGGTCCTGCACGCCCGAAGCGACTGGCGATTCGCTCCGTACTGGCTCTCGATCCGAAGCGCCGGCTGGTCCTCGTCTCCTGCGATAATCGGACCGGCATTCTCCTCACCGGTCCGCATGGGGACACGTTCCTGGGGTGGCAACCGAATACCACCGATGGCTCCGGAACCGGGGAAAGCGGCCAGTGACGCGACATCCCTTCCGGGTGACCGTGCCCGCACTCGCCCTGGCGGTCGCAATGGCCATCCTCCTTGTGCCGGGTGGACCGGCGCAGGCGCAGTCCGTCAGCATCGATTTCGGCGGCAGTTCCGCAAGTGGGGGCTCGACCGGGGGAATGACGGGGCATCTCGTCCAGCTGACGGCGCTCGTCACCGTTCTGTCTCTTGCGCCAAGCCTCCTCGTGACAATGACCGCCTTCACACGGATCGTCATCGTCCTCTCCCTGCTGAGGAGTGCTCTCGGAGCACAAGGCACACCGCCGAACCCAGTCCTGATCGGTCTGGCCTTGTTCCTGACCTTCTTCGTCATGCAGCCGACACTTGATCTCGCCTGGAGACAGGGCGTCCTCCCGATGATGCACGGGCAGCTTGACACTCTCGCCGGTCTCGATCACACGGCAGCGCCGTTCCATGACTTCATGTCAAGAAACACACGTCCTGCCGATCTTCAGCTCTTCCTGAACCTCGGGCATCTTCCAGCACCATCGTCACCTGGAACGACACCTTGGCGCGCGCTCATGCCTGCGTTCCTGGTCGGTGAACTGCGACGCGCGTTCGAGATGGGCTTCCTGATCTATCTTCCGTTCCTGGTCATCGATGTCGTCGTCTCCAGCATCCTGATGAGCCTTGGCATGATGATGCTGTCACCGAACAGCATCTCTCTTCCGTTCAAGCTGGTGTTCTTCGTGCTGATCGACGGATGGCACCTGGTCGCGGGCAGTCTGGTCGAGAGCTTCGGCTCCTGACCAGGCTCAAGCAGGCAAGTGCATCCGGATGTAGGGCGGGAGGCAGAACGACGCCGCATGGATCTCCGGCGACCAGTATTTCGTGCGACCAAGAACGCCAGCGGCGCTGGCGGCCTCACGAATGCGCCCGACATCGCTGGTCAAGATGCAATCGCCTTTGTGAGCGATCCCGAGTGTCATGAACCCACCGACGTAGGTAGGCACGGAAGCGACATATGCCGAAACGTGCGGGAAGTGCCGAGCGCGGCGCGCGCTCGTCTCGCGGAGTTCGTTGGCCTGCATGAAGGGGACGCCACACTGGTTCACGATCAGCCCGGCCTCACTCAGGGCCCGTGCACAGTGGGCGTAGAATGCGTCGGTGAACAGGACCTCCCCGACACCGATCGGATCGGTACTGTCGACGATGATGACGTCGAAGCTTCCGTCGGCAGAGGAAGCGATGTGCGAGATCCCGTCTCCGATGACGACCTCGGCGCGCGGATCATCCCAGCACTCGCCGGACACCGACGGCATGAGCTGCCGGCACAGCCGTACGACGTCGCCGTCGATCTCGACCATCACCGCTCTCTCGACGCCGCGGTGCTCGAGCACACGTCGCAGAACGCCGCCGTCCCCCGCACCGATGATCAGGACGCGCCGTGCACCGCCATGCGCGAGAAGCGGGACGTGCGTCAGCATCTCCTGATAGACGAACTCGTCCCGCTCCGTGATCTGTACGACGCCGTCGAGCAGCAAGACCCGGCCATGGGACCTAGTCTCTAGAATCCGAACGTCCTGGAAGGCGGTTTTCTTGCGCGCCAATTCGCGGGTGACGAGGAATCGCTGACCCCAGTCAGGATAGAGGGTCTCATCCGCCCATTCTTCACCCGTCATGCCATCCAGCCGTCTTCAAGCCACATCATCACGCCCCAGGAACGCCGGATCGTGGTCTCAGGCGATGCGCCCGCGACGCTGCTCCTCGACGTCCATCCGCTCCGGACAGAACGCCTCCTGAAAGACCGGCAGTGCCAAGCGCGGCTCGCAATCGCCGCACATGAAGACGTCGAGCGCCGCGAAGTCGCGCTCGGGCCAAGTATGGATCGAGATGTGGCTTTCCGCGAGGACCAGCACACCCGACACTCCTCCATTCGGCGTGAAATGGTGGAAGTGGCCGTGCAGAATCGTTGCCCCGGATGCCATCGCCGCCTCGCGCAGCGACCGATCGATCAGGTCCGGGTCGTCGAGATTGGTCGCGCCCCAGAGATCAACGAGAAGATGAGTCCCGGCGAACGTCATCCCGCCGCGCTGCACGAAATAGTCGGTTCGCCCCTCGTGGCCTTCCCGAGACGGCTCCCTAGCCTGGACATCGCTCGGGTCATCCGAGACCATCCCCAGCCGAGCAAGTGCGTTCATCACGTACCCCCGTACCAGCAGACAGCCTGTAAGGCGCGAACGCCCCCTTGGGCCAAGGCGCCGTCAGATATGGCCTCGCCACATGGGATGCAAGCCAAAACGGACCTCGAGGCAGCTTATTTCCCTGGCTTCCCTCAAGGCGCTCACCGACCGAAAGGGCCGAGCTCAACGGTCCGGCTCGATGCGCGCGAGGCGCTCGACTGCGGAGCGGTCGGTGTCTTCCGATAGACGACCCGCAAAGCGGGTTGCGACCAGGCGGACCTCCTCGCCATCGTCGACATGGGCGGCGGCCGAAGCAAGCCGGAGAACAATGTTGCCGTCCCTGGTAGAGAGCGTGCCCCGGGCGGGTATGGCTTGTACCATCGTCTTGAGCACGCTTTCGCTGCTTCGCCAGTCTCCGACGCGTTGCAGAAGCTTGGCCCGGAGGTCGAGCGCGGTGGGATCCTTGTCATCGTTCAGGGCCGTGAGCGCCTCGTCGTTGTGCCCTTCGGCGGCCAGGATCGCAGCACGGACATGTTCGCGACGCTCAGCGAGATCCGGAGTAATCCCATCCTGGTCGGCGGCCTGAAGCGAGGTCGCGGCCGCAGCCGGGTTGCCCTCATCGAGGCGGAGTCCGGCGACGCGCAACTCGATGGCCCCACGGTCCGAGCCGGGCTTGGCAGCACCGATGGCAACGGACAGGGCGTCTGCCGCGCGGCCGGGAAGTCCGAGACTGTCGAACTTGTCCGCGAGCAGCTTTGACATCCGGGCGGAAAGGCCGGCGTCCGATCGGATGAGATCGGAGTAGTCGTCCGTGATCGCCACGAAGTCCGAAGCCGGGATGGCCGCGGCATCCCTCGGATCGCCGAGACGCATCAAAGCGGCGTCGACCTCGCCTGCGACCCTTGACGCAGAACCTGGATCTGCTCGCCGTGCTTCGCGCCAGAGGGAGAAAGCGCGTAGGAACTGATGAGCATCGAGCCGATCGCGAGCTTCTTCGAGGAGAGCGTCCGTCTCCTGACCGGTGAGCCGCCAGTCCAGGCGGTGACGCGCCAGCAGGTCGGCCGCCTTGCTCGCCTCGAGGCTGCCGTGGCGAACACGGATCGCGATCTCCTTTCGAAGGGCCGAGGCAGCGACGAGCGGGTCGCGACTGTTCTCGAGCACGGCAAGACTGTCCAGCGCCCGACGGGTTGAACCAAGCCGTTCGAGAGCCACGGCTTTCGCCACGACCGAACCGGGACCGTCCGGAAGCAGCGCGACAGCCCGAAGATCCTGGATGGTACCCGAGGCGAGAAGCAGGTCCGCGACCCGCTTCACCGAGAGAGCCTGTAGGCGAGACGGAGAGCTTAGGTACAGTTGAATCTCGGAACGGAGAACCCGCGCCGCCTCTTGCATGCTGGTGTCCTGGCCCGGAACGGGCGCAAGGACATTCCAGAGCGCGACATCGTCGGGAAGCCGCACGCTCTCCGACGAAGACTGGACTGGCGCTGCGGAAACGGGCCGGGCCGGATCGAGAACGCTGACGATCCTCGAGAGAAGCTGGAAGCGCGGATCGCCTGCCGACGCCGGATCATCGGCCGCCGCGACATCCAGCAGGGTCCCCGCTTCGGGTCCAAGGCCGAGCGAGACCAGGGTTTCGACAGCCTTGATCCGTGGCTCGTACCGGTCCCGAACCGGCGTTGTGGCCGCCGCTTCGAGCTCGGCCCGGAGACGACGGGATAGCTCAGGAACGGAACCCGACGGAAGGTCCAGGAGACGCGAGAAGATATCGCCGGCATGTCGGCTGGCGAGAAAACCTTCGGGCAAGTGGAGTGCGGAGGCATCGTCCGTCGTGAGAAGAAAACCTGACGTGGTCGCTGTCAACAGCAGATGTCCGGAGAACGGCTCCACCAGCACTCCGGTGCTCGTTCGATCCAGAGCGAACAGGGCAGAACTCCGGGCCACACCGACGGATGCAGTACTTGCCCGTGCGGTTCCGACCAGAAGTGGGGCGCCAGTATCAGGGTCAGGCACGACAATCGCCTTGCCCGGGTGGAGCACGTCGAAGGCCAGGCCGCCTTGGCGGCTCTCGATGGCGATCGGCGTCGCTGCCTCCGCGACGCCGCCGATTGTGAGGGACCAGTCGGCATCCTCCCGATCGAGACGGTAGCGTGCATTCGGAGGAAGGTCGAAGACCATCCGCGTGAAGCCTTGTCCGACGAGCGTTCTTCCTTTCGCGAACACCGGATCGCTGGATGAGAGGAGGTCGATCGCCTTGCCCTCATCGAAGACCAGCAGGAGTTCGGTGCCTCGAAGCCTGGCAGCGGCGCCCGTCGTGCCGGCGAAGGAAAGTCGAAGCGCTCGCGGGTGCGTCTGGCCGAGCCGGTTCGGCAGCTGACCGGCCGCCGGGGCCGGCGAGCCGGCTTCCATGGCCGATCGGCCGAGGCTTGCCGATTGGTCCATCGCCGGCCCGACCTCGGGGATCGCCGGAAGCCGCGCTCTGGACGTCGTGGCCAGCACCTTCGCGACCTGGCCCTCGACACTCGCCAGAAACGGAGGCGGAAGATCCGGAACGAGCTTCGAACCCCCATCGCGCACCGGCTGAGCAGCCGGAAGTTTTGCCGACGGGATTGTCGGGCGCCCCGGAATGCCGGGGCTGACCGCCGATGGATCATCGATGTCGAGGGCGAAGCCCCCCATGATCCGATGACCTCGCGCGATGATGTTCCTGTCGGGTTGAATCACGAGTGAACCGTTCTCGACGCAGATCCGTGCCAAGTGGCGGACGCGCGGCACAGGACCGCTGATCCGAATGCCACTAGCGGCATCCCAGATGATGAGAGCACCGCCTTGCTCTATCATTCTCGCCGTCCGGGATAGACCGAGAACGAGGAGATGATCGTGGTCGGGGAACGTCCGTTCTTTAAGAAGAACAGAGGCTGACGCGGATTGAGCACCGAGCAGGAAGAGCAGGAGGACGACGATCGCCCGCATCAGCCCGCGCCCCCGGCCGATGCCGGAGCAGGATCGGAGACGTCACTTTCACGAAGACGCCGTTCGGCGAGCATCTGGGTCGCCACGCGCGCGCGCTCGGGCTGCATCGCCGCGAGGACGGAAGCCGCCTTCCGCTCATTCATTCGGTCAAGCAACTGCAGCAAGGTCTGCATGTCGAGGCCATTGAAGATCGTCGCAGCGTCCTCGGGCCGCATCGCCTCGTACACCTTGACCAGCCCGACCCAGGCAGCCTCACTGCGCTCCACGCGCGCCGACGCGGCACCGGCAAGCCTGGTGTTCAGTGTTTCGAGCTGAGCCATTCGGCGGTCGATCAGATCCGATGCCGCGCGAACTGCGGCCTCCCGCGCTTCCAGGGCTGACTCCCGCCGGTCGAGCTCGGCCTTTTCCGTTCTGAGGTCGAACGAAAGACCGGCATCCGGTTGCGGCATCGTGTTCTCGCTCAAATGCCGAAGCCCGTCGGACACGCGCGCTCGTTCGTTCTTGAGCGATGCCAAGCCGAATTGTGATGCCCGACCTAGCCTCGGTGCCGACATCTGCGATCCTCCCTTCTCGAGAGGAAGAACGGCGGGCGACGAAGACACGCTCCCACTGGCCCAGGCGACCCCGGCCAGTGACGCCGTCTTCATGCCGAGAACGACAGCGATGGCGCCTATAGTGACGGGGAGAAGGCGTGCATTGGGCAACCCGTGCACCGTTACCTCCCAAGCCGGAGCGCGCGGATCAAATCGCGCTCGGCCTTGCTCCGAACCGTGCTCCCCGGGTCGCCCGTTTCCGGAGATCGCGGCTGTGTCTCCGGACCAGTCCCGCGGATGGCCTGCGCTTGTCTGGCCTCTCCGACACGCCGCTCCAGCACGTCAGCAAGTTTCTCCGCGCGCTCCATCAAGAACGCCAGATCATCCTTGAGACCGTTCGCCCGCTCGACCTGACGCGTGATCTGCTTGCCGGCGATCTCGGCCGCGAGCCGGAGCCGCTCCGCCCCTTCCTCCGCAAGCCGCGTGCTGTCGTTGAAACCGGCAACCAGCACTTCGAGAGCCGAGCGGTCCCGCCGCAGGAGCCCGAGCGCACGCTCGAGCCGGACCGCATGGAACAGCGTCGCGGCCAAGAGAAGGACGAGCACAGCCTCCAGGAGCCACTGCATCGAGCTCATTGGATTAGCAGTTCCTCAAAGAGGATGTCGGAAACCGCCGCACCGGGCGCCGCGACCGCGAGCCGGCCCAGCAAAGCCTCGCGGAGCAAATACGCGCCCGTGTCGCTTCGCAACTCTTCCGGCTTCACGGCCCTGAGATATGTCTCAGTCATGTCAACGATCCGCGGCATCGCGGCGGTGACGAGAGAAGCGTCGGCGGGGCGATCAACTTCAACACGATACTGGATCTTCGCGAAAGCGATCCGGTGTGGTCCTGCATCCAGGTTCGTGAGCATCTCCGGGGTCTCGACGTAGACCGGCGAGACTGCACTGTTCGTACTACTGGCGGCGCCCTGGGCTGCACGGTGATGATCAGGCGACACCGGAACGAGGAACCAGAGCAGACCCGAGATCGCTGCGACGATGATGAGCGAGGACCCTACCGCAAGAAAGGACTTCCGCTTCGACTTCGTCATCGGCGAGCTTCCCGATCCGTTCTGCTGCTCGTCGCCGCTCATTTCTCTCCCCGGTCCCGGACGTCGGGCATGACCAGAATGCACCGGGCTCGTTAAGGAAGGCTGAAACGGCGTCGATCGATTTCACGATCGATCAAGGATTTGCCTTCACGCTGAGGGGGCACGATCGCGAGGCGCGTACGTTGGAAAACCCCACCTATATCGCCCTCTCCCGCCTGATGGCTCAGGAGCGCACGATGGACGTGATCGCGAACAACATCGCGAACAGCAGCACGCCCGGGTTCAAGACGGAGCATGTCCTCTTCAGTGATTGGCTCCTCCCCGAAAAGGGTCAGCTCGAAGCTGCCGGAGAGGATACCGTCGCGTTCGCGCAGGATCGGGCCACTTGGCGTGATCAGACACCGGGTTCCGTCACCCACACCGGCGAGCCGCTTGATCTCGCAATCGGAGGCCAGGGCTTCTTTTCCGTGTCCACGATCAACGGGGTCCGGCTTACCCGCTCGGGACGCTTCACTCTCCAAGAGGACGGGACGATCGTCGACTCGGATCGCGATCCGCTTCTCGACGATTCCGGATCGCCCATCGCTGTTACCGGCAACGCCGGCGACATCACGGTTGCCGGAGATGGAACAATCACCGCCTCGGGAAAGCGACTTGGCAAGATCGGCATAGTCAAGCCGGACGATCCCAATCGCCTTTCTGCCGAAGGCAATCGTCTGTTCAAGGCGGACACTCCGACAGCGCAAGTCACGCAGGCTGGGATCGTGCAGGGAGGTGTCGAAAGCAGCAACGTGTCTCCGATGGTGGAAATGACACGCATGATCCAGCTTCAGCGAGACTTCCAGTTCATGACCCAGTTCACACAGGATGAGGCCGATCGCCAACAGAACGTGATCGAGAAGATGGCGGGCGAGCCGCAGACGTGAGTCATGTCTCAGGCTGTATCCTGATATCGGTGGAGTAGACGATGCGAGCTCTTGATATTGCCGGGACGGGGATGCAAGCCCAGCAGACGAACGTAGAGGTGATCTCCAACAACATCGCGAACATGACAACGACCGGGTTCAAGCGGCGCCGGGCCGAATTCCAGGACCTCATCTATCAGAACTTGCGACGGGTCGGGTCGAACAGCTCCGACAGCGGGACCATCGTTCCTGCCGGTGCTCAGGTCGGTCTCGGCGTGAAGACCGCCGCGATCTACCGCATTAGCGAACAGGGAAATCTTACTCAGACAAGCAACAGTCTCGACATGGCGATCCAGGGAAGCGGTTATTTCCAGGTCGCACTTCCGTCAGGCGATACAGCCTACACTCGAGATGGCACGTTCGGACTGGCATCAAACGGAACGATCGTGACCGCCGACGGATATGCGGTGGCTCCCGGGATCGTCGTCCCTTCGAATGCGGAAAGCATCACGGTCAACTCCACGGGCCAGGTCCAAGCGACCATTGCCGGCCAGACCGCACCGCAGACACTGGGCCAGCTACAACTGGCAGTCTTCCCGAACGAGGCCGGGCTCGATGCACAGGGAGACAACCTCTTCGTCCAGACCGCGGCCTCCGGTGCACCGGTCACAGGCACTCCTGGATCCACGGGCTTCGGGAGCGTCGAGCAGGGGTTTGTCGAGAGTTCAAACGTGAATGTCGTTTCCGAGATCACCGACCTGATCACCGCGCAGCGCGCTTACGAGATGAACAGCAAAGTCATCACCGCGTCGGACGACATGCTCCAGACACTGACAAATCTCCGATGAGGAGAGCGGTCCTCGCCGGGTTTCTCCTTCTTCCCGGCTCCATCCTGGCAAAGCCCGATCATGCGGCGGCGGCACGGCTTCGACCATTCGTCACCGTAGGTGCGTCAGCCATTCGGTTGTCGGATCTGTTCTCCGGTCTGGACGCCGGACAGGACTGCACGCTCGGGCCGGGTCCCGATCCGGGAATGCGGATCGTCCTGGGGCAACCACAACTTCAGGCGATCGCGAACGAGTTCGGAGTCGCCTGGGCACCCGCACCGGGGTGGCAGACCGTGACGTTGAGCCGTCCAGGTCGGACCGTGGACAGACGGACCGTACAGCAAGCGATACGGACCGCTCTGACACCGCTCGGCCTGCCACCCGTCAGCGACTTGCGGCTTCCGGGATGGAAGGACCTCATCGTCGATCCCGGCAGTCACTTCGCCGTTTCGACGCCGTCGTTCGACGCGTTGTCCGGGCATTTCTCGGTCGATCTCTCGATAACGGTCGGCGATCAGGAGACGAGCCGACTGCATGTCGAGGGCGTTGCAATCGCATTGGCAAACGTCGCAGTCCCCACCCGGTCGATCATGGAAGGTGAGATCCTGACCGACGCCGATCTCGCGATGACTGAGCGGCCGCAGGATCAAGTCACGGGCGAGCCGCTGTCGACGATTTCCGAGGGCGTGGGCCTCGAGGCGGTTCGACCACTCGTGAAGGGACAGCCCCTTCAGAAGGCGTTCCTACGGCCACCCCCGCTCGTGTCGCGAGGGTCGGTTGTCATCATGCGATTGGTGGCCGGTGGGCTTAGCCTCTCGGCTGAAGGCGAGGCGATCGACACGGGAGCCGAAGGCGATCGCGTTCGGGTGGTGAATACTGGCTCGCGCGCAGTCCTGGTCGGAACCGTGGCCGCGCGAGGAGAAGTCGAGATCGACCCCGATGTGCCTCCGATGATCGTCGGCAACCCGGCCAACCTGAACTTTCCTTCGCCGCTCTTCCAGAGTCGGCCGGCGCCACTGATGGTCGGAATGACACCATGAGAAGGCTTGTGCTCTCGGGATTGATCGCGCTGTCGAGCTGCGGATCGCTTGAACGCCTCTCGAATGTCGGGCGACCACCGCCGATCTCGGGCATGGCAGACCCGACCCGAGCTCCGGGTTACCGCCCCTTGACCGAACCGATGCCGCAACCGCAACCACCGCCCGATGACGCAGCCAGTTTGTGGCGCCCTGGGAGCAGGGCTTTCTTCAAGGATCAACGCGCTGCGAACGTCGGTGATATCCTGACCATACTGGTCAACATCACCGATGCCGCGGATGTCGAAGACGGAACGAATGCGACCAGGACGGGATCGGAGAACCTCGGAGTTCCGAACCTGTTCGGCCTGACATCCAAGCTCAAGCTACTGTCCGCCAATCCCACTCTCGTCGACACGACCAGCACGAACGGGAATACATCGACGGGCGTCATAAAGAGGAACGAAACCGTAACGCTCAGATTGGCCGGCCTGGTCACGCAGGTCCTGCCGAACGGCAACCTCGTCGTCACCGCCAGACAGGAAGTTCGCGTAAACAGTGAGCTTCGCGTGCTAAGCGTTTGCGGTATCGTCCGACCGCAGGACATTGCGAGCGATAACACGGTCACGCACGATCGACTGGCGGAGGCGCGCATCTCCTATGGGGGCGAAGGTCAGCTCACGGATCTCCAGACGCCGCGCTACGGGCAGCAGTTGATGGACATCCTTCTTCCGTTTTGAACAACAGGATTATTCGTCCCGGTGGACGCGTTCCATCCGCTCGTGACGCTCCTGCGCCTCGATCGACAGGGTGGCGATAGGACGCGCCTCGAGACGCTTTAGGCCGATCGGCTCGCCGGTCTCTTCGCAGAACCCGTAGGTTCCGCTCTCCAACCGGATCAGAGCCTGGTTTATCTTGCTGATCAGCTTTCGGGCGCGGTCGCGGGTACGCAGCTCGAGTGCTCGATCAGTCTCGACGCTGGCTCGGTCCGTAATGTCAGCCTCATGAATGCCGCCCTGAGACAAACTCTCGAGTGTCCCGTCGGCCTCCTTGAGGAGTTCGGTCCTCCAACGTATCAACTTCAAACGGAAATATTCCGTCTGGCGGGAGCTCATGAACTCCTCGTCGTCTGAGGGTCGATAGTCGGGAGGCAAGGTCAGCATCACTGAACCATCCGTTAACCGGCCTGCGTCAAGGCTTGTGCGGCTGCCGGGCTTATAGCTATGGGTTCTCCGGGAGCCAAGGCCTATGTGGCTCGTCGATCCCCATCAGCGCCCACGGCGTGCCGCCTCTACCGCCGCTCTGGTCTCGACCGCCATCAACAGATCTCCAAGCCCTGGATCGTCGGCCGGCGTTTCGACCGAAAGAAGGGCTGACAACCGGTCGAGCGACGTATCCTCGCCGGCGCCCCCGTCCAGCAACGCTCGTTGCAGCGCTCCAAGGAGGCCGAGAATGTCCACGCTACGCTGTCGCGCCCGCCGGTCGCGCGTGGCTCGATCGGCGCTCTCCAGGAACAGGACGGACGCTCCGACCACCGATACCCCGACCACGTCCTGGATCATCTGATCGTTCGACGAAGTCGCGGTTGCAACCTCCGCGTCGAAAGCCGCTCCCGCACCTGTCACGGCGGAGAGCGGGCGGACGGCGTCTGGACTGCGCAGCGTGTTCGCCCGTTCCGTTCTCAAAACCTGCTCTCCCTTGTCCGAGTGCGGCCTCGCGCCCTTCAGTGTTTCTTTGCTTCTGTCATCCATGATGATGCGACGAAATGATTGACGACCAGCAAAGTTCGAATGACCCGTCCGATCCTCCACTTGTGCATCCTGGTTGCGGCGCTGCTGGTGCTCCCGCCGTCGATTGCACGCGCGAACGGAGTGCGGATCAAGGACATCGCCGATCTGGAAGGCGTTCGAAGCAATCCGGTGGTCGGATATGGACTGGTCGTCGGGCTGAACGGGACTGGCGACAAGCTGGACACTTCAATCTTCACCCGGGAGTCTCTGATCGGAATGCTGGAGCGTCTCGGAGTGAACACCCGTGACCAGGCGACGAAGCTCGAGACCAAGGACGTGGCGGCCGTGATGGTTACGGCCGACCTCCCTCCGTTCGCCCGAAGCGGCAACCGGATCGATGTCGGCGTCTCGGCGATCGGCGATGCCACAGACCTGACCGGCGGTACGCTCCTCGTGACACCCCTTCTTGGCGCAGACGGCGAGGTCTATGCGGTGGCACAAGGGGCGCTCGTCACGAATGCCTTCTCGGCGCGCGGCGCCGCCGCTTCCATAACGCGAAATGTTCCAACATCGGGCCATATCGCGAATGGTGCCTCGGTCGAAAGGGAAGTCCGTTACACGCTTGAAGATCATCCGGATCTACACCTGTCGCTGCGCAACCCTGATCTGACCACCGCCCGTCGGATCGAGGAGGCAATCGGGTCGTCGATCGGATACCGACATGCGCGTGCAACGGATCCGAGAACGGTCGAGCTTCATCTCGAGGGGATCGACGTCGTGGGAGCGATCGCCAGGATCGAAGATCTCATTGTCGATCCCGACACACCCGCCGTCGTGATCGTCGACGAGGCGAGCGGAACCATCGTGATGGGAGACAACGTCCGCATCAGCACCGTCGCCATCGCGCAGGGCAATCTGACCATCCGCGTCAGCGAGAACCCGCTCGTCTCCCAGCCGGGCGCGTTGTCCGGTGGGAGGACGGCGATCGCTCCTCGCTCGAGCATTCAGGTCGATGCGTCTTCCGGAAACAAGCTCGGCATCCTCTCGGAAGGGCCGACGCTCCGAGATCTGGTCGGAGGATTGAACGCGCTCGGCGTCGGCCCGCGCGACATGATCAGCATTCTTCAGGCCATCAAGGCGTCTGGCGCGCTCCAGGCCGATCTGCAGGTGAGGTAGTGATCATGGACCCTGTCGGTGGCCTGTCGGGTATGCCCGCTCCGGCGGACCAGACCTCATCCGCCAAACTCGCCCGGTCGGCGCGCGATTTCGAGGCCATGGCAATCGGTGAATTTCTCCAGCCAATGTTCTCAACCGTCGATGATCAGAGCGATCTGTTCGGCGGCGGAGAAGCGGAAGGCGTCCTCAAACCGATGCTTGTCACCGAGTTCGCCAAGATGATGGAAGACAAGGGCGGCCTCGGCCTGTCGACGCCCATCGAGGAGAAGATGCAAGAGCTTCAGAACGGGAGGACTCAACGGCGATGAACGGTGAGGACACGGCTCTCTCGGTGGCGAAGCTGACTGACCTGTTGACGGAAGAGACCTCCTGTCTGCGGCGTTTGATGTTCCATGAGATCGCCAAGTTCGGTGAGAAGAAGCGGCAGCTCGTATCCACCATCCAGCGATCCGCACGCGACGGCTCGCTTCGCACGGTGCCGAACTTGAGGCAGGCCCTCGCCCGCCTCAAGGCGGCCATCGACGCGAACACGATGGCCCTGGATCACGCGATGCGTGTGCAGCGGCTGGTTTTTGGGGTCATCGCCGAGGCCGCCAGAGGCTCCACCCCGATCCACTCATACGGCCGTCACGGACACGCGCGCTCGCCCGCTCGGACCGGACCGATGATCACCGCAGCCCGGTTCTGATCCCCCGGAGGACCGGCAGCGGTCAGATTGCCATGCGGAAAGGGCCGGCAGGCGCCGACCCTCCCGAAGTCGCGATCCGACAAGGCACGCACGGCCTACTCCTCGGAGACGGTGTCTCCTGCCGTGCCGTGCTCGCCGGGCGAAGACCCCTCCTCGGGCTTCGCGTCGACCCCTTGCATGTGTTCCTCGGCGGCCACTTTCGACTGCATCCGCCGACGACGCGGCTTGGGGAGAGCACCGGCGCTTTCCGATGCAGCCTCGTTCCTCGGTGTGGCGCTCGGCGGTTTCCGCATCGTCCGCGATGCCGCTCGCCGAGCTTCCGGCAGAGGCCGAGCCGTTTCGGGGGCCGACTTGGTCCGCCGCGTCGGCTCGGGTGCCGAGCGCGAGGCACGGGCCGAAGCCGGGGCAGTACGTGACGCACGACTGACGGGCGCGCTCTTCGCGCTCGCACGCGGCGTGCGTGACGCGCGGGCCGCGGTCCCCGACCTCGTCGCCGCGCGGGCCGGCTTCCCTGTCGCTCGCGTCGACTTCGTGGTCCGGGCGGTCGAGGCCGATCGCGTGGACGAAGTCTTGGCGACGCGGGCGCTCGATCGGGAAGCGGTTCCGGCTCGAGACGTCGTCTTCGTCGGTCCCGTTCGCGTCGACTGCCGCACCGAAGCGGCGCGAGATGCGGGCTTCCGTGCCGTCGCTACTCGGCGAGCCGAGGCGGCTGTGCCCGAGCGTTTGGCGGTTGCGCGCGATGTCGCCGTGCGCGACGTCGCCGCACGAGAAACGGCGCTCTTGCGCCCGCTGCCGACCGTCTTGCTCGCCCGAGCCCGGACCGGCGTCGCCTTCGCGGTCCGCGTCGTCGTGCGAGCCGCCTTGCCGGCGGAACGCGAGGCGGCGGTCTTGCTCCTGCTCTTCGTCGCTCCGGTCGAGGCGGCCCTGGCGGGTTTGACGGTCTTTGCCGCCTTCGACAGTCCGGAGCGTGACACACGTGCCTTCGTCGCAGCCCCGCCAGCCGCCCTCGACGATGCACTCCTGGGGGAGGCCGCCTTCGCTCCTGCACTTGTCGTCCGTGACCCGCGTGCTGCACTGCCGCGTGCGCTCGCGCCGGTGCGCCGCCCTCCTCCTCGCATGGCCATCGACCTCGCCCGCGTCGGCTTCTCGTTGTTCTCGTCCGTGCTCATTTGCTCGACTTTCTGTTCTGGTCCTTTGCGGGAGGACAGACCTCCCTTCGCCCGTTCGCTCGACCGGTTTCAAGGACACCGGGTGATCGGCAACGCGCTTCCGACCGGTTGCGCTACTTTCAGGACAAACCGAATCGGAACAGCGTCCAACAATAACTGCAATCCCAGACAACCCGACAGGCTGTCAACGGAAAGCGCTCGTTACGTCGAAGGTTGCATTGACGCGAGGCCCATCGGACGGCGCCGCCTGTTCAAGCGATACCGATGTTGTCCAGAATTCGGACGGTTCCGAGGCGGACCGCCGTGATCAGCCGCGCGCCCGGCTCGCACGCATCGATCGGCCGCACCGTCGCTCCCTGAACCAGCGCCAGGTAATCCACCCCGATGCCCGCGCTCCCGAAATTCCTGATCCCTTCGGCGACAGCGTCGAGCACATCGTCCCCCGCCTCGAGACGTGCCGCGACGGCACGGAGCGTCCGGAACACCTGAGGTGCAAGCGCCCGCATGCCGGGTTCGAGAAACCGGTTGCGGGACGACAGAGCAAGCCCGTCCCCGTCACGTACCGTCGGGAGCGCGCGCACGCTAACAGGGGAGGCCAGATCGGAGACGAGACGCCGCACCACCTGAAGCTGCTGCCAGTCCTTCTCGCCGAACCAGGCCTCGTCCGGTCGCACCGCTCCGAACAAGATGGACACCACGGTGGCCACGCCGCTGAAATGACCTGGGCGCGCGTCGCCTTCGAAGCCGCGTGCGGGGCCGTCGATCTCGATCCGCGTCGCGTGCCCCTCGGGGTAGATGTCGGCGAGACGCGGCGTCCAGGCGAGGTCGGCGCCCTCGTCCGCGAGCAATGCGAGATCCCGCGCATGATCCACCGGATAGCGCGCCAGGTCCGCGCCGTCCTCGAACTGGAGCGGGTTGACGAAGATCGACACCACGACGCGCTGCGCGCCCGACGCGCGTGCGGCGCGGACCAGGCCGAGATGCCCCTCGTGGAGCGCTCCCATCGTCGGCACAAGCGCCACCCCGCTTCCCTCGCGGCGCAGCTCGTCGAGGCCCTCGTCGAGTTCGGCCCGGCTGCTCGCAACGATCATCTTGTCTTCCATCCTGCGGACCCGGACGATCGCGCCAGTACGAGGCGACGGCATCGGCTCGGGATGGCAGGCACGTGGACCCGACGGAGATCACGCGCAAGTCGAGCCGCCACTTGCGAGGAACCGGGGTCTTTTCGACATTGATGCCAACCGGCGGACGAAGGCGAGGACCGAATGGCGCATGATCGGCCGGCGAGCTGGCGGCGGACATCCGTTGGGCTCGGTCCCCGCGTTCCGATGCCTCCCTGGATGCAGGCCATCGGGCGCGGTGTTCGCGGCGCGTGTCCCGCCTGCGGCAACGGCCCTCTCTTCGCCGGCTTTCTCGCGGTCAGGCCCGCCTGTGCGGAGTGTCACGCCCCGCTCGGCGAGGTCCCGTCGGACGATGCGCCGCCCTATCTCACGATGCTCCTCGCAGCCCATCCCGTGATCGCGCTGGCACTTCTGCTGGTTGCCGGAACGACGCTCGGCACCGCAGCCGTTCTCGCGATCACGCTGCCCGCGGGCATCCTCCTCTGTCTCGGGCTGCTCCGACCGGTGAAGGGCGCGCTCGTCGCGGTCCTGTTGAAACTCGACATCTGGCGCGAGTGTCCTGACCGCAGTGCCGCCGCCTCCGATGGCGACCGATCGGTCCGGCGATCCGGGCGCCCGGACGCGGACTTGACGGAGGGTGAGCGATGGCCTTGAGCACGCTCCGAACAGCAGGAACCGACGCGCCATGAAGATCGACGGCACGCCCTACCGCAGCGTCTGGGTCGACGAGGATGGCTGGTCGCTCAGGATCTTCGACCAGGCCCGGCTGCCCTGGGCGGTCGAGATCCTCCGTCTCACCGAGGCCGATGCCGTTGGGCACGCGATCCGGTCGATGCAGGTACGCGGCGCGCCGCTGATCGGCGCGGTGGCCGCCTACGGTCTGGCGCTCGGTGTCCGGGCCGATCCGGGAACGGAGGCGATGGAACGCTGCGCCGCGATGCTCGACGCGACACGGCCGACCGCGGTCAATCTCCGCTGGGCTCTCGAACGCATGCTGACCCGGCTGCGCAACACGCGCGAGGCGGATCGTGTCGCCGTCGCCTACGGGGAGGCAGGCGCGATCGCGGACGAGGATGCCGCCCAGAACGAGGCGATCGGAGACCATGGGCGTCCCCTCCTCGCAGCCCATGCCGGCGCCGACGGCAAGCGGCGTGTCAACGTGCTGACCCATTGCAACGCCGGCTGGCTCGCGGCGGTGGATTGGGGAACCGCGCTCGCGCCGATCTACAAGGCGCACGACACCGGTCTCGCGGTGCATGTCTGGGTCGACGAGACCCGACCCCGCAACCAGGGTGCGGCCCTCACCGCCTGGGAACTCGGGCGCCACGGCGTTCCCCATACGGTGATCTCGGACAACGCTGGTGGCCATCTGATGCAGCGCGGCGACGTCGACCTCGTGATCGTCGGCACCGACCGGGTCACGCGGACCGGCGACGTCGCGAACAAGATCGGCACCTACCTCAAGGCCCTCGCGGCGCGCGACAACGGCATCCCGTTCTGGGTGGCACTTCCGTCATCGACCATCGACTGGCGCGTCTCCGACGGTCTCAGGGACATCCCGATCGAGGAACGGGCGCAGACGGAAGTGACCACGGTCACCGGCCGCGGCCTCGACGGCGCCGTTGCAACGGTCCGCGTGGTGCCGACCGACAGCCCGGCCGCCAACCCTGCGTTCGACGTGACGCCCGCTCGTCTCGTCACCGGGCTTCTCACCGAGCGCGGGCGGTGCGACGCGAGCGCGGACGGGCTCGCGTCCCTGTTCCAGGTCGAGAGCCGCAACTGATCGCATGCGACACCGCATCACGGCGACGCTGGCGTCTTGCGTCATCCTCGCATCCTGCGCGGCGACCCCGACGCCGACCGCACGGCCGACCCCGACGCCGGTGTCGCAGACGCGCGCGGGACCGGGGCCGATCGGGATCGACGACCACGTGCCTGATTTCGCGCAGCGGGACTTCGAACCCTTCGCCCGCGACGACGCGGTCGCGATCGCGCTTCGCGAATGGCGCCTGTTCGGCATGCCGGTGGACGACGACGCGCCGGACACACGCCCCGATCCGTCGACGCCGCTCCTCAAGCCGGAGCGCCGCCCGGGACTCTGGGAGCGCGTCGGCGAATATTGGTGGATCGGCCAGGATCCCGACGAACGCGAGGCGTCCTGGACCGGCAAGCACGATGCCGACGGCACGGTGTTCGGCGACACGGTCGACGGACACTATGCCTGGTCGGCCGCCTTCATCTCCTATGTCATGCGCGTCGCCGGCGCCGGCAGCCGCTTTCCGTACGCGCCCAACCATTCGACTTATATCAACGAAGCAGTGTCCGGGGAGGCGCCGGCGCTCCGGGCCTGGGCGCCGGACAGCTATGCGCCGCAACTCGGCGACCTGATCTGCGCCGGCCGCGGCTCGGGTGCCCGCGTCCGCTTCACCGATCTCCCGACCTCCTACGGCTTCCCGGCCCATTGCGCGATCGTGGTCGCCCTGAACCCGGGCCAGATCTCGGTGGTCGGCGGCAATGTCGACGACGCGGTGACGCTGACCCACGTTCCGGTCGGCGCCGACGGCAGGCTCGCGACCCCGGACGGCACGGTCATCGACACGCGCTATCCGTGGCTCTGCGTTCTCGCGGTCGCTTACGATGCCGACACGGATCCCGACGAATAGGCAGCCGGTTCGCCCGTCGCGGGATCGCCCCCGGTCAGCTTTGACGCCAAGGCAGGCCGGCCGCCTTCCAACCGGCCAGACCGCCACGATGGTGCGCGTCGTCGCGCGGTCCCTCGAACCCGTCGGCGACGTTGTTGACCCGTTCGAAGCCCGCCGCCCGCGCCGCCTGCGCCGCAGCCAGGCTCCGCGCTCCGCTCCGGCAGATGAAGTAGAGGTCGGCGTCGACGGCGAGGCCGGCGTCCCGGAGTTCTCCCACGAAGGCGGGGTTGACGGCGCCGGACGGGAACTCCTGCCAGGCCGCCAGGATCACCCGCTTGCCGAGCGGCGCGAGATCGGGAAGACCGACATAGGACCACTCCGCCGTCGTCCGGACATCCACGAGTGCCGCGCGCTCGTCGCCCTCGAGCGCTGCCCAGGCCTCGCGCGATGAGACGTTCACGATCATCCGTCGTTCTCCTTTCTCGATCGCCCGGAGGCTGCCCCCTGATGCCGAACTTCGCAAACGACGCCGGTCGCGCGGACGCGCGCGCTCCCGGCTGGTCCGACCCCGTCGGCGACATGACGGGGGCGATCGGCGCAACCCCGCTGATCCGTCTGCATGCCGCGTCCGCCCTCACCGGTTGCGAGATCCTCGGCAAGGCGGAATTCATGAACCCCGGCGGCTCGGTGAAGGACCGCGCGGCACTCTTCATGATCGCCGATGCCGAGCGGCGCGGCGCCCTCGCGCCGGGCGGCACGATCGTCGAGGGAACCGCGGGCAACACCGGCATCGGACTCTGCCTCGTCGGCAACGCCCGCGGCTACCGCACCGTGATCGTGATGCCGGACACCCAGGCCCGGGAGAAGATCGACACGCTCCGGATGATCGGGGCCGATCTCCGCCTGGTGCCCGCGAAGCCGTATTCCGATCCCGGCAACTACGTACGGGTCTCCGAGCGGCTGGCGGCCGAGATTGGCGGCTTCTGGACCAACCAGTTCGACAACCGTGCGAACCGGGACGGCCACCGCGACACCACGGGCCACGAGATCTGGCGCCAGACCGAGGGAAGGGTCGACGCCTTCACCTGTGCCTGCGGTACCGGAGGCACGCTCGCCGGAGTGTCGGACGCGCTCAAATCGGCCGCGGTGGCGACGGGCAAGCATGTCGAGATCGTGCTCGCCGACCCGCACGGGTCCGCCCTCGCGCAATGGGTCTGGACCGGCGAGCTGCGTTCGGAGGGGAACTCGATCACCGAGGGGATCGGCCAGTCCCGGATCACCGGCAATCTCGACGGCGTCGCGATCGACGCCGCCGAACGGATCGACGACCGCGAGGCGCTCGCGATCGTGTTCGAGCTGCTCCGGGCGGAAGGCCTGTCGCTCGGCGGCTCGAGCGGCATCAACGTCGCGTCCGCGATCCGAACCGCCAGGCGTCTCGGCCCCGGCCATACGGTCGTCACGATCCTCTGCGACGGCGGGTCTCGCTACCAGTCGAAGCTGTTCGATGCGGCCTTCCTCCGCGAACGCGATCTCCCGGTTCCGGACTGGCTCGCCTGAGCTTCTCAGGTCCCCGTGCGGTCCGGTTCGCGCACGACGAGCCAGACCAGCAGCAGCGAGACCGCGCCCGCCCCGGCGAGCGATAGAAAGGCCAGCCGCTCCGACAGCTCGGCGACATAGCCGCCGACCGTGGTGCTCAGCGTCGCGCCGGCGCCGATCGCGAGATTGATGATGCCGAGCGTCAGGTTGAAGCGTCCGGTGGAACGCGAGACGTCGGCGGCGATCAGCGGCAGCATGACCCCGAACACCGCGCTGCTGATGGCGTCGAGTCCCTGGACGGCCACGATCAGGACCGGGTTCGCGGTCAGCGCGAACAGCAGGCCGCGGAGCGGCAGGGCGGCGAAACCGATCAGCAGGATGGGCCGGCGCCCGAACCGCTCGGTCGCGCGGCCGATCGACGGCGAGAGCAACGCCTGCACGAGCTGCGGCAGCACCAGGGCGGCGCCGATCACCAGCTCGCCGGCGGAACCCGCGACCCGCGTCACCTCGGACGCCGCGATCGGCAGCATCGCCGCACTCGCGAGGTAGTAGAACACCGCGCAGGCCGAGAAGCCCCAGAGGTTCGGCTCGCGGAGCAGCGCCTTGACCGGACCGTGCGGGGTCACCCGTTCGGTCGCCGGGGCCGCGGCGTCGTCGCTCGGCCGGGCGCCTCCCGAAGGGGTGATCCAGCGCAGCGCCAGCAGTCCCGGCACCGCGAGCACGGACGCGATGAAGAACACCGACCGCTCCGAAAGAAGATATCCTGCGCTCGCCATCAGAGCGGCGGCGATCCCGGCGCCGACCGACGCCCAGCGGACATTCCGCCCGAACCGCACGCCGAGGGCGCCGGGGATGCCGCCGGCCAGCGCGAGCGTCATCGCGGCGATCGCCGGGTTCAGCATGCATGATGCGAACCCGTGCAGAACCTCCGCGAAGACGACCGGAAAACGCTCCGGCAGGAACGCGAGGATCAGGCAGGACGCGATGATCAGCAGGATCGCGAGCGCGGCGGCGGCACGCTTGTTCCTGAGACTGTCCACGAGCAGCCCGGCCGGGACCTGACTGGCCATGGCGCTCGCGGTGCCGACCGAGATCGCGAGGCCGATCTCTCCCTCGGTCCAGTGCTCGCCCGTGAGATAGACGGCGATGAAGGTGCCGAACGCGGTCTGGAGGTTGGCGACGAAGAAATTGAGCAGGTCGAGCCCGAGCTCGCTTCGGTCGGTGCGCACCGGGACCGCTCAGCGGGCCCGGACGCGCCGGGGTGCTGCGAGCGGCACGGGTGCCGGCGCGATCGGGACCGTGTCGGAGGCGACGAGAGCGGGGCGGGTGAGCGGGGC
>CAXUBX010000020.1:2111-42305 GCA_964249405.1 uncultured Acetobacteraceae bacterium | reverse complement strand
CCGACACACCCTGAGCCCGGCTCCCGACGGGCAGAGAGCGCCCGTCGAACGCAAGCCCGATATCCGCGTTCTGTCCGGGAACAAACGGGATGGGCATGGTGGGCACCGGGCAGGGCCATCACCGCGACGCGCCGATCGGAGCCGTGCGCGCGCGGGCCTACGTGATCCCGACGGATCGGCCCGAGGCTGACGCGACGCTCGCCTGGAGCAGCACGGCGCTGATCGTGACGACGGTCGAGGCAGGCGGCGAGACCGGGACTGGCTACACCTACAGCGATCCCTCGAATTGTTCCCTGGTGGGCAAGCTCGGGGGCGCCATCCGCGGTCTCGATGCGATGGATCCGCCGACCTGTTTCCGCGTGCTGAAGGGGTTAGTGCGGAACGTCGGCCAGCGGGGGCTGGCGGCGACCGCGATCTCGGCGCTCGACCTGGCGGTGTGGGATCTGAAATCCCGGCTGCTCGGCCTGCCGCTCGCGATCCTGCTCGGGCGAGACCGGCACGATGTCCCGATCTACGGAAGCGGCGGCTTCACGACCTACACCGACGACGAGATCCGCGAGCAGCTGACGTCGTGGGTCGATCGGGATGGTTGCCGGTGGGTCAAGATCAAGGTCGGCTCGGATCGCGCGCTCGATCCGCATCGGGTCGCGGTTGCCAAGGCGGCGATCGGCGAGCGGACCTTGTTCGTCGACGGGAACGGGGGATACGGCCGGCAGGCGGCAATCGATGCCGCGCACCTGTTCGCGGCCGAAGCCGAGATCGGCTGGTTCGAGGAGCCGGTGTCGTCCGATGATCTTGCGGGCCTCCGGACGGTGCGCGACCGTTCGCCTCACGGGGTCGAAATCGCCGCCGGCGAGTACGGCTACACGGTCGACGACGCCAGGGCCATGCTGGACGCCGGCGCGGTCGACGTGCTCCAGGCCGACGTGACCCGCTGCGGCGGCATCACCGGCTTCCTCCAGGTCGCTGCCATTGCCGACGCGCATCACACCGACCTGTCCGGGCATTGCGCGCCGGCCGCTCATCTTCACGTCGCCTGCGCGGCGCCGCGATTTCGGCATCTCGAATGGTTCCACGATCATGTCCGCATCGAGCAGATGCTGTTCGACGGCGCTCCGACGGTTCGGAACGGCACCATTGCCCCCGACCTGTCGCGTCCCGGGCACGGCCTTGCCTTCCGTTGGCAGGATGCGGAACGCTATGCGGCGTGAGGAGATCGGGCAGGAGTGCGGAGGATGAGACCATGGGCTGCCGATCAGACGGCCGATCTCGAGCGGCTGCGCGAGACCTTCGCCGCGGCGATGAAGCGACCGCCGGGGATACGGCTGCCGCTCGGACCGCCCGGCAAGCCGGGCGGGATGACCACGATCCCCGGCGAGGCGGCGGTGGTCAGGGCGGCGCGGCGCCTCAACAGGGCCGCCGGAATGCTGGCCGGGTCTGTTCTGACCGACAGTGCGGTCGAGCACTACCGTGGATCGTTCGCCAACCGGGCGATGTTCACGCCGCTCGTGACTTCCGCGTTGACCCTCGCGGTGAGCGCGCACGGCACCGCCGACAAGCGCGAGGCGGCCCACGCGGCTCGCGATGCGACCTACGTGCTGGCCGCGGTCACCGGCGTCGTCGGCACCGGGTTTCATGCCTACAACGTGGCCAAGCGGCCGAGCGGCTTCGTGTGGCAGAACCTGTTCTATGGCGCGCCGCTCGGAGCGCCGTTCGCGATCCTGCTCTCCGGACTGCTCGGCTACTACTCCGAGCGCCTTCGCGAGAGCCCGCGTGCCGCGACACCCGCCGTGTTCGGGTTGCCCGCCGGCCGGGCGCTCGCCGCCCTGACCGCGCTCGGTCTGCTCGGCACCAGCGCCGAAGCCGGAATGCTGCATTTCCGCGGCGCCTATCATGACAAGTTCATGTTCGTCCCGGTGACGGTGCCGCCGATCGCGGCCGCGCTGATGATGAACACGGCGTTCGGGAAGGCGAGCCTGAACCGGCATTTCGCGCGATGGTGGCTCAGGCTGACCGCCCTCGTCGGTTTCGCCGGCGCCGGTTTCCACGCGCTGGGGGTCGCGAGAAACATGGGCGGCTGGAGCAACTGGCGGCAGAACGTGCTCAACGGCCCTCCGATCCCGGCGCCGCCGGCTTTCACCGGGCTGGCTCTCGCGGGGCTCGCCGCACTTGGTCTCCTGAAGGATCACCCGGATGCCTGAGGACTGGAGGGAGAAGTTCCCCGCCTACGACGTGCTCGCCAAGCGGCACTCGCCGTCCTGGAACGAGCAGACGCGGCAGGTGATCGACGAGCGCCTGGCGGTGCCGCGCGAAGGCCGATACCTGACGGCCGAAGAGTATGCGACGGTCGAGGCCCTCGCCGCCCGCATCGTTCCGCAGCCGGGCGACCGGCCCGCGATCCCCGTTGCGGCTCTGGTGGACGACAAGCTGCATAAGGGGCGGGAGGACGGTTTTCGAGGGCCCGGCATGCCGCGCGATGGTGATGCCTGGCGGCAGGGACTGGCCGCGCTCGACGCCGAAGCGGCCGATCGGCACGGCACGCCGTTCCGCGCTCTTCCGGCGACCGAGCAGGATGCGCTGATTGCGGCCATGCAACGCGGCGAGCTGTCGAGCGCTGCCTGGGGCTCGATCAAGTCGAAGGCGTTCTTCGAGCAGCGTTGCGCGCACGACATCGTCTTCGCCTACTACGCGCATCCGACGGCCTGGAACGAGATCGGCTGGGGCGGGCCGGCCAGTCCGCGCGGCTACGTGCGGATGGGGGCGAACGAGCGTGATCCCTGGGAAGGGGCCGAAGCCAGGGACGGCGATGCCGCCGCCGCTATCAGGAAGAACCGCCGTGTCGGTTGATCCCGAGACCGCTCCGCGCGCGCGGGACGGACGGGCGCCGGACGTGTTCCGGCCGGGCGCCTGGGTGTCGATGCGCGAGTACAAGGAAACCGACGAAGTGGATTTCGCCATCGTCGGCACCGGGGCAGGCGGCGGCACGCTCGCCTGCCGCCTGGCCGAGGAGGGCTTCTCTGTCATCGCGTTCGACGCCGGGCCCTATTTCCGGCCGCTCGAGGATTTCGCGTCCGACGAAAGCGCCCAGACGAAACTGTACTGGACCGACGACCGGATCGTCGATGGCGACAATCCGCTGCACATGGGGAGCAACAACTCGGGCAAGGCGGTCGGCGGCAGCACCGTCCACTACGCGATGGTGGCACTCCGCTTCCGGCCCGAATGGTTCAAGGCGCGCACCCTGCTCGGCTACGGCGCCGACTGGCCGCTCGATTGGCGTGAGATGTGGAGCTACTACGCCAAGGTCGAGGACGCGCTGAAGATCGCCGGTCCGGTGACCTATCCGTGGGGGCCGCACCGTCCGCGCTATCCGTATCGCGCGCATGAGATGAACGCGGCGGCGCATGTTCTGGCACGCGGTGCCGAGGCGATGGGCATCAGCTGGACCGAGACACCACTTGCGACGCTGTCCGCACCGCGCGGTCTCGCCCACCCGTGCGTCTATCGCGGGTTCTGCGTCACCGGATGTTCGACCAATGCCAAGCAGAGCGTGCTGGTCACTTTCCTGCCCCGCGCGCTCGCGGCCGGGGCCGAGATCCGAGATCTCGCGATGGTCGGCCGCGTCGAGACGAACGAACACGGCATGGCGACGGGCGTGCATTACCACCGTGCGGGAGAATGGCGGTTCCAAAGGGCGCGGAATGTCGTCGTGGCCGGCTACGCGATCGAGACGCCGCGGCTCCTGCTCAACTCCGCCAACGACCGCTTTCCGGACGGTCTCGCCAACTCTTCGGGACTGGTCGGAAAATATCTCATGGCGCAGTCGAACCAGGCGGTCTGGGGCATCTCGGACGACGAGATCCGGTCCTACAAGGGGCCACCGTCGCTCGCCATGACCGAGCACTGGAACTACGACGACGACAAGGACTTCTTCGGCGGTTACTGCTACATGAGCCAGGGGCCGCTGCCGCAGCTTTGGGCCAATACCAATCTCGGCGGCAAAGGCCTGTGGGGCGAGCCCCTGGTCCGCGAGATGACCCGCTACAATCACTCGGTCGGCCTTAAGATGGTGGGCGAGATGCTGCCGCAGGAGCGGAACCGGGTGACACTCGCGGACACGGTCGACCAGTACGGGTTGCGCGTCGCCCGGATCACCTACGCCTGGTGCGACAACGACAGGGCGATGATCCGGCATGCGCTCGGGTTCATGGGGGATGCGTTGAGCGCGACTGGTGCCCGGGAGATCTGGCGGCAGGAGGATGACACCTGCCACCTGAACGGTACCGCCAGGATGGGATCGGATCCGGGGCGGAGCGTGGTCAATGCCGATTGCCGGAGCTGGGATATTCCTAATCTCTGGATCTGCGACGGATCGGTGTTCCCGACGGTCGGCGGCGTCAACCCGTCGGTCACCATTCAGGCGGTTGCCCTCCGGACGGCCGACCGGATCAAGGAACTTGCCCGGCGGGGTGAGCTCTGATGCCGAAAGGGCCCGACGTCCACTTCTACACGCCGGCCGAAGGACACGGCCTGCCGCATGACCCGTTCAACGCGATCGTCGGCCCGCGGCCGATCGGCTGGATTTCGTCGCGCAACCGCACTGGCGGCTTCAACCTCGCGCCCTACTCGTTCTTCAACGCCTTCAACTACACGCCCCCGATCATCGGGTTCGCCAGCAGCAGCTGGAAGCACAGCGTCCGCAATCTCGAAGAAACCGGCGTGTTCTGCTGGAACCTCGTCACCAAGCCGCTTGCCGAGCGCATGAACCAGACCAGTGCCAGCGTCGCGTCGGAGATCGACGAGTTCTCGCTCGCCGGCCTCACGCCGTCGCCCGGCTCGGTCGTGGATGCGCCGCGCGTCGCGGAGAGCCCTGTCAATTTCGAATGCCGGGTCACCGAAGTCCTTCGTCTCCGGACCAAGGAAGGGCGAGAGGTCGACACCTGGGTCACGTTCGGCGAGGTGGTCGCGGTCCATATCGATCGCGCGCTGCTGAGGGATGGCGTGTATCAGACAGCGCTTGCCGAACCCGTGCTGCGAGCGGGAGGACCCGGCGACTACTCGCTGGTCACGCCCGCCTCGATGTTCTTCATGAAGCGGCCGCCATGATCGTCGACGGCGACACGCTTCGTGCCAGATTCGCGGAGCGTCTCTCGGCGATGTATCGCGACGAGGTTCCCTGCTACGCGACCCTGCTGGCGCTGGTTGCCCGCGTCAACGCGGCATGCGGCCTCGAACGGATGCCGGACGCCGAACGTGTCGGCGTCGAACGTCACGGAGCGATCCGCGTCGGGCGAGCCGACGAGCTTCGCGACCTTGCGCGCCTGTTCGGCGTGCTCGGCATGGAGCCGGTCGGCTACTACGATCTCGCGCCCTCCGGCATTCCGGTCCACTCGACCGCCTTCCGTCCGATCACCGAGGCATCGCTGCGACGGAACCCGTTCCGGGTGTTCACCTCGCTGCTGCGCCTCGACCTGATCGAGGACGACGGGCTTCGCGCCGAGGCGGAAGCGATCCTGGCCCGTCGCCGCCTGTTCTCGCCGACGCTGCTCGCGTCGATCGAGCGGGCGGAAGGCGAGGGCGGAGTGGCGGAAGGCGAGGTCGATCTCTTCATCGGCCGGAGCGTCGATCTGTTCCGCTGGCATCGCGAGGCGGTGATCGATGCCGGAACGTACGCGAGACTTCTCGCGGCGCACCCGCTGATCGCCGATGTCGTCTCGTTCCAAGGTCCTCACATCAACCATCTGACGCCTCGGACGCTCGACATCGATGGCGTGCACCGGCTGATGGCCGGCGAGGGGATGAACCCCAAGGAGACGATCGAAGGGCCGCCCGCCCGTCGGATCCCCGTGCTGCTGCGGCAGACCAGCTTCAAGGCTCTCGGCGAAGCGATCCTGTTCCGGCCGGGACACGCGGGTCTCCCGGTCGCCGGGGCGCATACGGCGAGGTTCGGCGAGGTGGAGAGCCGTGGCGCCGCCCTGACGCGACCGGGGCGCGCGCTCTACGATCGGCTTCTCGCGGAAGGCACGCTCGAACGCTTCCCGGACGACTGGTCGGAGCTTCGCGGGCAGGGCCTGGTGTTCGCGCGACGCGTGTGCACGGAAGAGGGGATCGAGGAAAGGCCGATCACCTACGAGGATTTCCTGCCTGTGAGTGCCGCCGGCATCTTTCGATCCAATCTCGGCGTCACCTCGTCCCGCATGGAGGGAGCGTCCGGGCGGCGCGGTTCGCTGGAAGAGGCGGCGGAGAAGACGCTGCTCGACGAGTTCGACCTCTACGCGTCGCTCGAAGCCGCGCCGCCGCTCGGCCCGTAGCGCGCGGACACTCTCAGTGTGCGGTGGCGTCGGGCCGCCACCCAGGTCTTCCGGCTCGCCAGAGCATGAAGGCGATCCAGTCCGCGCTCATCAGATCGGCCTGGGTGCGCGTCGAGCCGATCCCGTGTCCCGCCTCGGCGTCGACCCGGAGCAGGACCGGGTTCGAGGTGCCGGACGCGAGCAGGGCGGCGGCGAACTTCGCCGGTTCCCACGGCGAAACCCGCGGATCGTTGAGGCCGGTCGTGATCATGATCGCGGGATAGACGACGCCTCGCCGCACGTGCTGGATGCTGTCCTCGGCGAACAGGTCCTCGAAACCTGTTCTCGTCTTGATCGATCCGAACTCGGGGATGTTGTCGGGTCCGTTGGGCGAGAACTCGGCGCGCAGCGTGTTGGCGGCCGGCACGACGTCGAACACGCCCGCGAACAGGTCGGGCCGTTCCTCCATCGCGCGACCCATCGTGATGCCGCCCGCCGAGCCCCCGACGATGAACAACGTCTTCGGCGTGGTGATCCCCTTGGCCACCGCGTATCGCGCGCAGGCGATCAGATCCTGCCAGGTGTTGTGCTTGTTCGCGTCCTTGCCGCCGAGCCGCCAGGCTTCACCGTTCTCGCCGCCGCCGCGCACGTGGCAGATCCCGTAGGTGATGCCCTCCTTCATGACCACGGCGCGCCGTGGGCTGAAATCGGCGAGCATCGAGATCCCGTAGGAGCCGTAGGCTTCGATCACGGTGATCGCCGGACGTTTCGCGCCATGAGGCTCGATGAGCGAGAACGGCACCTCGACCCCGTCGCGGGCCGGCGCCTCGAGATCGCTCACCGTGAATGCGGACGGGTCGATGTCGCCGGTGGTGTCGAGATGGAGATCGGTGAAGCGCTTCGTGTCCGGGTCGTAGGCGAGTTCGACGGGAGGGGTTACCCAACTCTGGAGCGATATGGCGATCCCGGGCGCGGTCGGGTCGGTGAAGGCTTCGGTGATGTCGCCGCGTATCGGCAGGGCCACCGTCTCGATCGTGGTCGATCCGGTCGGGATCCGGAGGAGCTGGGCGTAGGCGCCGTGCCGCGTGATGACGTAGAGCGCGTCCCGGGCCGCGTGGATGTTCTGGATCACGCGGCCTAGCTCGGCCGGGACCAGCGTGACGGCGGTCGAGAGCGGTGCGCCCGCCTTGACCTCCAGCACCTTGAAGGTCGGCGCATCCTTGTGAGACAGCAGGAAGATCTCGTCGCCGCTCGTATCGAACCCGGTCACGCCGTCCTCGCGCCCGACGAACGGCACCCAGCGCGCGTCCGGCTTCTCCGCATCCGCAACCGGCGCTTCCCACAGCTTGAGCTCGTTCTGTACCCCGTTGACGGACTGCAGCACCGCCATCGAGGCGCCGGGATTGACGGAGAGCACCGGTGTCTCGTCGGCCGTGAAAGCGGGTCCGTGCCCGGCGAGCGCGCCATAGAGCACGCGCGGCGTGGCGCCGATCGTGAGCGCGTCGAGGGACGGATCCCGATACTTCTCGGTCCCCGGATCCTCGGGTCCGAGCGTCTTCAGGCGAATGAAATAGACGGTGCGGCCGTCGTCGCTCCACGACGTCGCGCCGAACTGCGCGCGATCGATCGGGCCGGCGAGGACGGCTCCCGTCTTCGCATCGTAGACCGACAGCGACGCCGCCTCGGAACCCCCTTCGGAGATGCCGACCGCGACCTTGGAGCCGTCGTCCGACGGCAGGATGAAGTTGATCGCGAGCGGCTTGCCGCCGCGTTGCGCGCGAAGGGCGGCGATGTCCACGAGCTTGCGCGTGCCCGCCGCGTCGTGAACGATCAGATCGAACGCGTCTTCTCCCGGCGCACGCTGCTCGTAGAAGGATCGGCCGCCGAACGCGTAGTAGGATTCCACGAGTCCGAAGCTGCCGCTGAATGCGGCGACACGGGCCCGGAGCGCGTCGAGCGGCCTGATCGCATCGAGCACGCGGCGGGTATACGCGCCCTCCGCCTTCATCCACGCGATCGTCGACGGCCCGAGCGCTTCCATCGCCCGATAGGGGTCGGTGACTTTCCGGCCCCAGAGCGTCTCCGTCACCGGCTGCATCGCCGGAAGCGTTGGCCGTGGCCCGGTCCCGATCGGTGCCAGCCTGTCCCGTGCCGTGACGGCGAGCGCCGGGCAGGACAGGGAGACGGCGATCAGCACCGAGGAGAGGCCAGGCCACAGCTTCATCGACCACTCCACGACGAGGGCACGTCCACCCCCGAAGAACCGCTCCCGACGGAAGGTCGACCGAGGCGCTCCAGGCCCTGGGTCAACTCGGACATGTCCGCGCGACGGTCAATTCGACTGTCGCCGGAGAAAGGCCGGGATGTCGAGACCCGCTTCCTCGCTCGGCGCCGGCTGGGCGCGCGGTGTCGCGGACTGCACTTCGGCCTGCGGCTCTCCCGCGACCAGCGAGGGCTCGGTCCGGCGCGTCTCCGGACCCGGACCGGAGGCCGCCGGAGCCGCCCGGCGGAGCGCGCCGGTCACGATGCCGAACAGGCTCGAACGTGGCGCCTGCTGGGATGCCGGCTGGGATCCCGCCTGGGACCCGGCGCCGAGCGGGGTGGCGCCGACCGCGACCGGCGGTTCCGCGAAAAGCGGGCTTCTTGGAGCGGCGGCATGGTGGCGGAGCGGCTGCGGCACGGCGCTCGGCGAAGGCGCCGGCACATGCTGAGGATGCGACACCCCCTGGATCGACGCCGCCGGTTGCTGAACCGGGCCGCCCGCCGTGGCTTGCGATGCGGCGCCCAGCACGACGGGGTCGAGGGGGGTCGCGACCGGCATGGAGGCTACCATCCCCGCGACCGGCGCGCCGCCCGCGACCGCGACCAGCCTCGGGCGCGCCTGCTCCGCCGGCGCCGGCGTGTCGATCCCCGTGGCGACCACCGAGACGCGGACGCGTCCCGACAGGCTGTCGTCGATCGCGGAGCCGAAGATGATGTTCGCGTCCTCGGCGACCTCCTCGCGGATCCGGTTCGCGGCCTGGTCGACCTCGTAGAGGGTCATGTCCTCGCCGCCGGTGATGTTGATCAGCAGGCCGCGTGCGCCCGCCATCGAGGTGTCTTCCAGCAGCGGGTTCGAGATCGCGGCCTCGGCGGCGCGGATCGCGCGGTTCTCGCCTTCGGCCTCGCCAGTGCCCATCATCGCCTTGCCCATCTCGGCCATCACGGTCCGGATGTCGGCGAAGTCGAGGTTCACAAGGCCGGGGGCCACCATCAGGTCGGTGACGCCGCGCACGCCCATGTAGAGGACGTGGTCGGCCATCTTGAAGGCCTCCTTCCAGCCCGTTCGTTCGTTGGCTAGCCGGAACAGGTTCTGGTTCGGGATCACGATCAGCGTGTCGACGTATTGCTGCAGCTCGGCGATGCCCTGGTCGGCCGCCTTGGCGCGCCGCACGCCCTCGAAGGTGAAGGGCTTGGTCACCACACCCACCGTCAGCACGCCGCGCTCGCGCGCCATCCGGGCGATCACCGGCGCGGCACCGGTGCCGGTCCCGCCGCCCATGCCGGCGGTGATGAACACCATGTGGGCGCCGTCGAGATGGCGGGAGAGATCGTCGGCGGCCTCCTCGGCGGCGGCGCGGCCGATCTCGGGCTTGGCGCCGGCACCGAGCCCCTGTGTCAGGTGCGGACCGAGCTGGATCCGGCGATCGGCGCGGCTGTGCGTCAGCTGCTGGGCGTCGGTGTTGGCGACCACGAAATCGACGCCGGCGAGCTGCAGCGCGATCATGTTGTCGACGGCATTGGTGCCGCCGCCACCGACGCCGATCACGGTGATCTTGGGCGTGAAATCCGCGTAGGTCTGCTGCGGGATCGTCAGGTTGAGCGTCATGGCATCGTCCCCCTCGGGCAATGGGTTCGGCGGGAAGCGGTGAGGCGGGTCACACCCGCTCCCGCAGGAAGTCGACGACGCGGCGGAGGAGACCCGCCGGTCGTGGTTCGGAAAGGTCGATGTCCTGGAGCGTCCGGCCGATGCCGGCCGCCCAGGCGAGCAGGCCGCACGCGGTCGCGAACTCCGGACCGCGCCCGTCCTTCGGCAGCCCGGGAAAAGCCCCGGTCGGCTTGCCGAACCGCACCGGCCGCCCGAGGATGCCGGCCGCGAGGTCCCGGACGCCGCCGAGCTGCGACGCGCCACCGGTCAGCACGATCCTGCCGTTCGCGAGCCGGCCCAGCCCCGCCGCATCCAGCCGGTCCCGGACCAGCTCGAAGGTTTCCTCGAGCCGCGGCCGGATCACCCCGACCAGCTGCGAGCGGGGCAGGTGGGCGAACTGGTGCTCGATCTCGCCGATGATCTCGACATCGAGCATTTCGCGCTCGTCGTCGGCGGACGGCTCGGCGTTGCCGAACAGCGTCTTCAGCCGCTCGGCGCGCTCGAGCGGCGTCGACAGCACGGCGGCGATGTCCTTGGTAACGTGCAGGCCGCCCACCGGGAGCAGCGCCGTGTGGGCGAGCTTGCCGTCGGCGAAGGTCGCGAGCTGGGTCGTGCCGCCGCCCATGTCGATGATGGTCGCCCCGAGCGTCCGCTCGTCCTCGATCAGCACCGACAGACCGGAGGCGAGCGGAGCGGACACGAGCTCCGCGAGCGACAGATCGCACCGCGCGATGACCGTCGCGAGATTGCGGAGCGCCGACGCGGAGGCGTCCACCATGTGCAGGCGGACGCTCAGATGGTCGCAATGCTGGCCGCGCGGATCGTCGACGCCGGTGGTCTCGTCGACCGCGAAGCCGAGCGGCAGCGCGTGGATCACCTCCCGCCCGTCGATGCTCGCCCGCAGCCGTCCCTCGTGGACGACGCGGCGGATGTCGGCATCCGAGACCGCGCGCCCGCCGACCGGCCAGCGGACATTGAACAGGCGGCTCTCGGGCTGGCCACACGAGAGGCCGACGGTGACGCTCCGCAACCGGAGATCCGCCATCGTCTCGGCGCGGCCGACCGCGGCGCGGATCGCGCGTTCGGCCTCGTCGAGATCGACGATGCCGCCGAGTCGCACGCCGCGGGAGCGGTGCAGCCCCCAGCCGACGATCCTGAGCTCGCGCCCGTCGGATCGTCCGATCAGGCAGGTGATCTTGCTCGTTCCGATGTCGACCACCCCGAACACGCCGGCCCGGAGCGGCCGGGCGCGGGGCGGCGGATCCTCGGGAGGCAGGAGCGCGAGCGGCCGCGCCGCGGGTCGAGGTGCCGGAAGGGGCTCGTTCGTGGGACCCGCGATCCGCGTGGTCGCGAGCGCGCGGAGCCCGCGCCGGGCGCCGAGGTCGCGGGCGCCGCTCATGTCGGCTTGCGCCCGGCGTCGGCGGCGTGATCGGCACCGGACGTGTCATCATCCGGCCCGCCGTTGCCGGACGCGGTGGCGGGCGCCGGGTCGGGGCGGAGCACGAGGCGGTCGGGCAGCCGCATGTCGATTGTCGCGAGGGGTCGCTTGAACAGCTGGAATTTCGCCTCGAGGCTCGCCAGCCGGGCGAGTGCCGGGCCTTCCTCGGCTTCCGGAAGCAGGACCTCGCATCCGTTCCGGAGATCGAGGTTCCAGCGACGATCGCCCACCCGGACCATCGCCACGACCTCGGCCCGGATCGTGGGAAGGCCGTCCAGCGTCGCGATGATCGCTCCTGCGCCCGAAGCCGCGCCATGACCCACGACGAGCGGAAGACGCGCGAACGCCTCGGCATCCTTCCCGTTGAGGCCCTGATCTTCGACGACCTTGCCGGTGCGGTCGATCAGCACGAAGCGGCCGTTGTCCTGCCAGACGGCGTAGGGCTTCCGCTCGGTGACCGCGACCACCACCGTTCCGGGAAGTTGCCGGGAGACGCTCGCGGTCTCGACGAAGGGGAGCTGTTCGATCCGGGTTTCGGCGTCCGCCGGCGAGAACCGCATGATCGGGCTGCCGAGCGGGACCCCGAGGGCCGAGATGATCTCAGCGGTCGTGGTGAGGCGTTCGCCGCTGACCACGATGTGGCGGACGGGCAGCGCGAGGCCGAGCTCGCGGCGGATCCAGGAGCCGGTGCCCGCGCGTTCGACGGCCCCGCGCACGCCAAGCGTGGCCACCGAGGCGAGACCGAGGAGCGGGATCGCGAGCAACGCGGGGCGGACGAGACGCTTCTGCCGGCGGGCCAGCATCCGCAGCCGCGACGGGCGATCGAGCTTCGTCCTCAGACGCGGCATGCGGCGTTCTCCACCATCCAGGCGCAGAGCGCCGGATACGAGATGCCGCACGCTCCGGCCTGCTCGGGGAGCAGCGAGGTCGGCGTCATGCCGGGTTGCGTGTTGACTTCGAGCAGCACCAGCCGCGGCATCGCATCGGCCTGCGTGTCGTCGAGCCGGAAGTCGGCCCGGGTGGCACCGGCGCAGCCGAGCGCCCGATGCGCCGCGAGAGCCAGGTCCTTGGCGCGTGCGAAGAGCGCCGGCTCGAGCGGCGCGGGCAGAATATGGCGCGAGCCGCCCGCGGCGTATTTCGCGTCGTAGTCGTAGAAGTCATGGCCGCCGGCGACGATCTCGGTAACGGTGAGCGCCCGGTCGCCCATCACGCCGACGGTGAGCTCGCGGCCGGGGATGTATTCCTCGACCAGCACCTCCTTGCCGAAGCGCCAGGTTTCCGCGATCTCGCGACGTCGGTTCGAGCCCGCGCGCAGGATCTCGACCCCGACCGACGAACCCTCGCCGTTCGGTTTCACGACGTAGGGCAGGGGCAACGGGTCGGCATCCGCGAGTTCGTCCGGCGTCACCAGACGGCTGTTCGCGACCGGCAGCCCCGCACGCGTGAACACCGCCTTGGCGGCGCTCTTGTCCATCGCGACCGAGGAGGCCCGGATCCCGCTATGCGTGTACGGGATCCCGAGCCAGTCGAGTACGCCCTGGATCGCTCCGTCCTCGCCGAACCGCCCATGCAGCGCGTTGAACACGCAGTCGACGCGCTCCGGCTCCGTCAGCGCACGCACGATCGCGGCGAGATCATCGGTCGCGTCCACCGCCAGCACGTCGAAGTCACGCTCGCGGAGGGCCGCGATGACCCCGCGGCCGGTCGACAGGCTGACCTCCCGCTCGGCGGAGATCCCGCCGTGAAGCACCGCGACGCGCCGGCTCATCGCGGGGTGCCTTTCGCGGGGCGACCGACGCGTCGGATCTCCCAGTGGAGATCGACGCCGGAGCTTTCCCGGACCCGCCGCCGCACCGTCTCGCCCAGTCCCTCGATCTCGGACGCAGTGGCGCCGCCGGTGTTCAGCAGGAAGTTGGCATGGCGCGCGCTCACTTCCGCCGCGCCTTCGCGAAGACCTCGGCAGCCCGCCTGATCGATGAGCTCCCAGGCCTTGAGGGACGAGACCGACGGGTCCGGATTGCGGAACGTCGAGCCTCCCGTCCGTTCCTTGACCGGCTGCGAGGCTTCGCGCGACGCCCGGATCTCGGCGATGCGCCCCGTGATCAGCGATCGGGTTCCCCGGCGACCCCGAAGCCGCGTACGGACCACGGTCGCCTCGGGAGGAAGCGCGCTCGTCCGGTACGAGAAGGCGAACGCCTCGGCCGGAAGACGGACGAGTTCGCCGTTCCGCGTGACGATGTCCGCCCAGTCGAGCACCGCCGCGATCTCGCCGCCATAGGCGCCCGCGTTCATCGCCACCGCGCCGCCGATCGTGCCGGGGATGCCGGCCAGGAATTCGAGCCCGGCGATCCCGGCCTCTGCCGCACGACGCGCGACGAGGGCGTCGGAGGCGGCGGCGCCGGCGATCAAGCCGTCCTCGCCGTCCGTCGAGATCGCGGCGAACGACTTGCCGAGCCGGATCACCGCGCCGTCGAGCCCGCCGTCGCGGACGATCAGGTTCGAACCTGCGCCGAGCGTGAACACCGGCGTCGCCAGCGGCAGGTCGTGGAGGAAGCGCGAGAGGTCGGCCTCGTCGCGTGGCGAGACGAGCATCTCCGCCGGACCACCGACGCGAAACCAGGTCAGCGGCGCCAGCGGAACCCCGCGGCGCGCCTCACCCTCGATCGGCGCCGTGCCCGCGCGGACCGGCGAGGCGATCGCGTTCACGCGGCACCCCGCTTCGGCTGGAGTGCGGCGAGCTGGCCGGGGAGCTTCTCGGCCCAGGCCGTGATGTTGCCGGCCCCGAGACAGACCACGAAATCGCCGGCGCGCGCGATCGCGTTGATCATCTCGGGGAGATGGTCGTGCGATGCGAGCGGCACCACCGACTTGTGGCCGCGCATCCGCAAGCCGTCCACCAGCGCGTCCCGGTCGAACCCCGCGATCGGCTGTTCGCCGGCCGGATAGACGTCGGCGATGATCACTGTTCCGGCATCGTTCATGCACGTGCAGAACTCGTCGAACAGCGAACGGAGCCGCGAGTAGCGATGCGGCTGCACCACCGCGATGACCTCGCGCGCGCCCGCCTGCCGGGCGGCCTTCAGCACCGCCGCGATCTCGACCGGGTGGTGGCCGTAGTCGTCGATGATCGTGATGCCGCCGGTCTCGCCGGTCTTGGTGAACCGCCGCTTGACGCCCCGGAACTGCGCGAAGGCCGAGCGGATGGTCTGATCGTCGATCTCCATCTCGTGCGCGATCGCGACGGCGGCGAGCGCGTTCTGCACGTTGTGCTGGCCCAGCATCGGCAACCGGAACGGTCCGAGACGCCGCGAGCGCCCGCGCTGGCGATCGGTCACCGCGACCTCGAACGTCGCGCCTCGGCGGTCAGCGACCAGCCGCTCGGCCCGGATGTCGGCCTGTGGCGAGAACCCGTAGGTGATCACGCGATGATCCGAAAGACGCGGGATCATCTTCTGCACGTCCGGATGGTCGATGCAGAGGACCGCGAACCCGTAGAAGGGGATGTTCGACACGAACTGCTGATAGCCGGCCTGCATCTGCTCGGCGGTTCCCCAATGGTCGAGATGCTCCGCGTCCATGTTGGTGATGACGGCGACCACGGCGGGAAGGCGGAGGAACGACCCGTCGCTCTCGTCCGCTTCGACCACCATCCAGTCACCGGCCCCCATGCGGGTGTTGGTGCCGTAGGCCTCGATGATCCCGCCGTTGATCACCGTCGGATCGAGGTGCGCCGCTTCCAGCACCGAGGCGACGAGACTGGTCGTCGTGGTCTTGCCATGCGTGCCGCCGATCGCGACCGACCAGCGCAGCCGCATGAGCTCGGCAAGCATCTCCGCCCGGCGAACCACCGGGATAAGCCGGCCGCGCGCGGCGACGACTTCCGGATTGTCGGACTTCACCGCCGTCGACACCACGACGACCTGCGCGTCGCCGAGATGCGTCGCGTCGTGACCGATCATCACGCGGATGCCCGCCGCACGAAGGCGCAGCACGTTCCCGTTCTCGGCGATGTCCGTTCCCTGCACGGAATAGCCGAGCGTGTGGAGCACTTCGGCGATGCCCGACATGCCGATGCCGCCGACGCCGACGAAGTGGATCGTGCCGATCTGGAGCGGGAGCGCCCTCATGCGCCGTGCGTTCCGCTCATCGTGACGCCCGCCTCATCGTGATGTCCGCCGGATGTCGGATCCGGATCATGCGCCGACCCGCGTCGGGTGATGCCGAATCGCGGATACGTCCTACCGTAGCGAGACGATGCCAATTCCTCCACCAGCAACGCGAGTTTTTCCGCGGCCTTCGGCCGTGCCGCGTTCCGTGCGCGCGACGCGGCCTCCGCCAGCGTGTCGGGCGCGTCCAGCAAGACCCGAAGACGGGCGCGCAGCCAGTCCTCGGTGAACCCGTCCTGCGAAACCGTCCAGGCGGCACCGGCGGCGGCGAGGACGCGCGCGTTCGCGGTCTGCTCGTCGTTCGCCGCGATCGGGAGCGGCACCAGGATCGAGGGTCGTCCGGCCGCAGCGAGCTCGGCGACGGTCGACCCGCCGCTTCGCGCGATCACGAGGTGCGCACGTGCGAGACGGTCGGCGATGTCGATGAAGAAGGGCGAGATCTCCGCCGCGATCCCCGCATCGGCATAGGCGATGCGAACCCGTTCCACATCCTCGGGCCGGGCCTGCTGGGTCACGCGAACCGGCATTCCGAGGGTGGCGAGCACGGGCGGAACGATGTCGCTGAAGACGCGTGCTCCGAGAGAGCCGCCGAGCACCAGGATCTCGAACGGCGCCGCTTGCGTCCGATAGGGACCGACCGCCTCGACTGCGTCGCGTACCGGGTTGCCGACCAGGACCTGCCGGGTCGCCGCGCTGATCCCGGCGACGTCGGGAAAGCTGGTCGCGACCGCGTCCGCGAGGCGCGCGAGCACACGGTTGGCGCTGCCGAGAACGGCGTTCTGGTCATGCAGCACGATGGCCGGCCGGTGTCTCCGCAAGCGCGCGGCGAGCACCGGCGGCACGGACGGGTAACCGCCGAACGCGACCACGGCATCCGCGTCGAGAACCCGCCAGGCGGTCAGCGTCCCCGACGCGAGTGCGGCCGCGCCGCCGATCCGTGCCGAGAGGGACTTGCCGACGAGACCGGCGCCGGAGAGGGCACGGACCGTCCGGAACCGGCCGCCGGCGCGGTTCGCGGTTCGCTCGTCCGTCATCAGGACGACCGCGTGACCGCGCGTTTCCAGACAGGACGCGAGGGCTTCGGCCGGAAACAGGTGGCCGCCGGTGCCGCCGGCCGCGATGGCGACCCTCATATCCGGGACCGCCGTCTCGTCAGCGCGAGCAGCATGCCGATCGTGAGTGCCACCGACATCGCCGAGGAGCCGCCGTAGGAAATGAAGGGCAGCGTCATGCCCTTCGTCGGGATGAGGTGCAGCGTCGAGCCCATGTTGACGAACGCCTGCAGCCCGAAACCGGCACACAGCCCGGTGACCGCGAGCGGCGTGAAGCTCTCGTCCTCCGCGAGCTGGCGGAGCAGGGCGCGGACCACGATGAAGAGGAAGGTCAGCACGATCACCATGCAGAGGATCATGCCGAACTCCTCGCCGGCGACGGCGAACACGAAGTCGGCGTGCGCGTCCGGCAACAGGTCCTTGACCCGACCTTCGCCAGGGCCGCGCCCGGTCAGGCCGCCATGCGAGAAGGCGGCGAGCGCCATGTCGATCTGGTAGTGGTCGCCGAGTTTCGGATGGATGAAGCGCTCGACCCTCGAACGCACGTGCGGGAACACGACGAAGGCGAGCGCGAAGGCACCGGCGAGGCCGCCCGCTCCGGCGCCGACCAGCACCAGCGGCAGCCCGTCGACGAAGAGCTGGCAGAGGAACACGCACAGGATGACCGACAGCATCCCGATATCCGGCTGCGACTTCAGCAGCAGCACGATCACCATCAGGACCGCGAAGGCGGCGAGGTGGCCGGGAAAGCCGCGTCGCGCGAAGCCGCCGATCTTGCGTCCCTCCGCGAGCAGCCAGGCGGTGGTGACCGCGAAGCAGGGCTTCAGGAATTCGCTCGGCTGCACCGACATCAGCGGCAGCGCGATCCAGCGGCGCGCGCCCTTGATGTCAACGCCGTGCACCAGCGTCCAGGCGGTTGCCGCGAGCGCCAAGCCGCAGCCGATCAGCGCCGTGCGCTTCACGTTCCGCGGGGACAGGATCGAGACGCCGACCACGATCGCGCCGGCGGCCGCCAGGAACACGACCTGCTTGAGGATGAACATGTCGCGCGACGCGCCGATCCGGGTCGCGACGGCGGGCGACGCCGCGAGGACCAGCACGTAGCCGATCCCGATCAGCATGAAGACGGCGGTCAGCGTGGGGCGGTCGACGGTCCACCACCAGCGTCCGAGGATCGAATTGTCGGCGCGAGCGGACTGGCTCATGCGGCGTGATCCTCCGGCGAGACGCGATCGGCGAGTGCCTCCGCGAGCGATGCGAAGCGCAGGCCACGCTCCTCGAAATCGCGGAACTGGTCGAACGACGCGCAGGCCGGCGACAGCAGCACGGTCGAGACGCCGCGCGCGCGTGCGGCCTCGAACGCCTCCCGGACCGCGCGTTCCAGCGTGCCGACGATCCGGTGCGGCACGCGCTCCCTCGCCAGCGTCCCGGCCAGGATCGCGGCATCCCGGCCGATCAGCAGCGCTTCGGCGACGATCGCCAGGCGGGATGCGAGGCTCTCGATCCCGCCCTCCTTCGCCTCGCCGCCGGCGATCCACACGCAGCGCGGGCTCGCGGCGAGCGCGCGGGCGGCGGCGTCCGCGTTGGTCGCCTTGCTGTCGTCGACGAAGGTGATGCCGTCGATGGTCGCAACCGGTTTCTGCCGGTGCGCCAGACCCTCGAAGTCGAGCAGCGACGAGGCGATCGCGCTCGGCGGGACGCCGAGATGGGCGGCGATCGCGGCCGCGGCGGCGGCGTTCTGCCGATTGTGCACGCCGGGCAGCGCACGGGCGCGTCCGAGGTCGGCGACCGGCACGCTGCCCGCGCGCAGCATGCCCCGCGCGTCCACGCGCCACGTCGCCCCGGCACGATCCTCTCCCGAGATCCCGACAGCGCGGGGGATGGCTGCGGCGAGTGACCGGCTCGGCGCGTCGTCGAGGCCGATCACGGCGAGATCGTGCGCCTCCTGGTTCGCGAAGATCTGGCGTTTGGCCTCGATGTAGTGGTCCATGTCGCCGTGTCGGTCGAGATGATCGGGCGACAGGTTCAGCATCACGCCGGCGTCGAACCGGAGCCCGGGCACGCGCTCGAGCATGTAGGACGACATCTCGATCACGTAGACGCCGTCGTCGCCGAGCAGCGGCAAGGCGAGCGCAGCCGGCCCGAGATTGCCGCCGGCGACGGCATCGATCCCGTTCGCCGCCAGGAGATGACGCACCAGCGCGGTCGTCGTCGACTTTCCGTTGGTGCCGGTGACGCCGACGAACTTCGCGAGGCTGCCGCTGCGTCGGACCGCGTCCTGGAGCAGCATCGCGTCCGACAGGATCGGGATGCCGCGCCGGATCGCGTCGGTCGCCACCTCGGGCGCCCGCGATCCTGCATGCGGAATACCCGGCGACAGCACCAGCGCGTCGAGCCCTTCGGCGCTCCGGAGCTCGCGGAGCGGAACGCCCGCATCGACGCGCGCGGCCTCGTCGTCGTCCCACGCGAGCACCGCCGCACCGAGCGAGAACAGGCGGCGTGCCACCGGCAGGCCGTTCCGGCCGAGCCCGTACACGCCGTAGCGACGTCCCTTGAAGAGGGTTCGGGGGAAGGTCATCGGATCTTCAGCGTCGCGAGGCCGATGAGGCCCAGGATCATCGAGATGATCCAGAACCGGATGACGATGGTCGCTTCCTGCCAGCCCTTCTTCTCGAAGTGGTGGTGGAGCGGCGCCATCAGGAAGACGCGACGTCCGGTCCGCTTGTACCAGAACACCTGGACGATCACCGAGACGGTCTCGATCACGAACAGGCCGCCGACGATCGCGAGCACGATCTCGTGCTTCGTCGCGACCGCGACGGAGCCGAGTGCGCCGCCGAGGGCCAGCGATCCGGTGTCGCCCATGAAGACCTGCGCGGGCGGCGCGTTGAACCAGAGGAAGCCGAGCCCGGAGCCGACGAGGGCCGCACAGAATACGCCGAGCTCGCCCGTGCCGGGCACGCCGTGAAGCTGGAGGTAGTCGGCGAAGACGCGGTTGCCGACGAGATAGGCGATCAGCGCGAACACCATGGCCGCGATGATCGTCGGCACGATCGCGAGCCCGTCGAGCCCGTCGGTGAAGTTCACCGCATTCCCGGCGCCGGTGATCACCAGCATGGCGAACAGCGGATAGGCGAGGCCGAGGGGCAGGAGCAGGTCCTTGGCGAGCGGGAACGCGACGTCGCCGGCGATCGCCGACGGGCTCAGCGACATCATCCAGGCACCCGCGCCGAGACCCGCCGCGAACTCGCAAGCCAGCCGGACGCGGCTCGGCACGCCCCTGGTGTTGCGCTTGGTCAGCTTCAGGAAGTCGTCCGCGAAGCCGATCGCTCCGAAGGCGCCGGTCAGCAGCAGCACCGCCCAGACATAGCCCGACGAGAGGTCGGCCCAGAGCAGGGTGGACGCGAACAGCGAGAGCAGGATCAGCACCCCACCCATCGTCGGCGTGCCCTTCTTCTCGATCAGGTGCCGCTCGGGGCCGAGCGCGCGGATCGGCTGACCACCGGGCTGCAGCGAGCGAAGCCAGGCGATCACCCGGTCGCCGAGCACGAACGACACGACGAGCGAGGTGAGACAGGCCGCGCCCGAGCGGAAGGTCAGATAGTGCAGCAGGTTGAAGATGGCGATGTGCCCGGCATAGGGGCGCGCGAGGTCGTACAGCATCAGGCGGTGTGATCCGCGAGCGCCGTGACCACAAGCCGCATCCGCGATCCGTTGCTGCCTTTCACGAGGACCGCGTCGCCGGGACGGACGAGCGATCTCGCCTCGGCCGCAAGCGCCGCCGCGTCCGCCGCCCAGACCCCGCGCTTCCCTTGCGGCAGGGCCTCGTGCAGCGCGAGCGACAGCGGTCCGCTGGTGTGGACGACATCCGCCGCTGCCGCCGCCGGCCCGGCGAGCGCGCGGTGCTCGGCCTCGGCGAAGGCGCCGAGCTCCAGCATGTCGCCGAGGAACGCGACCCGCCTCGTCGCGGGCAGCAGCGAAAGGACTTCGAGTGCGGCCCGGACCGAGCTGCCCGATGCGTTGTAGCTCTCGTCGAGCAGCCTCGCCTGCCCGTTCACGATCGGCCGGACAAGACCACGCCCGGTGCCGGGCCGGAAGGCCGAGAGCGCGCCGGCCGCGCGCGCGACGTCGAGCCCGAGCGCGTGGACGGCGGCGAGCACCGCGAGCGCGTTCGAGGCCATGTGGGCGCCGAGCGTGCCGAGCTCGAAGGAGAGCGTGCGCCCCTCGATGGTCGCGCTCACTGCGGTCGCGCCACCCCTTGCCGTCGCGGAGAGCAGACGGATCGCCGCATCCCCGCCACGTCCGAAGCCCAGCGCCCGGACGCCGGGCGGAACCGCGTCGCGGAGCAGCGACGCTTCCGGCAGATCCGTCGGCAGGATCGCCGTTCCGCCCCCGGCGAGGCTGGCGTAGATCGCCGCCTTCTCGCGCGCGATCGCCTCGAGCCCGCCGAAATGGCCGATGTGGCTGGCCCCGATCGCGGTCACGATCGCGACGTCAGGGGCGGCGAGGGCGGCAAGCGGCGCGATCTCGCCCGGATGGTTGGTGCCGATCTCGCAGACCGCGAAGCGACTGTCCTGCGGCAGCCGGGCAAGCGTCAGCGGCACGCCCCAATGATTGTTGTGAGAGGCCTCGGCCGCATGGGTCGGCCCGAACGCCCCGAGTGCCAGCCGCAGCATCTCCTTGGTCGTGGTCTTGCCGACGCTGCCGGTGACGGCGACGAGCCGGCCGCCGAACCGCGCCCGACCGGCTTGCCCCAGCGCCTGCAGGCCGTCCCTGGTGTCGGCGACGCGGACCACGCAGGGCAGGTCGGCTGCCGCGTGGACCATCGCGCAGGCGGCGCCGCGGCTCGCGGCCTCTGCGAGGTGGACGTGACCGTCGCCATTGTCGCCACGCAGGGCCACGAACAGCGCGCCGGGTTCGAGGGTCCGCGTGTCGATCGCGACCGCGTTCACCTCGATCCCGGCGCACCCCGGCGTCAGCGCCCCCCCGGTCGCCTTCGCCAGTGCCTCTCCGGTCCAGAGCGCGGTCATGCGCTCGACGGTCCGGCGAGGCGGGAAATCACTTCGGCGTCGTCGAACGCGACGATCTCGCTTCCGATCGACTGGCCGGTCTCGTGGCCCTTGCCGGCGACCACCAGCACGTCGCCCGGCCCGAGAAGCGACAGCGCTTCCGCGATCGCGCGCTCGCGATCGCCGATCTCGGTGGCGCTCGGGCAGCCGGCGAGCACCTCGGCGCGGATCGCGTCGGCGCTCTCGGTGCGCGGGTTGTCGTCGGTCACGATGACGTGGTCCGCGCCGCGGCGTGCGGCCTGCCCCATCATCGGCCGCTTGCCGCGATCGCGGTCGCCACCGGCGCCGAACACCAGCACGACGCGACCCGCCGCGTGCGGCCGGATCGAGCCGAGCATGGTCGAGAGCCCATCCGGGGTGTGCGCGTAGTCGACATAGGCCGCCGCGCCGTTCGCCAGCACGGCGGCCCGCTCGAGACGCCCCCGTACGCCGACCAGGTGTTCGACCCGGTCGAGCAGGGTGCCGATCGGCCGGTCCTCCGCCGCGGCGACGAGGGCGGCGGCGAGCAGCGCATTGTCCGCCTGGTAACGGCCCACCAGCGGCAGGGTGATCTCGCGCCGGGTGCCCTCCGCCTCGATGCCGAGGCGCTGGCCGGTCGGGAGTGCGCGGTGCGAGAGCAGGCGGATCGTCCGGCCCCGCTCGCCGACGGTCAGCAGGCGGAGGGCGCGCGCGGCGGCGATCGCCTCGATCGCGCCCACCGTCTCCGGATCGGCGTCGGCGTTGACGGCGGCGGCAGAACCTCGCGGCAGGATCGTCTCGAACAGGCGGAGCTTGGCCGCGCGATAGGCGGTGTCGGTACCGTGGTAGTCGAGATGATCGCGGGTGAGGTTGGTGAACCCGGCGGCGCGCGGGACGAGCCCGTCGAGACGCCCTTGCGCGAGCCCGTGCGAGGACGCTTCCATCGCCACCCGGCCGACACCGGCGTCCGCCAGGGCGGCGAGCACCGCCGCGAGACGGACCGGATCGGGCGTGGTCAGCGCCGGCCCGGTCTCGATCGCGACGTCCGGGGGCGCCACCAGGCCGAGCGTGCCGAGCGAGGCGGCGCGCTTGCCGGCGAGGTCCCAGAGCTGGCGGCAGAACTCGGCGGTCGAGGTCTTGCCGTTGGTGCCGGTGACCGCGACCAGCAGCTCCGGCGCCGGTCCGGCGAGCACCGCGGCGAGGCGCGCGAGCGCCCGCCGCGGCTCCTCGTCGGCGATCAGCGGCACGCGCCGGGCAATCCCCTCCGGCCACGCCGTTCCCGTCGGCGCGAGCACCGCGGCGGCGCCCCGCGACACCGCCTCGGCGATGAAGCGCCTGCCGTCGGTCGTGCTGCCCGGGATCGCCGCGAACAGGGTTGCCGGCGCGCAGGCGCGACTGTCGGCGCTGACGGCGGCGATGTCGACGGCCTCGGCACCCGGACCGAGCGCCGCCTGGCCTTCCGGAAGCGGAAGCCGGGCGCGGCGGAACAACTCAGCGAGCTGCATCGCGCACCCCTGTCGGCGCCACGTAGGACACGTCGCGCCGGAGCACCTCGAACCGGCGCTGCGAGCGTCCGTCGGCGACCAGCCGGTGACCTTCCCTCGGCTCGTCGCGGTCGCGGCCGACGCGGCCCTCGCCGGGATCGCCCGGGTCGTTGCCCGGGCCGAGCGGATGCGCGCCCGGCGGAACCGGCGGATCGAGCGGCATGTCGATCGCGGCGTTGATCGCATCGGCTCCCTCGGTAACCGGGAACAGGCCGAGCATCGGCGCGGTCCGGGCGATGATCCGCGCGACCACGGGCGCCGAGATCCAGCTGGCGGTGGTCCAGCCATGGGTCGCCTTGTTGCCGACCGGGCTGTCGATCATGACGTAGACCGCGTAGCGCGGGCTGTTCATCGGATAGACCGAGGTGAAGGCGGCGATGTTCTTGTGCTTCAGATATCCGCCATGCGGTCCGACCTTCTCGGCCGTGCCGGTCTTGCCGCCGACGAAGTAGCCCGGCACCTCGGCCGACTGCGCGATGCCCTTGGTCACCACGAGGCGGAGCAGCTTGCGGAGCGTGTCGGACGTCTCGGGCGACATCACGTCGGTGCCGCCGACCGCCGACGCGGGCTCCGGCTCGTCTTCCGGCCGTGCGAGCAGGGTCGGCGAGAGCAGCACGCCGCCATTCGCCGCCGCCGCGGTCCCACGCACGATGGCGAGCGGAGACTCGGCGACACCGTGCCCGAAGCCGACCGTCATCACGGTCGAGAGGCCCCAGTTCTTCAGGGGAGGGACGATCGGCCAGGCGCTCTCGGGAAGCTGCACCGGAACCTTGCCGAGGAAGCCGAGCTTGCGGAGCCAGGCCTGCTGACGCTCGGCGCCGACATCGAGCGCGATGTGCGCGGCGCCCGGGTTCGAGGAAAACGCCATCACCTGCGCCATGCTGAACCAGGGCGCGAAATGATCCGTCTTCATGTCGGTGATGGTGAAGCGGCCGACATGGATCGGACGGGTCGAGAACCGGTCCCAGACATGCGCGATCCCGTCGTCGAGCGCCATCGCCGCGGTCTGCAGCTTGAAGGTCGAGCCCGGCTCGTACATGCCGGTCACCGCGCGATCGAACCGCGCGTCGGGCGGCGCCCGGTTGTAGTCGTTGGCGTCGTAGTCCGGCAGGCTGACCATTGCGATCACCTCGCCGGTCCGGACGTCCATGACGATGCCGACCGCGCCGGTGCCCTGGAATTCGGTGAGCGCCTTCTGCACCTCGTCGCGGACGATCGCCTGGACGCGGACGTCGATCGACAGCCGCAGCGGCTCGTTCGAGGTGGTGAGCCGGTGATCGAAGAAGCGTTCGACGCCGCCGATGCCGTGGTCGTCGATGTCGACGGCGCCGAGCACCTGGGCGGCGGTGCGGCCGAGCGGATAGCGTCGCTTCTCGCTGTCGTCGAAGGCGATGCCTGGGATCCCGAGGGCGTTGATCGCCATCTCCTGGTCGGGGGTCACGTCGCGGGCGACGTAGACGAAGCCCTTGTTCTCGGACAGTCGCCGGGTGATCGCCGCCTGGTCGAGATGCGGGAGCACCGTCCCGAGCCTGGCCGCCACCGAAGCGGGGTCGATGATGACGCGCGGGTCGGCGTAGACGTTCGCGAGCGGCAGCGAGATCGCCAGGATCTGGCCTTCGCGGTCCACGATCGCGGCCCGGTGGACATGCGGCATGATCTGGGCCGCGAGCGAGCCGGCGAGGCCGCCCGGCGTCGGCGAGGGGATCGCATCGACGAGGGGCGCGATGTCGCGGGCCGGGATCGCGGCCGGCATCAGCACGGTCGCGAGCGTCAGCTTGATCGCGATCAGCGAGAACAGGAAGCAGAACAGGCCGGCGGTCGCGAGCAGCCGCACCCGCATCGTGTCGAGCCGCGCGCGCTCGGCGAGATCACGGTCGGTGACGCGGATGACGGTGTCGCGGCGGTCCATCCGGCCGAGCCCTAGCGCACCGGAGCGGCCATCGGCGGCGCCATGGCGTCGTGCGCCATTCCGAGCGCGGACCCGGTGAAGGCCGGTGCCGGCCTGGCATCGGCGACGAGACGGGGGCGGCTCCAGGCGGAGGCCAGCATCGGCGCCGGACGGGCGTAGGAGACCAGGTGACGGACCGGGGGTGCCTCGGTCGCCTCGGGCCGTGCGGGCAGCGAGGCGAGCAGCGTGGTCCGGTGGGAACGCGGCGGATGCCGCGGCGCGGTCGGGTGCGACGTCGGTTCGGCGGCGGCCGGATCGGCGAGCGCCTCGCGGACCGCGTGGTCGGGCGGCCGCGCGGTCGCCGCGGACAGGAGCAGCGGCGCGTCCGGCGTCGCGGCAGGCGCCGGTGCGGCAGGTCCGGCGTTGGGCGCGGCCGCGGGTGCCGGTGGCGCGGCCGGGGCGCCGATCGGCGGGAGGTGCCGATCGAGATCGGCGAGCTGCACGAACTGGGAGGGCGCGATCGGCTGCAGCGCGGGCAGGAAGCGCGCCGCGAGCGCGCCCAGCCGGTCGGGCTGGTTCAGCAGAGCCCATTCCGCCTGCAGCATCGAGGTGCGGGCGCGGATCGCGTCGGTATCGGAAACGACCTTGTCGATCCGCTGGTCGAGCAGCGTCGTGCGGTGCTTCTCCGAGTAGAGATAGAGCCCCGATCCGGCCGCGAGCAGCACGGCGAGGCAGGTGAAGGGCCTGATCATGCGTGTCGCTCCTGCGGGATCTCGGTCGGGCGGCGTTCGATGGCGCGGAGCTTCGCGCTTCGCGCTCTCGGGTTGCGATGCGTCTCCGCCGCACCCGGGCGCAGCGCACGGCGGGTGACGAGCGAGAAGGCGGGGCGGCCGTCGCGCGCGACGGAAGCGGGGGCATGACGCGACGGGTTGGGAACGGCGCCGGCGCGCCCGGTCATGAAGTGCTTCACGATCCGGTCCTCGCCGGAATGGAAGGACACCACGACGAGACGTCCGGCGGGTGCCAGGAGCGAGGCCGCGCCGGCCAGCCCGCGCTCGATCTCGCCGATCTCGTCGTTGACACGCATCCGGAGCGCCTGGAAGGACCGGGTCGCGGGATCGATCCCGTCCTGAGAACGCGGCACCGCGGCGCGGACCAGGGCGGCGAGTTCGCCCGTCGTCTCGATCGGCCGCGTGGCGCGTGCCTGCACGATCCGCTGTGCGATCCGTCGCGAGCGGCGTTCCTCGCCGAGCCCGAACAGGAGATCGGCGAGCGCGCCCTCGGGCAAGGTGTTGACGAGATCGGCGGCGGTCGGCCCGGACCCGCCCATGCGCATGTCGAGCGGTCCATCGGTCCGGAACGAGAACCCGCGCGCGGTCTCGTCGAGCTGGAAGGACGAGACGCCGAGATCGAGCACGATGCCGTCGAGCGCCGAGACGCCGCGTGCCCCGAGCAGCGACACCATGTCGCCAAAACGACCCTCGATGAGACAGAGACGGCCCTGATGCCGCGCGGCCAGCGCCGCGCCGCGCCGGATCGCGTCCGGATCGCGGTCGATCGCGAACAGCGTGCATCGCGCGGCCTCGAGGATCGCGTCCGCGTAGCCGCCGCCGCCGAACGTGCCGTCGAGATAGAAGCCGCCGGGTGCCGGACGAAGCGTCGCCAGCACCTCGTCGAGCAGCACGGGAACATGGCCGGACGCGCTCATGCGGCAGCTCCCGCACCCGCGAGGGCACGGCCGGGAAGCCGGACGGCGCGCGCCTTGGCGCGTGCCTCTTCGCGGCGGATCGCCGCCGCGTCCGGCTCCCAGATCTGGAAGATCTGCCCGAGCCCCATGAACACCACCGAGGACGTGACGGCCGCGTGGGCCAACATCTCGGGTGGAAGCACGATTCGGCCTTCCTTGTCCGCCTCCAACACATCCGACTCTGCAAATAACATCGCCGCCAGGTCGTCGTGTTCGTCCGAAAACATCGGGAGTTCGTCGAGCGGCTTCGCAAGCTGCGCGAATGTCGCAGGCGGCCAAGCCTCGATGCAGGCGTGCTTGTGCGAGCGCCAGCAGACAAGCTCGACCGTTCCATGTTCGGAACCGACCGTGCGGAGGGCTGCACGGAACGAGGCCGGAATGGACACCCGGCCCTTGGCGTCGATCCGGCCGGTGTGACTTCCGAGGAAGAGGGTCACGCCGCTTCCTCCCGATGCTCCTGTGGATGGGCGTTCATGGGATACCATGGGAGGACATGGGCGTCAAAGCTATTCCGAACGTGTTCAGAACGATGTTCTTTACCTGTTCGGACTCATGTTCTTTTTTCGTTCTGACTGCGACCCGCGAGATCGGGTCGGCAACTCGGTCCGGGTGCGTCTCTACTTCCTTCCGTCGTCGGCGTGATGATCGAGGTGCCAGACGGCCTGTAAGCCGGGTTCTGTCCGCCCGCGGACGGGCGGGACGACCATTCCTCTGGGACGCGCATCGCTGCGCGCCTCACGCGACCAACCCGGACGACGGGCCGGAGAAAGCCCCGGCGTGGCGAACCTCCTAGGAAGATCGTCGCGCCTGTCGCCCCTATTCGGTCTTGCTCCCGGTGGGGTTTACCCTGCCGCCTCCGTTACCGGACGCGCGGTGCGCTCTTGCCGCACCCTTTCACCCTTGCCCGCCGGCCTCGCGGCGAGCGGGCGGTCTGCTCTCTGTGGCACTGTCCCTGGGGTCGCCCCCGCCGGGCGTTAGCCGGCACCGTTTCTCCGTGGAGCCCGGACTTTCCTCCACCCGGGCAGGCCCGGGCAGCGGCCGTCCGGCCGTCTGGCCCGCGCCCAGTAGCAGTTCGCGAACGCGTGTGCGAGTGAGGATCGATGGTGACCGATCGTCCCGACCTGCTGTCCCGCGTGATCCTGAGGAGCGCGCGTCATGTCGTCCGCGGCGGCCTCGATCTCCAGGGCCTGCGGGCCGCGATCGATCGCCCGCCGCTGCCGAGACGGGTTCTCAGACGCGGCCTCGCCTCGGTCGACGAGTTGCGCGTTCCGGGTTCCGAGGGAACGCTGCCGGCCCGGCTCTACCGGACGCGCGGCGCGCGCGGTCTCGTGTTGTTCCTGCACGGCGGCGGCTTCGTCCTTTGCGGTCTCGACAGTCACGAGGACATCGCCTGCCGTCTCGCGCGGGCGTCCGGTGCTTCGGTGCTTTCGCTGGCCTATCGCCTCGCGCCCGAGCACCCGTTCCCGGCCGCCCCGCTCGACAGTTTCGCGGTCTTCGAGTGGCTCCGGAGCCAGCGCCCGGCCCTCGGCAATGGCTGTCGGGCGGTCGCGGTCGCCGGCGACAGCGCCGGCGCCAATCTCGCGGCCGCCGTGTGCCGGATCGCGCATGAGCGCGGCGTCGAGGGACCCTGCCACCAGCTCCTGTTCTATCCCCCGACGCTCGGGGGCGAGACCGTCGCGTCCGCTCGGGAATTCGCGAACGGCTTCCTTCTGGACCGTGCGATGATCGAGTGGTTCCGCTCCTGCTATCTCCCGGCGCCGGATGCGACCCGATCGACCTGGTATGCGCCCGCGCTGGCGCCCGATCTCGCCGCCATGCCGCCGACGACGATCGTGACGGCGGGGTGCGATCCACTTCGCGACGAGGGCCTCGTGTTCGCGGCCAGGCTCTGCGCCGCGGGCGTTCCGGTGCGGTTCCGGGTGCTGTCGGGGGCGCTGCATGGCTGCCTGAACTTCGCGGCCGTCTATCCGCCGGCCGCCCGGGCGCTGCGCGATGCCGGCCGCGCCGTCCGCGAGGCACTGGACGGCGCGTCGACCGCCGACGAGCCGAGTGGCGCGGTTATTGCTGCTCGCGCCCGGTGCGCCGTCGCGTGATCCGTCCCTCTCGCCGCCTCGGAGCGGCCGTGCTGGCATTGCTGTCCGCGGTTCTCTGCACGGCCGCGGGGCCGGACCCCCATCGGGGCGGCACGCTGCGGCTGACCTCGGTCAGCGCATTCGGGACAATCGACCCGCAGATCAACTACACGCTCGGCTTCGCCGAGGTGTTCTTCGTGATCTATGACGGGCTGGTGGCGTTCCGGAAATCGGACGGGATCGCGAGCGGAGACGTCGTCGCCGACCTCGCGGACGCGCTGCCGAAGCCCACCGATGGCGGACGGACCTGGACCTTCCGCCTACGCGACGGGATCCGCTTCTCGAACGGCACGCCGGTGACGGTGAACGACGTCGTGGTGTCACTGCGGCGGATGTATGCGGTCCGGAGCCCCGGCGCGAGCAGCTTCTTCACAGGCCTCGTCGGTGCTGATGCCTGTGCCCGATCGCCTGCCACCTGCACGCTCGAAGACGGCGTCGTCGCCGATCCGGTCGCGCGGACCGTCACCTTCCACTTGGTGGCCCCCGATCCCGAATTCCTCGACAAGCTCGCGATGCCGTTCGCGAGCGTGCTGCCGGCCGCGACGCCCTGGCACGATGTCGGGCTGACCCCTGCGGTCGGCACGGGTCCCTACATGATCGAGACATACGATCCGAACCGGCACATGGAGCTGGTCCGGAACCCGTTCTTCCATGTCTGGAGCGAGGCTGCGGAGCCGGACGGCTACGTCGACAGGATCAGCTACGATTTCGGCATGTCGGACGAGGATGAGGTCACCGCGGTCGAGAACAACCAGTACGACTGGATGTACGATCCGAAGCCCGTCGATCGCCTCGGGGAGCTCGGGACCGACTACACGTCCCGCACCCATGTCGAGATCGTTCCGCGAACCTACTACCTGCCGATGAACACGCACCTCTATCCGTTCAATCATCTCGCGGCCCGGCAGGCCGTGAACTACGCGATCGACCGGCGGGTTCTGGTGCTGCTCAAGGGCGGCCCGGGAGCCGCCGCGGTGATCTGTCAGGTGTTGCCCCGCGACTATCCGGCTTCGATCTCGTATTGCCCGTTCACCGGAAACGCCGATACGGCACACCCGGCGCCGGCGTGGCACGGGCCGGACCTCGCCCGGGCGCGTGCGCTCGTGGCAGCGAGCGGAACGGCGGGAGCGCACGTCGTTCTCGTCACCACGACATACGGGGTCGAGATGGCGATGGGCGCCTACCTCGAGAACGTCCTGCGGCAGATCGGCTACGACGCCCATCTCCGTTCGCTCGACGTCAATGTCCAGTTCGACTACATCCAGAACACCAGGAACAGGGTCCAGATCAGCCTGACGGACTGGAACGCCGACTACCCGGCGGCATCGGACTTTCTCCATGTCCTCTACGGGTGCGACAGCTTCCATGCCGGGTCGGACAGCTCGATTAACATCTCCGGCTATTGCGACAAGGCGCTCGATGCGGAGGCAGCGACGGCCGAGGCCGCCATGCTGACCGATCCGAAGAAGGCCGACCGGCTCTGGGACGACGTCGATCGCAAGATCACCGACCTGTCGCTCGCCGCCAACCTGATCCAGGACAAGTGGGTGGACGTCGTGTCCACGCGCCTCGGGAACTACACCTTCTCCGAACTCGACCACATGATCTTCTCGAAAGTGTGGGTGCGTTGAGCGGTGACGGGCCGGGCTCGCCCTGGCAGCAGGCGGCGAGGCGCTTCGGGGGCAACGCCGTCGCGATGGCGTCTCTCGTCGTGCTCGGCCTGATCGTTCTCGCGTGTCTTCTCGCCCCGGTCTACGCGAGCCGGATCGCGCACACCGATCCGTTCGTGTCTAACATCGGAGGCGCGGTCACGATCGACGGCAAGACAAGGCCGGTGATGCAGGCGGACGACAATCCGCTCCAGCTCGGGGTGTCTCCGATCGGTCCGACCTGGGTCCTCACCGCGGATCCCCTGGGGGCCGACGGGCAGGGTCGGGACCTGCTTGCGCGGCTTCTCTATGGCGGCCGCGTCTCCCTGCTGATCGGGTTCTCGGCGACCTTCGCCTGCGCCGTGCTGGCCTCCCTCGTCGGCATCGTGGCCGGCTTCTTCGGGGGCTGGATCGATGCGGTGCTGTCGCGGCTGATGGACGTGATGTGGGCGGTTCCGGTCTACCTGATCGCGATCTCGCTCTCGATCATGACGGTGTCGCACGGGCTGCGGTTTGGACCGGTCACCATCGCGAGCGACAATCTCCTGCTTCCGATCGCGATCATCGCCGTCGTCTACGTTCCCTACGTCGCGCGGCCGGTGCGCGGCCATGTGCTCTCGCTCCGCGGCAGCGACTTCGTGCTCGCGGCACGCTGTCTCGGCGTTCCACGGTCGCGGATCCTGGCACGCGACATCCTGCCGAACGTGCTCACCACCGTCCTGACACTGGCGCCGCTCCTGATGGCGTTGAACATCCTTGCGGAATCGGCGCTCTCGTTCCTCTCGATCGGCGTGCAGCCGCCTCAGGCGAGCTGGGGAACGATCATCAACGATGGCCAGGGCCTGATCTACACGAGGCCCCTGGTGGCGATCGCGCCCGGCCTCGCCATCGTGCTGACCGTGGTGGCGCTCAACCTGATCGGCGACGGTTTCCGCGACGCGCTCGATCCGCGCGGGCATCGGTGAGGCTGCAGGAGCGATGATCGGCGCGGTGCTTCGCCGGCTCGTGCAGACGGTATTCGTGCTGATCGGGGTCTCCGGCTTCCTGTTCCTGATCTTCTTCGCGACCCCGGGTTCGGATCCGTCGGCGAGGATCGCGGGCCGGAACGCGTCCCCGCAGGCGGTGGCCGCCATCCGCCACGATTTCGGCTTCGACCGGCCGTTGCCGGTTCAGTACGTGCGCATGATGAGCAAGCTCTTCATCACTCGGGACCTCACGAGCTACGTGAACCGTGGCGAGCCCGTGGTGCCGGCCGTCCTCGAGGCGGCGCCGGTCACGCTCTCGCTCTGCCTCGGAGCCGCCGTGATCTGGGTCGTGCTCTCGATCGTGGTCGGCATCATCGGCGCCGCCGTTCCGAACACGGTGCTGGACCGCGTGCTGATGGCGCTCGCCCTGGTGGGAATCTCGATGCCGGTGTTCTGGCTCGGCGAGGTCGTGAATCTCCTCACGCAGAAGCTGCTGCATCGGACCTGGCTGTTCTCCTGGGTGCCCGGTCTCGGCTACGTCCCGCTTTCGCGGGACCCCGGGCTATGGTTCCGCTCGCTGGTGTTCCCGTGGCTCACGCTCGCGATCCTCTTCATCGGCATCTATGGGCGCGTCCTCCGGGCCGATCTGCTGCATGCCTACGGCGAGGACTACATCCGGACGGCGCGCGCCAAGGGGCTCAGCTCGTCGCGCGTGATGATGCGCCATGCGCTCCGCACTTCGCTCGTGACTTTCGTATCGCTGTTCGGCCTCGACTTTGCCCAGCTCGTGGGGGGCGGGGCGCTGCTGACGGAAGTGGTGTTCGGACTGCCCGGCGTCGGACGTCTGACCTACGTCGCGCTCAGCAACCTCGACCTGCCGATGATCATGGCGACGGTGATGTATTCCGCTTTCTTCGTCGTGCTCGCCAACGCCGTCGTCGACGTGGTGTACCTGGCCCTCGACCCACGCGTGCGGGATCGTCGATGATGCCGGGAGGCACGATCGAAGGAGAGCCGCTGCTCGCGGTCCGCGATCTCAGCGTCGCCTTCCGTGGCCGCGCCGGGCTGGTGACCGTGCTCGACCGCATCTCGTTCTCGGTCGCGCCGTGCGAGATCCTGGGCGTGGTGGGCGAGAGCGGCTCCGGAAAGAGCATGACGGCGCTCGCGATCATGGGCCTGATCGAGGCGCCGAACGCGGTGGTCATGGGATCAATCCGCTATCGCGGCCAGGAGCTCGTCGGCCTTTCCCGCCGCCGGATGCGGTCGTTGCGCGGACGGGAGATCGCGATGATCTTCCAGGATCCGATGACCGCGTTGACCCCGGTCATCACGGTCGGGGCACAGATCGCCGAGGCGCTCACCACCCACCAGCATCTCGCGCGACGAGCAGCGCGCGCCCGGACCGTCGAGCTGCTTGACGCCATGGGGATCCCCGACGCGGCACGCACCGCCGAGCGGTTCCCCCATCAGCTCTCGGGCGGCATGCGGCAGCGGGCGATGATCGCGATGGCGCTGTCCTGCAATCCCTCGCTCCTGATCGCCGACGAGCCGACGACGGCGCTCGACGTCACCGTGCAGGCACAGATCCTTGCCCTTCTCGGCAGGCTGAGGAACGAGTTCGATTCGGCGATCATGCTCATCACCCACGACATGGGCGTCGTGGCCGAGATCGCCGACCGCGCCATGGTGATGTATTCGGGAACGATCGTGGAGCGGGGGCCGACGGCGCCGATGCTTGCCCGGCCGCACCATCCCTACACCGCGGGGCTTCTCCGCTCGATCCCGCCCATGCGAGGCGAGCGCCCGCGTCGCCTGCCGGCGATCGCGGGCGCCCCGCCGGCTCCGGACGCGAGGCCGGAAGGCTGTCCCTACCAGCCGCGTTGCCCCTGGCGCCATGACGCCTGCGCGGTCCGGCCCGCGCTGGTCCCGATCGGGACGCTCGAGGTTGCCTGCGTGCTGCCGGCCGAAGGCCGCGCCGAGCTCGTCCCATGACCCCGCTTCTGGAAGCCGAGCACCTCGTGAAGACCTATCCGGCGGGGCGGGACGGGCTGCTCGGCTGGCGTTCCCGGCGGCTTCGCGCCCTCGACGACGTGTCGCTCTCGGTCGGGCCGGGCGAGGCGGTCGGCGTAGTCGGCGAATCGGGCTGCGGCAAGTCGACGCTCGGTCGCGCCCTGCTCCGGCTGCACGATGTCGATCGCGGAACGATCCGCTTCGAGGGCACGGACATCACCCGAGCCGGCGACCGCTCGCTCCGCCGGGTCCGCGCGCGGATGCAGATGGTGTTCCAGGACCCCTATGCATCGCTGAACCCGCGACGCCGCATCGGCGACCTGGTTGCCGAACCGCTCCGGGTGCACGGACGGAGCGGCGTCGCCGAGCGGGTGCGGACGCTGATCGAGACCGTCGGCCTCGCGCCGCACCATCTCGACCGGTTTCCCCACGAGTTCTCCGGCGGCCAGCGCCAGCGCATCGGGATCGCACGTGCCCTGGCCCTCGAGCCGCGCCTGATCGTTGCCGACGAGCCGGTCTCCGCGCTCGACGTCTCGGTCCAGGCGCAGATCGTCAACCTGTTCGCCGACCTCCGCGAGCACCTCGGCCTCGCCTACCTGTTCATCGCGCACGATCTCTCGGTCGTGCGGCAGATCTCCGACCGCGTCGCGGTGATGTATCTCGGCGCGATCGTGGAGGCCGGGCCGACCGACCTGGTGCTGCATCGCCCGGCGCACCACTACACGGCGGCCCTGCTCGCCGCTGTCCCGGGCGGCGGGCGCGACCGGGTCGTCCTGGGAGGCGATCCGCCGAGCCCGATCTCGCCGCCATCGGGGTGTCGCTTCCGCACCCGCTGCGGACGTGCCGAGGCGCGCTGCGCGTCGGAGCGCCCGGCGTTGACCGGGCTCGGCGACGGCCGGGACGTCGCCTGCCATTTCCCCCTGTGACGCGGGCCGACCGGGCTCCGTCTACCCCTCGGGTGTCTGCAGGCTGGCCTCGATGAGGTGCTGGCCGATCGGCCGCGGCCTGACCGGGACGGCGACGTTCGCGCCCGCCGGCATCCGCGACCCGCAGCCGGCGCTTCGGAACGTGGTGACTGTCGGCGTGCGACCGGCCGCGTCGACGAAGCGCGTCTCGGTGACGCAGGCCCGCGGATCGGCGAACACCGCTGGCGTCAGCGACGCGGGAGCGGCCGCCGCGCGCAGGGCGTCCGTATCGGCCGCCTCCATCATCGCGGCGACATTGGCCATCAGCGTCGCCGCCGAAGGCATGAAGGGGGGCGAGACCCACCCGATCGGCGTCGCCTCGGGCTCGAGCACCAGTCGCGGCGCGACGGTTCCCGCATAGCGGATTGCCAGGATCGATCCGTCCGGGATGGTCACCCGCTCCAGGTGCGTCGGCAATGATGCGGCAGTGGCGGCAAGCGGGGCGGCGAGTGCCGCCAGGCCGACGAGGGCGAGAAGTCGTGCAGCCATGGTGATCTCCCTTCCGGTCGGAGGGAAATCATCGTCGGGATCGGCTTTGCATCGCGTGGCCCGGACCTGAAATGCGGTTCAGACGAGCCGGGCGATCCTCACAAGGCCTCGATCCGATCGAAGTCGAAGCTGAGATCGTCCGGGCTGGTGCCGATCCGGATGCGGGTCGGACCCGGCTTCGAATAGGGGGGTACCGGAAGATTGTACTGGGCGGGCGAGCCTCGCATGACCCGACCGGCGAGATCGTAGCGCGAGCCGTGGCATGGGCAGAGATAGCCGCCCGGCCAGTTCGGGACCGGCTCGGTCGGGGAGGCGTTGGGAAACAGGTTCGGGATGCAGCCGAGATGCGTGCAGATCCCGACCAGGACGCCGTACTGGGGGTCGATCGAGCGGTGCCAGTTCTTCGCGTAGTCCGGCTGCTGGTAGGCGTCCGACTGCGGATCGGCCAGTCGGGTGGTCAGGTTGGGGTTCTGCAGCGTCAGCAACTGCGCCGGCGTGCGGTGCACGATGAACACCGGCTTGCCGCGCCAGAGCACCGACATCTGCGTGTTCGGAGCAAGATGTCCGACGTCGACATCGACCACGCCGCCGCCCGTGCGCAGCGCCTCCGGTGGCGAGAGGCTGTCGATCAGCGGCCAGGCGAACGCCGCCGCTCCGACCACGGCGACCGAGCCGGCGAACAGCGTCATGAAATCGCGACGCTGGACGTCCGGATCCTGGCCATGCCCGTCGACGGGCGGATCCTCGGGCTGGTCAGCCGGCATCTCGTTCCGTTCTCCCTCCAAACACGGTCATTTGCCCCGTCAGCGGGCGCTCCGGCAAGTGCCGGGCGGATCAGGGAAGCGCATGGAACAAGCCGGCGCTTCCCTGATCGGTCTCGACGCGTCCGGTGTTCCGGTCCACCCGCATCGCGAACAGGCGCGGGATCCGCTTGATCGCGGCAGCTTCGTTTCCCATGCAGGCCCTGGTCGGCCGCTCCAGCACATCCATCGTCTGCGCCTCGGGCGGATCTCCGCCGTGAATGTCGAGCAGGAGGCACGGGCGCGGCACCGTGGTCAGGTGACGCGACACGACGAGGTCGTAGATCCGTTCCGACATCGCATAGTCGTTGTGCCAGTCGGTTCGCGGACCGAAGATCGCATCCGAGGCGCGCTCGAACGTTCCGCGTTGCGCGAACCACACCGCGGCCGTCATCAGGACGACGAGCGCGATCCGCCGCCAGAACCGCGCCGGCGTCATCGGCCGGCTCCCGGTCGCCGCCCGGAACGCGCGCAGCCGCGATCCGGGGCCACCCCGTGCGGTCATTCCGCGGCTCCTCCGGGTCCGCCGCTCAGTTCAGGTCCTCGAACCAGGTGCGGCCATCCCGCTCGATCAGGGCGATCGCGGCCGAGGGCCCCCACGACCCTGCCTTGTAGGTCTTCGGCTTCTCGGGCGAGGCGGACCAGGCATCGAGGATCGGATCGACCCACGCCCAGGCGGCCTCGACCTCGTCGCGACGCATGAACAGAACCGAGTTGCCGCGGACCGTGTCGAGCAGGAGGCGTTCGTAGGCGTCCGGCATGCGGGTCGAGAACGCCTTCTCGAACGAGAGGTCGAGCTTGCCGGGCCGGATCCGGAGGCCGCCCGGTCCGGGATCCTTGCTCATGATCCGCATCTCGATCCCCTCGTCGGGCTGGACGCGGATCACCAGCAGGTTCGCCTGCAGATCGACGTCGGCGCGCGGAAAGGCCGAATACGGGACGTCGCGGAACCGGACCACGATCTCGGACGAGCGCCTGGCGAGCCGCTTTCCCGTCCGGAGATAGAACGGCACCTTGCCCCACCGCCAGGTCTGCACCTCGGCCTTGATCGCGACGAAGGTCTCGGTCCGGCTCTCGTGTCCGAGTTCGTCGAGGTAGCCGGCGACCTCCTTGCCGTCGATGTTCCCCGCTCCGTACTGGCCGCGAACCGTCGCCGTCGCCACGTCGTGCGGTTCGATCGGCTTGAGCGCCCGCAGCACCTTGAGCTTCTCATCCCGAACGCTGTCGGCATCGAGCGAGCCGGCCGGTTCCATCGCCAGCAGGCAGAGGCATTGCAGGAGGTGGTTCTGCACCATGTCGCGGAGCGCGCCGGAGGTGTCGTAGTACGGTGCGCGTCCTTCCACGCCGACCGTCTCGGACGCCGTGATCTGAACGTGGTCGATGCAGTCCGCATTCCAGAGCCGCTCGAAGATCGAGTTCGCGAAGCGGAGAACCATCAGGTTCTGGACCGTCTCCTTCCCGAGATAATGGTCGATCCGGTAGATCTGGCTTTCGGGGAAGTGCCGTCCGACCTCCTCGTTGATCTTGCGGGCCGATGCGAGATCGGTCCCGATCGGCTTCTCGATGACCACCCGCGTCTGCCTGGTGGCAAGGCCGCGCTCGGCGATGTTGCGGCACGTGTCGCCGTAGAGCGCCGGGGCGGTCGAGAGATAGAACACGCGAACTCGTTCCGGATCGGCATCCGCGAAATACCCGGCGAGGTTCTCCCACCATTCCGCGGTCGCGCCGTTCACGCGCGCGTAGTGGATCATGCCGAGGAACGTGTCGACGGTCGCGGGCTCGAGACAATCCGGCTCGACGAACTTGCCGAGCGCGCCGCGGGCGATCTCCCGGAACGCCTCCGTGGTGTGATCGGAACGCGCCCCGCCGATGATCCGGCTTGCGGGCTGGATCTGGCCGTCGCGGAAGCGGTGATACAGCGCCGGCAGCAGCTTGCGCATCGTCAGGTCCCCGGTCGCGCCGAAGATCACGTAATCGAAGGGCTCGACGCTGGTGAACGCAGGCGCCATGAGGCGGACCTCTCCTCTGGACGACGCTCGAAGCTCGCCGCCCGGTTGCCGGGTTCATGTATGCGGGTGCCCATGCGCGCACAACCGAGCGACCGGCGTGACCGCCGGCGGCGTTGACGCGCCTCTGCCGCTTCGGCACACCCGCGGGCGCTTGGGGCCGGGGAGGACTGCATGAAGGCGGAGACCGCGACGGTCGAGGACGAGGCGCCGGGTCGCGAGACCGGGGGGATCGCGGGCGAGCGCCTCAGATCGCTCGTGGACCGGATCGAGCGCCTGGAGGAGGAGCGCAAGGCCCTCGGCGGCGACATCAAGGACATCTACGCGGAGGCCAAGAGCGCCGGCTTCGACGTCAAGGTGCTGCGCCAGCTGATCTCGGTCCGTCGCAAGGAGGCGGCCGAGGTGGAGGAACAGGAGACCCTGCTCGACCTCTATCGCCGGGCGCTCGGCATGTGAGCGCTGTCCGTTCCGCGAGCGATCCGGCGCGTGACGGCGGGCGAGCGGAACGGTAGCATCGCCTCATGACCCTGCCATTCGCTCTTCCGGACTGGGTTCCCTGGTGGGTCCAGCTGGTGATCCTGGTGGCCGTGATCCTGGTCGCAGGCGCGTTCATCCTGATGCCGTTCAGCGTGTTCGGCGTGAAGGCCCGTCTCGACACCCTCGACGCCCGGCTGGACGAGCTCCAGGCCGACATCCGCGACCTCGCCTACCGGCTCCCCGATCCCGAAATGCGCCGCCCCGCCGCGTGGCGACGCCCCGAGCCGGAGGACGAGACCTACTACACGCGGCCTCCATACCAGCCGCAGTCCCCGTCCCATGCGTCGTCGCAGCCGCCGCGGCGTGACGAGCCGCCGCTGCGGCCGCCGATCCCGCCCGCTCCCGTCGTTCCCGAGCGCGAGCGGGCGTCGGCGCCGTTCCGGCCCCGTTCCGAGCCGCAGCTTCGCTGGCCATCCGAGCGCGACTGAGGCGGGTTCAGCCGAGAAGCACGAGGTCGTCCCGGTGGATCGCCTCGTCGCGGCCTCGCCAACCGAGAATGGCCTCGATCTCCTCGGAACGATGGCCGGCGATCAGCCGGGCATCCGCGCTCCCGTACGCCGACAAGCCCTGCGCCACCGTGGTTCCGGCACTGCTCCGGACCAGGACCGGGTCGCCTCGCTCGAAATCCCCCTCGATCCTGCTGATCCCGGCCGGAAGCAGCGAACGGCCGCCTCGGAGCGCCCGCACCGCTCCGTCATCGACGGTCAAGGTGCCGAGCGGGACGAGGGTGCCGGCGATCCAGCTCTTCCGTGCCGACCGCCCGTCGGACGCCGGCAGGAACCAGGTGCAGCGTCCGCCGCCCTCCAGCCGGCCGAGCGGCAGGCGGATCCGGCCTTCCGCGATCACCATGGCGCAGCCGGCGCCGCTGGCGATCCGGGCGGCGGCGAGCTTCGTTCGCATCCCGCCGGACGAGTAGCCGGGCGACGGCTCGCCGCCCATCGCCTCGATCTCGGGGGTGAGCTCGGGGACGAGAGGGACGTGGCGCGCCGCCGGATCCCGCTTCGGATCGGCGGTGTAGAGCCCATCGATGTCCGACAGGAGGACGAGCTGATCGGCCCCGGTCATCGCGGCGACCCGGGCCGCCAGGCGGTCATTGTCGCCGAACCGGATTTCGGCGGTCGCCACCGTGTCGTTCTCGTTGATGACCGGGATCGCGCCGAGCCCGAGCAGGGTCGCGAGGGTCGCCCGGGCATTGAGGTAGCGCCGCCGGTCTTCGGTATCGGCGAGCGTCAGCAGGAGCTGCGCCGCGACCAGCCGGTGCGCGTGGAGCGCCTCCCGCCAGGCGCCGGCCAGCCGGATCTGGCCGATGGCCGCCGCTGCCTGCTTCTCCTCGAGCCGCAGGGTCCGGCGCGGGAACGGGAGAGACTGCCGCGCGAGGGCGATGGCTCCCGAAGACACCACGATCACGTCCGTGCCGCGGGCGCGCATCCGGACGATGTCCGAGGCGACGCTGTCCAGCCATGCCGAGCGGAGTTGTCCGCCCGGCTCGACCAGGAGGGCGCTGCCGATCTTGATCACCACGAGCCGCGCATCGGCGAGGGACGGCGCGCGCTCGCTCGCGGCGTCAGGCGGCATCGCCGCT
>CAXUBX010000020.1:0-2011 GCA_964249405.1 uncultured Acetobacteraceae bacterium | reverse complement strand
CTCTTGCGCGTGGGACGGCATCGCCCGACGCGCCGCGCGCGATGCCGCGACCCGATCCTGGATGCGTCGGACCAGGGCCGGGATGCCGTCCCCGGTGGCTCCCGACACGACCGTGACCTCGGAGCCTGACGCGCGGCGGAGGGCGGCCGCTCGTGCCGCGGCTTCCCGCGGCGTCATCGCGTCGGCCTTGTTGAGGGCGATCAGTTCGGATTTCTCCGCGAGTCCGGCGCCGTAGGCGCCGAGTTCGGCGCGGATCGTCCGCCAGGCCGCGACCACGTCGCCGGCTGCGCCGTCGACGAGGTGGAGGAGCACCGCGCATCGTTCGACATGACCGAGGAACCGGTCGCCGAGACCGGTTCCTTCGTGCGCGCCCTCGATCAGGCCGGGGATGTCGGCCAGGACGAACTCCTCCTGATGATTGAGGCGCACCACGCCGAGCTGTGGGTGGAGGGTGGTGAACGGGTAGTCGGCGATCTTGGGGCGGGCGGCCGAGACGGCCGCGAGGAGGGTGGACTTGCCGGCATTCGGCAACCCGACCAGGCCTGCATCGGCGATCAGCTTGAGCCGGAGCCAGACCCAGCGCTCCTCGCCGGGAAAGCCCTTGTCGGCCCGCCGCGGTGCACGATTGGTGCTGGTCTTGTAGTGCGCGTTGCCGAACCCGCCGTCGCCGCCGCGTGCCAGCGCGACCTGCAAACCCGGCGCGGCGAGATCGGCGAGCAGCGTCTCGCGCTCCTCGTCCATGATCTGCGTGCCGACCGGAACCTTGATCACCACCGCGTCCGCGGCGGCGCCCGTGCGATCCGAACCGGCACCGTTGCCGCCCTTCCGGGCCCGGAAATGCTGTGTGTAGCGGAAGTCGATCAGCGTGTTCAGGTCATGGACGGCTTCGAAGATGACGTCCCCGCCACGCCCCCCATTGCCGCCGTCCGGGCCACCGAACTCGATATACTTCTCGCGCCGGAATGCGCAGACCCCGTCGCCGCCGTCACCGGAGCGGATGAAGATCTTGGCCTGATCGAGAAACTTCATGCGTGATCACCCAGGGCCCTCGATGCGGGAAGGCCGGCCTCCGCCGACCCCGGCGCGAGCGGTCGAGGTCCGGAGAGCCTTGGGCCGTCATTCGGCGGCGTCGGCGGTCTTCTGCACCGACACGTGGACGCGGCCCTCGGCCTTGCGCTCGAACGTCACCTTGCCGTCCACCAGGGCGAAGATCGTATGATCGCGGCCGAGCCCGACATTGCGGCCCGGCTTCATCCGGGTCCCGCGCTGGCGGATGATGATGTTGCCGGCAATGACCTGCTCGCCGCCGAACTTCTTCACGCCGAGGCGGCGGCCTTCGGTGTCACGCCCGTTGCGCGACGACCCGCCGGCTTTCTTGTGCGCCATGCTCCGTTCTCCTCGCTCGCGTGCCGCTCAGGCGGCATTGATGGCGGCAACCCGCAACACCGTCACATGCTGGCGGTGGCCCGCCCTGCGGCGGCTGTTCTGCCGGCGACGCTTCTTGAAGATGATGACCGTGGGGAGGCGATCCTGCGCGATCACGGTCGCGGTGACGGTCGCGCCCTCGACCAGCGGCGCGCCGATCGTCGTGCCTGCCTCGGAGCCGATCGCGAGGACATCGCTGAAGGTGACGGTCGAACCCGGCTCTCCGTCGAGCTTCTCGACCTTGAGCACGGCGTCGGGGACGACGCGATACTGCTTTCCGCCGGTGCGGATCACTGCGAACATCCGGTTCTCTTTCGATCTGTAGGGGCGCCGTCTCCCGCACGATCGCGGGGGCCGGTCGCGCGCCCAGTCGCTTCTTGTCATGGGCTGCCGAGGCAGCGAGCGCGCGCCTATACGCGTGCGACGCATCCGGCGTCAATGCCCGCTACGCGGTTGCCGTCCGCGAGCGATGCCCCTATACGGCTCGGCGCCGCCCAGGGGAGAGGTGCCGGAGCGGTCGATCGGGGCGGTCTCGAAAACCGTTGTGCGTGCAAGCGTACCGTGGGTTCGAATCCCACCCTCTCCG
>CAXUBX010000019.1:12080-42389 GCA_964249405.1 uncultured Acetobacteraceae bacterium | reverse complement strand
GACGACGCTTGCCTACAGGCCGATCACGCGTCCCTTCTGACAACGTGACAGTGCCGCTCTCGGCGCTGCAGGGCATGCAGACCGCGATCGGCTCTGCCGGGCTAGGGGGCGGCAACGCGCAGAACGCCGCCCTGAGCATGTATTTCGCCCGCCGCGGCGGGATGCCTACCACTGCCGGCGCATGGGCAAGGAAGCTTGGGGTCGACCCGAAGTCGCTGCCTTCGGGGTTGCAGAAACAGTTCAGCCTTCTCGTGGAAGCGTCGAGAGAGGACGGTCAGGTCGTCGCGACTGAATACCTCAAGCGTTTTCTCGACGCCGATCCGGCGCTTTGGCAACGGATCGTCTCTGGAAGCGGCATCGTCCCGCGCGGAGCACTCGGCCCGCTCGTTGCCGGTGCGATCTCCGGCGCGGGGACTGACGCGCAGGTCGACTACAGTGTTGGCGCCCCGGAACGGCCGTGGACCGGCGTTCTACCCGGCCCCGCAACGTGGTCGGACATGCCCGACGCTCGCGCGAAGCAGGTGGATCGCGTCGCTGCGCAGGAGGGTGTTGATCCGGCGCTGGTCGCAGCGGTGATGGCGCAGGAATCGGGCGGTCGTCAGACCGGTTCGGACGGGCGCACGCTGCGAAGCCCTGCAGGCGCTCTCGGGCTCATGCAGCTGATGCCCGGGACCGCGGCGCAGTATGGCCTGGATCCGAATGACCCAGTCCAGAACCTCACCGCAGGAGCGCGATATCTCGCCTCGATGGTGGCCAGATATGGCGAGGACGGGGGCCTCCGTGCCTATAACGAAGGGCCAGGCGCCTACGAGAGGTATCTGAAACGTGGCTCGATGGTCGAGGCCGATCGGCAGGCCGCGACCTACGCGCAGCAAGTCGAAAGCCGTGAAATCGGCTTCGCGAACGATCCCGACAGGATGAATGCCGCGATCGCCACTCGGGGCGCGCTGGATATGAACGCGTCGAAGCAGGACTACCAGTTCGCGGCGGCGATGACCGGCGCGGGTCCCATGCTAGTGAAGTTCACGGGTGAGATCGGGAGCGGGACCGAGGCACTCAGGAAGTTGGTCGAGAGCGCTTTCGCGGCTGCTGGGGCGCTCGGCCACGTGGCGAGTTCGGCGGGGTCTGCTCGGCGGTTCGGCGGCCCGCTGACCGGGCGCGCGAATGACCCGAGCTACATCATGCACGGGCGGATGCCGATGTGATGGATCAGGGAAGATCAGCCGGTCTCTAGGTTTGCCAAAGATGTTCATGCGATCACTGGCTGTCATCAATCGTGTTCGGCAGCGAGGTTCGCAATGAAGTTCTATGATCGCAGCGTCGCTGCATCTCCTGATCATCTAACTCTGTCAGACGCCGCGCAGAATTACTTTCGGTGCTCGGTCCCGACCCTACGCCGAGCCATCGCCCGTGGCGATGTCCGCGTGCTGCGCTTCGGCCCGCACGTACGAGTTTCGGTGTCAGAAGTCGAGCGCGTCCGCGCCGCGACGGCTGAAGCAGCACGAGCGCCGGAGGCGGTGTCGTGAGCACCGCCAGCGACGCCGATGACGAGCCACCGATCGGCGCGAGCGGGTTTGGCCCCGAAGAGTTCGAGGTGGACTTCACGTTCGACGCGCGGACGTCTGAGGCACTGCTCGCGAGTGCGGGCGAATGGGAGAAGAGAGGATGGTCTCGCGGGGAGACCTCGCTTCGCTCTCCATTCGCCACGCTACCCGATGCGTCTCCTCGCCTGATGGTCCCGATCACCGAACGTCGTGGCCGTGACGCGTGCATCGCGGACTGCATCCTAGCCCTTGCGCGGGGCGCCGACGTCGGACTCCGCTGCAACGTTGGAGACCTGGGCATCATCCGCCGGTTCGCCCTTCCCGGCGCGATCGTCCGGTTTGCGCTGCTTCGTTCCGTGCCGCTGGGCCGTCGCGCACGAGCAGTGCTGCTTGACTGCGTTGGGCTACCGAAGACGCTTGAAGCGATCCTGAACTTCGAGGCGGAGGGTGCGATCGCCGACTACGTAATCTGAACAACGAAAAACCCCTCCGGTGGAGAAACCGGAGGGGCTACAAAGTCGTCTCGCCGCAACGCGACGACTAGCAAAAAATCGCCGCATTTGCAAGCGGTTCGAGAAGGGTCGTTGCCATGTCTCAACCATCAGTCGCGCCGGTGTCCGCGACCTCTGAGCGCGAGAACAACGTCACCATTTTCGCCTCAGTCGGGGAACGGCAGGCGAAGCTGATCCGCCGGGACGGGTCGGTCGAGCCCGCAGAGATGCGCTTTCTCCAATATGGCACCGCCGGCGAGCACTCGGTCCCGCACTTCGCTGCAATGGTAGCACTGCTTCAACGCATGCTCGTCTCGCCCCGCGCGCATCTCGTACGCGGCGGCCTGGTCGGCTGGGATGGCAAGGCAGTCACCGCCGTTCGCCGCCTACTGCACTCGAGGGGCGGCGCCGTGCCGACCGTGTTCGACGCGCCCCGCCGATGGTTGTTTCTCGACATCGACGACCTCGCGGAAACCGACACGGGTCTCGATTGGCGCGATCTCGGGTCCTGCGGCGCCGCGGCGGTGGCGCGTCTCCCGACGGAGTTCGCTGGGCGGCGCTTCATCGTGGCCGCCACCGGCTCCCATGGGCTCGCCGATAAGGGGCCGCGGGTTCGTCTGGTCTTCCACCTGAGCCGCGCCGTCACCTCAGCGGAACTTCGCTCATGGCTCGGTGATCGCGCCGGCGACCCTTCGGTGCTTGGCCCGGCGCAGCCCGTCTACACCGCGCGGCCCGAGCGCGAAGACGGCGGTCCGGATCACGTCGCCGAGCGCGTCCTGCTCGTGCCGGGACCGCCGGGGACGCCGGTCGATGTCGAAGTCCCGCCGATCACCGTTACGCCGCCACGGGCTCGCCAAGCTTCTTCGGAGGTGCTGTCGGACGCGGATCTTGAGGCGCTCGCCCAGATGGTCCGCGCGACGCCGAATGGTCAGGAGTTCGACGGGCGCGGACGGTGGCTCGGGTTCGGGCACGCGCTCGTAGCGACCTTCGGCGAGACCGAGACGGCGCGCGGGCTTTGGCTCGACTGGTGCTCGCGCTGGACCGGCGCGGCCGATCTGGACGCGGCCGAGGGGGCGTGGGAGAGCCTCCTCGGCGCTCCCGAGCGGCATGCCGGCTGGTGGACGCTCGCCGGTGCGGCGGAGCGGGCTGGCGTGCCGCTGCCGCCGGTGGTGACCCGCCTCTGGCAGGTCGAGCGGCTCGCGGAGGCCCAGGACGAGTTTGAGGCGACCGAGGACATGCTCGCGGAGGGGCTGACGCCCATGCCTGCGTCGGCCGCCTCCGACCCGGCTGCCGTGGCTTCTTCGGAGGACGCGCTCGCCTTGATGTTCTCGCGTCGTCACGCCGGGCAGGCGCTGCACCTCGCGAACGGGCGCGGTTGGCACACGTGGGCAGGGCACCGCTGGGAGCAGGACGAGCGCCGTGCCGTGTTCGACCTAGCCCGCCTCGTCTGTCGGGACCACGCCCGGCGGCTGGATGAAGAGGACAAAGGATCCGCGCTTGCCCGGCGTGTCGCGAGTGCCGCAACCCGTGCGGCGGTCCTGTCGATCGCATCGGCCGATCCACGACACGCGCGCTCAATCGCCGAGTTCGATGCCGACCCGTGGTTGCTCAACTCGCCTGCCGGGGTGATCGACCTACGCACTGGCGCGCTGCGCCCGCATCAACACGGGGAGATGGTCACGAAATCCACGCCCGTGGCGCCGGGCGGCGAGTGCTCGACATGGCTCCGCTTCCTGATCGAGACCACGCAGGGCGATGCGGAGCTCGTGTCCTACCTTCAGCGGTGGTTTGGCTACAGCCTCACGGGTTCGACGGTCGAGCAGCAGTTTCTCTTCCTCTACGGCCCGGGTGGCAACGGGAAGAGCGTGATCGTGCAGACACTCGCGGCGACGCTCGGCGACTATGCGACTACCGCGACGCCGGATGTGTTCACCGCGACCCGGTCGGACCAGCATCTCGCGCACGTGGCGGCGCTGAAGGGCGCGCGCATGGTGATAGCGCCAGAAACGGAGGAGGGGCGCGCCTGGGCGGAAGGCCGGCTGAAGGCGCTAGTCGCCGCCGATCGGCAGAGCGCTCGCTTTATGCGCGGCGACCCTTTTGAGTTCACGCCGGAATTGAAGTTGTGGATCTGCGGCAACCATCTGCCTCGCCTCCTCAATGTCGATGACGCCATGCGCCGCCGCACCCGGATCGTCCATCTCACGCATCGGCCGGCCACGCCCGACGCGTTCCTTGCGGACCGGCTACGCGAGGAGCTCGGCGGCATCCTAGCCTGGGGAGTGCAGGGCTGCCTCGAGTGGCAGCGGACCGGGCTCGGCATGCCTTCGGCGGTGAGCGCCGCCTGCGACAATTATTTCGCCGAACAGGATGTCTTTGCAGCGTGGATTGCGGAAAGGCTCAATCGGACGGACCCGAACGCGTCGGAGGCGTCGCGTGACATGTTCGCGGACTGGCGTGACTTCGCGATGGCGCGTCGGGAGGGGGCGCGCACCGAGACTTGGTTCGGCACGGAAATTCAAAAACATTTCGTCCGAAGGCATACGGAAACCGGGAAGCGGATATTCGGGGTGCGGTTGAAGCCGTCGGAAAATGAATTTCCGATTTAGCGGAAGGGGCGGCTGACGGGTATGACGGGTCGCCCCATTTCAGCCGTATGTACGTGTGTGTGTGTGCGCGCCTAAGAGTGATAGTACAAAGACGCTAGATATGTAGCGACCCGTCATACCCGTCAGGATGGCATTTTCGGCCCATTCCGGTCGATTTCGAGTGTGCCGGCATTTTCGGCTCCGCGGTTAAGCCCGTGCAGTTTGGGTATCGAACGATGATTCCGAGCAATGACCCTCCGTTGTGATATTCGGTGACCAACTCCTCGCGGAGGGACATCGTGGTATAATGGTTATCGCTCTTGGTCTCGATCGGCTCTGCTGCAATCAGCGCGGTTGTCGCGCTGCGATGGCGCCGCGGCGGCTGGGCAAGACATGGAACGTGATGCGAACGGCCGATGGTCGTCGAGGCGGCTGCCCGACGGCGCGGAAGGCTTGGCCGAACTGGGGTGGACAGCGCTGCAGCCGAACTCCTGAAACGAAGCTTAATGGAGGCGCCGATGTCCGATCTGCAGCTCGCGTTCGCGGACTTCGACGTCGTATCGTGGGTTTTGCGCCCCGCGAACTGGTCAGGCGACCACAAGGCCGACGTCGCTCGCATCTTCATGCGGCTTCGCTACCGGCTCGGACCGAACGACGAAGGCGTGATCAGCATGTCCGACGGCCGGAAGTTGTCCGACCTCCCAATCGTATTGAACGTCGCCGAGGGCGAGCCACGGCTCGGAAACGGCAAGCTCGTCGAGGGCGGATGCGGGATGCTCTCCGCTCTCGGCAGTCCCGGGGGCTGGGTGGCTCTCCCGGCCGACTCGATGGCTAGGCTCTGGAGCGTCTTCTCCGCGTGGCCGACCACGAACTACGTGCTGCGCATCACGCTGGGGCTGTCGCCGATGAGGTCGGACGGTTGGGGGCGCTGGAACTGGAACGTCTCTGCCGACCGGTCGCTCACGATCACCACGTTCGAGCCAACCGCCGCTACCCCGTCCTGGTACGACGAGGACTGACCCTCGCGCGATGCGCCTCGGCGTAGCGTTTGAGCGCCGACAGGGACCGACGTGAACGTGCGTGTAGTTCTGCGCGCTGGTGACCACCCGTCGTCGCGTACCGTCTCGCGGCCTGGACGGCGGCGGCGTCAGGTCCGCGCGCGATCGGCGCTCGTCCCTCGTTCCCGAGCCGCGCCTGCAGCCTCGCTACCTGCGCGAGGAGCGTGGCGAGCGTCGCTCCGGCTGAGGTCGGCACTGGCATCTCGTTGGAGGCTTGGAGGTTTCGACCGCGCGGGCAAACTGGCGGCGCCGATTTATTGTGCTCAGCCACACGCCGGTGCGACGCGTCTCCTCTCGGATTGACTCGAAAGCCATCGCGAGCGGGCGACGCCGGCGACCGTGCTCCAGGAGGAGCCTGACATCCGCTCCTCCTTGGAGATGGTTCGTCGGTGCAGGGCCTGCGCCATCTAGTGGCCGAGCCGGATGGGCCCGAGCTGGACTTGGCGGTGTAGGAGTCAAAGCGGCGGCGCCGTGGCCGACCTGCACGACGGAGCACAGTTTCGGGCAGTTCGCCGGGTCGTCGATCAGCACCGTCCTGCAAGGCGAGCCGATGGGCAAGCGCCATTCGCCGTCCCAATCCGGGTTGCCGTCGTTCTCGTTTCAGTCAGGCATCGGGAAGTCCTCGATGTCGAAGCCGTCCGGCATCTCGCAGGCGGACCGCGCCGACAACGCGTCCGCGCATATGGCCGACGTCGTAATGTCCCTGGTTCCCTCGGGGAAGTAGATGGCGACGAGATTTTCCGTGCCCGCCAGCTGTGCGGCCGTCTGCTTGAGCCGGTCGCGCGCGTCCCCGCGGCCGAGATGTGACCCTGGCCCAACCCGAGGCCATACATCGCTTCGAGCCACCGGACGCGCATGGTGGATCTCCCGTTGAGCGGGCGAGGACGCACGCCAGACGACGGCAGGTTACCGTCTCGACGTGCCTCCAGATCGGTGCTCAAGCAACCCGGACGGCCGAGCACGAGCTTCCGGAGGGTTAGAGGTGGCGAACGTCCTGTTCCTGAACGTCGGTTGGGCGAGAGCCTATCGAGGAGATGCCGACGATCTGCCGAGGGGTCAATTTAGATATCTCGCCGCTGGGAACACGGACGTCGGCGAGGCCTTTAATTTCAAAGTATATCGAGGGAAGTGCTACGGCTACAGCCCCGCCATCGGCGGAACTATCAACATCGAGGCGCTCGGAGCCTCTCGCGAAGACGACAGGGTCGAAGAGGTCCTAGTCGTGTGGATGGCGGCCAACCCCGATCGTGGCGGAAGCTTCATCGTCGGCTGGTGGCGGAACGCCACCGTCTACAGGCACCTACAGAAGATCCGGCCGCAGCCCGGCTGTCCTGAGTGCGTCGCCATCGCGAAGGCGGCGGACTGCCGTCTCTTGAGCCCCGACGAGAGGACCTATCCGATCAGGCGCATGGCCAAGGGCTGGCCCGGCCAGTCCAGCGTCTTCTTCGCCAGTCGCAGCATGGCGCAGGGCGACCTGGCGTCGATCGTCAGGTACGTGGACGGGGAACGTCCCTCACCCGCCGTGTTGGAAGAGAAGGTCCCGAGTCAGGAGAAGGGCTGGCCCGTCCTGAACACCGAGCTACGGGCAAGGATCGAGCAGGCCGCCGTGGCGACGGTGCGCAGCCACTACGAGGCTCTGAAAGCGCGCTGGGTCGTAACCTCGGTTGAGAAGGAATCCTTCGGGTGGGACCTCGAGGCACGCTCGGCCGAACGACTTCTCCGGATCGAGGTGAAGGGGCGGGCCTTCGAAGGTCCGGTTGAACTCACGCCGAACGAGTACAGGGCGATGCAGGCGAAGATGACCCGCTCAAGCTACCGTCTCGCGATCGTCTATCGGGCGCTCGAACGCTCGCCGGCGCTCCGCATCTTCGCCTATTCGGCACGATCGGAGCAGCGGGTCGACGAGGACGGCGCGGCTCTCAGGCTGGACGAGAAGGTCGGCGCGGTCGCCACGGTCGGCTGAACGGCGCTCTCGTATGATCGGGCGCTCTACCGCCAGCGACATCGGATCGAGAACGCCTTTGGTTAGACTGAAGGACTGGCGGCGCGTCGCCACACGCTACGATCGATGCGCCCACACCTTCTTCTCAGCCATCTGCATCGCAGCAAGCGTCACATTCTGGCTCTGATACAGAGTCCTGAACTTAGGTCCACTCGGGACGGTGACTAGCTCCGTTGAGTGGTAATTTAGATAGCCTGTGCATCCTTGCTATATCGTTGCGCTTTGTCAGGAAGCGGCGACAATGCATCGTTGCCGCAACGGTTTGTCTCCATGTTCCGCCCCTCGTTCCGTGCCCCGCTCCTCGGCCTTTCGCTCGTCGCAGTTCAGCCCTGCCTTGCGACCCCGCCATTCCAGGCAGACACACCGCCACCGGCGAACCTCGGTCCCAGCTTTCCCTGTCGCCTGAAGACGCCCGACGCGCTTGCCGCAACGGTCTGCTCCGATCCCACCCTCTCCCGTCTCGACCTCGCCTTCGTGCAGGCCTACAAAGCCCTGCGCCAACAGGAAGGGGATACCGGTGCGGCGGCACTCCGCAAGGAGGCGGTCGCGTTTACGGTGGCGGTGCGCTTGGCCTGCAACCTGCCCGGCCCCGGCGAACCGGTGCCGGCGATCACGCCGGGGATCGTCGGGTGCGTCTCCCGACGGTATCAAGCCGAGCGCAGGGAATGGTTGTCTCAACTGAAGGGTGGAGCCCTGGAAGAGGCGACCAGGCCGCTTGAGGAGCACGTCGCCTTACAGGGCGATCTCGCACAGTCAGCTGGACTCTCGCTTCCGGCCAACGGGCCCGATGGGGTGTATGGCCCAGCGACACGCGCCGCCATCTCGGCGTGGCAACAAAAGAAGGGTATCCCGGTCAACGGATTGATGACGGATCGAACGGCTGATTCCTTATCAACCGTTGCCTCGTCCGATGTCAGCGGCACAATCACGAAGCTGGTGTCGTATGGAACGGAGATCGGAGACATTCCAGTCGGAGCTTGTGGAAAGGATCGCTCGTCCTTCGCCGCCGAGATTAACGTGTCGTCGAAGCAGCCCCAGGCAGGTCTCGTCGCTTGGACGAGCGCTTCGAGCGAGACTGTCGGGGGGGTCTCCGATCCCCTCGAAATCTGCTCGATCCACGTTGTGCCGAAATTTGACGGAGATAGCGTCGTAGACACCAACCTTCAGGAAGGCGGTGCTGACCAAGATGCAGCGGCACTATTCTTAGCGCATATCGCACCGGGGAGTGTCGCTCTGGTGCTTGAGCAGTCGACCGCAAGCGGCGACTCAGGCTTCAGCACCTTTCGTGTCTACGCATTGTCGGCTGGAGAGATCCGTGAGGTCCTCGACACAGGTCCGGCCAACATTAACTCCTCAATCATCTTTAAGGGAAACCGCATTACCTACTCTGCTGAGGAGTGGGACGCGGACCGTAGCACCGATCATGCTCACGCTCCTCACGGCCTCGTAGCTTTGACCTTGAACGACAGCGCGAGAGGGTTCTCAATTAGTGCCGAGCCCGGTAAGGGTCCGACTGATACGCTTGCGAGCGACATGCTCGCTAACGCGCTCGCCCCAGGCACCGTGAGCGCTGCGGAACTCGTCGGTGCTCAGAAGGCTGCACAGGAGGCCGATTCCCCCGGCGGTCCCATCGTGCCGTCTGGTAGCAGCGAGAGCTTCGGCACCCGCTACTCCGAGGATGTCACCCCCTCCTGCAGCGCTGTTCTTGCCAACCGTCTTTGTCGGGCGCCGCTGTCGATTATGTTCGCACTGCCGAAGAACGGCTAGATGAGATGGCCGTCGCCGAAGGTCATACGCCGGTCGTCGACGGATGCGATGAGATGTGCCGTCGGAATACCCTCAAATTCATCCTTCAGATGTGTAGCGGTGATCCAAGCCAGAGCCTCGACAGCCTTGGCGAAGCACTGTTCGGGATGGCCCGCGCCTGGTCATGCATCGGCTTAGGGTGCTCGCACTGAGCGTCGAGCCTCGGGACCAGCCGGTAGCCGCCGATTGACCCCAAGCTGCTCTCGCTTGAAGTCGACGAGGAGTGACTAAGGCCACTCACCGCTTTTCGGCCAGTTGCCCGGACAGCCACGCGGTCAGGTCCGCCTCGGAATAGTAGGCGTACTTCCCCACGTAAGCGTAGCGAGGACCACGCCCCCTCGTAGCGAGCTTGTTCAGCGCCTGCAGGGTCAGGTGCTCAAAGCCGCGCTCGGCGAACCAAGCGGCCGCCTTCCCGCGCGAATAGTGCTTCGCGATCGGCACATCGACGGCGGGCGCCAGTGGCGGGGTCGGGCGCACGATCGGCGGCCGGCCGCGGCGCTTGGGTTCGAGCGCCATCATCGCCTATCGCTTACAGGCTGCGGCTGCGTCGAGTTTTCCTGCGAGTTGATAGCCGGCGATTGCTCCCGGAACTCCGGCAAAGAGCAGGCCGGCCGCCAAGATCACGACGAAGGTTCTCGACGGATAGGCACCGAACCACCGCTCCATCCGCGCCCAGAGCGAGTTTTCGTCTCGGCCCGGGACGGAATAGCGCTCGCCAGGCGGGAGCCTCATCGCTGGGTCCCGCCCGTAGCTCCGCCCAGCAGCACGGACACGATCCCGCAAAGTCCGAGCACAATGCCGGCGATCAGCCCGACCCCCATCACGATCTCGAACAGCGTCGCAGCCGCCGGGATCGGCATCCATGACGTTGCCACCATGATGACGAAGCCGAGGCCGACTACCGCGGCCGCGTAGCGAACCAGACCGATCACGGAAGGCACCTCGACGTGGTCAGCCCTATCGGCCGGCCGGCTTCGAGGTCTGCCGCGACGCCCTCGAGAATCAAAATAGCATCGAGGCCATGTTCGAAGATCGTGTCGCCGCGGTAGGTCAGGTCCGACCGCGTGCCGCGACATGGCATTTCCGCCGCCGCGTCCAGCTCGGCGCGCCATGCATCGATCTTCGCTCGCCGCTCCGCGTGAGTTTGCGCGGGCTCGCTGCGAAGCCGATGCCGAGCGATGGTCAGCACGTCCCATAGTTCAGGATCAGGGTCGGCCTCGTGGTCAAGGTCAGCGAGGATCTCGATAAGGGTAGCCGCTGATCTCAGCGACGAGTCCCGCCGGAGGTGTTCGACTTCAGCCTTAGTTTCGCGGTCGAGCTTCATGGGCGTCTCTCCCATTCCAAAGGGGAAAACGGCCCTTTCGGCCCCGACGCGACGGCCATCCGTCGCCCGGCGTTTGCCCAGCACCGCATCGCGGTCGGGAAATCTGTGGAGCGGTCGGCATCACCCGACACGCGCCCCGCGCAAAGATACTACCTCCGCGCCGCCAGCCTCAATCCCGTCGAGCGCGTCTGCGAGTCGCTGCAGCGCCGCCGCGACTTGGGGACGATACCGGCTTCGGTTGTAGGTCGCTGCCAGCGCCGATCGGATAGACACGTGGTTCAGCGCCGCCTCTATGATGTCGGGTAGTTCGCCCATCTCGCCGAGTGTCGTCGCGCCGGTCCGACGAAGGTCGTGCCGCGACCAGCCGGTGACGCCGCTTGCCTTCGACAAGGCCTTGGTCGCCCGGTCATGGTTGGCTAGCGGCCTTCCCGTCGAAGTGGCGAACAGAAAAGCATCGGACTCGCCCGATCCGACGTGCTCAAGCAGTGAGATCGCTTGCCGCGACAACGGCACCAAGTGCGCCCTTCCGTTTTTGGCCGCCGCCACCGGTATGGTCCAAACGCCTGCGGCAAGGTCGACGTCCCGCCATCGTGCACCGCCCGCCTCCTCGCGTCGGGCAAGAGTCAGGATCAGGAAACGATAGAGCGCTCCGTAGCCGCTGACATCGGCCCGGAGAGCCGGAAGCAGCTTGGCAAGCTCCTCGCGTGCGAGCACCCGGTCGCGCCGCCCGACCGTGGCTGGCGGAGAAATCAGAGCAAGTTCGGGCGGCACTGTGCCGCGTGCCGCGGCCCATTTCAGAACGGGACGGAGATAGCGAACGCCCGCGGCCGCGGACTGCTGGGACGGGTGCGCGTCCGCGACCCGCTGCAGATCAAACCGCGACAGGCCCGACAGGCTCCGCTCGATCGCCGGCGCAAATACACCGCGGATCCGCCGATCCATCTCAGACCATGATCGCAGGGCCTTGCCACGCTGCGCGGCGTAACGGTCGACCAAGGCTCCGAGGGTATCCACCGCAGGCCCCGCAGCTTTCGCCTCGCGCGCCTCGGCCCGCCGATGCCGGCCTTCAGCAATCGGGTCGTGCCCTTTTCGGACTGTCTCGCGCATGGCCTGAGCGGCTCTCCGAGCCTCGGCAACCCCAAGTGCCGGGAACGAGCCCAGCGCGAAGCGTCGGATGCGCCCGTCCGGATCGCGGGCGCCAAGCACCCAACCACGGGCCCCATTCGGCGTGATCCGGAGCCGAAGCCCTCGCTCCGCCGCATCCGACACCTCGACCCGCGCGCCCGTTTCGGCCGCCCGCTTTGTGGCCGCCGCAATTGCCGTGTCCGTGAGCCTGACCGTCGCCATCACCCATCCTGGGGCATCAATGGGGCATCGTCTGGGCATCAACAGTGGGAGCAGATCAGCGACGCCGTGAGACGATTGATACGCTGCCGATCAGCCTAAGTCCATGTAATTGCACCATGGTTCACGGCGTCGAGAGACGCCCTGCTACGCCAGGAGACATCTTGACACGCTAATTCGTAATCAGTAGGTCCTCGGTTCAAATCCGAGTGTCGGCACCAGTAACAGCAACGATCGGCGCACGGCGACGATTGCGGCGTCGACCGTTGTCTGCCCTTTGTCCCGCATCGCCGCGACCGGCAGCGGACTGGGAGGTCTCACCTTGAAGTTCCCAGCCATTCTCGCCTGCCTCTCGGCGGCCTGTCTCGCGACGCACGCGGAGGCCCAGACCTCTCCCCGGGGCTCCGCGATGGCCGCGAGCAGCCCGACGCCAAGTCCGTGGGCATCCCAGAACGAGGCGTCGATGGCGAGGATGCACGAGGCGATGTCCAGCGTCCCCACGGTCGGGAACGAGGACCAGGCGTTCGTTCGCGGGATGCTTCCGCATCACCAGGGCGCGGTCGACATGGCCAGAACGGAACTGGCCTACGGCCGCGATCCGCAGATGCGACGCCTCGCGCGTGCCATCATCGCAGCCCAGGAGCGCGAGATCGGCGAGATGCAGGCGTGGCTGAAAGCTCACCCAGGCGGGAACTGACGGGATCGTCACGAGACATCTCCCGCCGCCTCCCTAGAGTGTCGCCGGAAGCGGTTCGGCGGAGCGGATGCATGCAGCGGGTTGTTCTCTCGGGTGTCGTGTCGGCGATGCTGCTCGCCTCGCTGGCCACCCTGGCGATCGAGCCGCCGATCCGGCGGGCGGTGGACGCACCGACACGGAGTGCGAAGTTCGTGGCGCGGGACCGGGCGCGTCATCCGGTCGCGGAACTGTCGTTCTTCGGCGTGACGCCGTCCTCGACGGTGGTGGAGATCTGGCCGGGGGGCGGCTACTGGACGCAGATCCTGGCACCGCTGCTGCATGATCACGGCACCTACACGATCGCGGCTGGCGTGCCCGACGGCGACAAGCTCGAACGGGCCTTCGCGCCCTCGCCCGCGTTCCGGCAGATGCTGGGCTCGGATCCGGCCGTCTATGGACGGGTGACGATCACCGAGTTCGGACGGGACCATCTCGCGATCGCGCCGCCCGGGAGCGCCGATTTCGTGCTGACGTTCCGCAACCTGCACAACTGGATGAACGAAGGCGACGCTCCGGAAATGCTGGCCGCCATGCGCCGGGCGCTCAAGCCCGGCGGCATCCTCGGCATCGAGGACCATCGGGGCAGGAACACGACGCCGCAGGATCCGCGGGCGGCGGACGGCTACGTGCGACAGGACTATGCCGAGGCCCTCATCGAGAAGGCCGGCTTCGCGCTGGTCGGCTCGTCGGAGATCGATGCGAACCCGCGCGACACCGCCGACTGGCCGAGGGGCGTGTGGACACTTCCGCCGACCCTCGCGATGGGCCAGACCGACAGGGCGAAATACGAGGCGGTCGGGGAGGCCGACAACTTCGTCCTGAGGTTCCGGAAGACCTGAGGCCGGCACCCGGAAGACACTACCCGGACCGCCCGGACACTGTTATCGTATCGGAACGTTCTGCCGGGTCGATGGCGCCGGACGGGCGTCTGACGGACGGCAAGAATGCTTCTGGCGCGTCGCCTCGCCTGCCTGATCCCGGTGATCCTGGCGCCCGTCGCTCTCGTCGAGATCTACAACGGAACCAGTCTCCGGGCCGAGCGCATCGCCGACATCGGGGTCGCGTCCGCGCAGCGCGCCGACGCCCTGGTCGCCGAGAGCGACCGGCTGGCGCGGAGCGTCCGCCTGACGCTCTTTGCGGCGTCGCTCGATGCCGGGCAGGCGATCGCCAGCCCAGGCGCCTGCCGCCTCCTGCTCCGCGCGCTGTCTCTCGGCGGCGCCGACATCCGCATTCGCGTTCTCGACGCGAACGGGGTCGTCCGATGCGCCCGGCGGATGGCCGACATCGGCATGCCGCAAGACGAGGTCCCGGACATCGCCGAGGCGCTCCGAACCGGTCGGGCCGTCTCCGGACCGTTCGAGAGCGGGCCGTTCGACGAGGGCGGATCGCGGCGGATCACGGTGCCGTGGTGGGGCGAGCGGGGCGCCCGCGGCGTGGTCACGGCCGAACTCGACATCTCCGCCGTGGCGAATGCCCTGATGGCTGCCAGGCTGCCGCCGGGCGTCGATGTCCTGGTCCTCGACAAGGCCGGTCGCATCGTTCCGGGGCGGCCGGCGACGGTGCCCGGCTTGCTCCCCGGATTCCCGGGGGGCAGCGACCCGGTGCGCGTGGTCTGGATCGACGGCTCGCAGCGGATCGCTTCCGCCCGGCCGCTCGGCGGCGTCCATCCGGGCGGCCCGACCGTGGTGGTCGGGATCTCGATCAAGGCGCGCACCGCCGCGCTCGATGCCGCGTTCCGGCGTTCGCTGGCGCTTCTCGGCCTCATCTGGCTGGTCAGCACGGCGGTCGCGATCGCGATGGCCAACACGCTGATCAAGCGGCCGATCCGGATCCTCGAGCACGCCGTGACGCGCTGGCGCGACGGCGATCACGCGGCGCGCGCCCTGTTGCCTGGGCGGACCGAACTCACGGAGCTCGGGCAGGCGTTCGACGAGATGGCCGACGCGATTGCCGCCGGCGAGCGGGAGCGGCGCGCGAACAGCGAGGTGCTGCGCCGGCTGGTCGCGGCGATCCCGGACGCCGTGTTCGTCAAGGATCCGTCGGGACGGACCCTGCTCAGCAACGCCACCTTCGACCAGCTCGTGACCGCCGGCATGCACGCCTTCGACGACGACCTGATCGCCTCCGTCGCCGAGCGGCGCGAGATCCACGTCGGCGAGGAGACCCTGACCGGTCCCGATCGCGTCACGCGGACCTTCCAGGTCGTCTACGCTCCGTTGTTCGGCGACGAGGGAACGCTGTTCGCGATCGCCGGCATCGGGCGCGACCTCACCGAGATCCGCCGGGCCGAGGAGGCGCTCCGGAGTGCCAAGGACGATGCCGAGGCCGCCAACCGGTCGAAGACCCGCTTCCTGGCCTCCGCAAGCCATGATCTCCGCCAGCCGGTGCAGGGAGCGCTCCTGTTCGCCGAAGCGGCCTTCGCGCGTGCCGGCGACGGCGCGGCGGCGGGAGCGGCGATCGCGCGCTGCGTGCGGGCGCTGACCGACATGTCGGGTCTGCTCGACAGCCTTCTCGACCTGTCTCGTCTCGATGCCGGGCTTGCCCCGGCGAACATCGCCGAGTTCCCGCTCCAGCCGCTGCTCGAGGAGGTCGTCGCCGCCAACAGCGGCGCCGCGGCCGAGAAAGGGCTTCGTCTCGGCGCCGACGAGACGCTCGCCGTGGTCCGCAGCGACCGCGTCCTGCTCGCGCGGATGCTGAACAACCTGGTCACCAACGCGGTCCGCTACACGAACGAGGGCGAGGTCCACGTGACGTCGGACCGGCACGGCAAGCGCCTCAGGGTCGAGGTGAGCGACACCGGAATCGGGATCCCGGCCGCCTCGATCGAGACGATCTTCGAGGAGTTCCACCAGCTGCACAATCCCGAACGGGACCGCGCCAGGGGTCTCGGGCTCGGTCTCTCGATCGTGCAGCGGCTGTCGCGCCTGCTCGGCCACGAGGTGCTGGTCGTCTCGGAGCCCGGGCGCGGGTCGACGTTCTCCGTCGATCTCGAGTGGGTTTGCGACACGCCCGTCGTGCCTGCGGCCAGCGCGTCGTCGCCCCGGGCCCTCGAACCCGCCGATGCGCGCCGCCATGCGCTGCTGATCGACGACGATCTTTCGCTCCTGCAGGGGCTCGGCTGGATCGCGGAGGATCTCGGCCTGTCCGTCAGCCTCGCCGATGACGGCAGCAAGGCCATTGCGTCCGCCCTCGCGCGTCGGCCCGACGTCATCCTGGCCGATTTCAGGCTCCGGGAAGGCGAGCGTGGTACGGCGGTCATCGACCGCATCCGGGGTGCGACCGGCGTTCCCGTTCCGGCCGTGCTGCTGACCGGCGACAGCGGCGACGAGGTCCGCCAGGAGGCGGAGCGTGTCTCGGCGCTGGTGATCATCAAGCCGGCGCGTCCGATGCAGATCGCGAACGCGATCAGGGCCCAGCTCGCCGGCGCGCGCCGGTCGGCGCCGAACGTGCCGCACGCGACCGGCGCGATCGCCGGCGTGCCGAACGTCACCTGATCCGGAACGGTGCCTCGAGCACCCGGGCGACGGACGCGAGCAGCGGGACCGCCTGCACCATCCAGCGGGCCAACACGGGGGCCGCGGCCCCCTGGTGCGCGAACAGCCCGATCTCGAGCGCGGCGAAGGCCGGCGAGCGGGAGACGGGGTCGGGCATCTCCGCCGGTGCGGCCGCGAGCAGGAGTGCGAGGCCCGCGGCGGTCACGCCCGGGCGCGGCAGGGCGGCGATCCTGAGCCCCGACGCCGCGAGGAGGCCGGCATTGACCACGAAGAGCAGCAGGCCGACGAACAGCGCGGCGGGCGGAAGGACGACGGCGGCGAGGGCGTCCCGCCCGAGACCGGCGTCCCTGCCGGTCGGCGCGTAGTCGGTGGCGGGTCCGAGAAGCGGCCCGTAGCGCCGGTCCACGCGCCGCTCGACCGCCGGCCCGTATACCGTGCCCGCGAAGGCGTCGAAACCCATGTCCGGGGCGAGCACGACGGTGTCCGGGGCGTCGATCGAACGGCGCCACCGGGCCTGCACGCCAGGCGAAGACACGAAGTCCTCCCACGACAGGCCGGGCGGCAGCGCGACGCCGAACGCCGACGCGATCTGGCGCGCGAACCCCGCGTCGAGATCCTGGCGCACACCCCGTGCCGCGGCGGCGGCGAACGCCGCGCGGTCGCCCGGCCGCCAGCCCGGGGGCACGTCGATCCCGTCGGCCCGGACGGTGTCCGCGTTCGCGGCCCAGGCGCTTCGGGGCAGATGGGCGGGATCCTCGCGCTCCGCCGCGAGGCGAGCCGCATAATCGCTCCAGGCGGCGGCGATCTGGCCGGGCATCGCCTTCACCGAAGCCGCCAGCGCCTCCTGCAGGTCGACGTAGCGGTTATAGGCCTCGCGGAGCGCGCGCACCGAAGGGATGAAGCCGTTGTCGTAGGCGTCGGCGGCTCCGCCGGTCTCGTGCTCGACGATGCCGCGGAACACCGCGCGCGTTCCGCCTTCGGTCTCCAGGCTGACACTGCCCGACGCCATCGCCGCCGCCGGCAGGATCGCCATCAGCGTTCGTCCGTCGTCGGTGCCGAGACCACGCTCGGGGATGTCGAGGCCGGCGATCACCGCCGAGCCGTTCCGGACCGCCGGGAGCACCACCTCCAGGCGAGCCGCCGCCGCCAGCGCCTGGTCGCTCGCACGGCCGGCGCAGGTCGCGACCAGCCATCGCTCGCCGAGCACGGAGGCGGCGGCGCAGGCCAGCGCGCCGAGGCCGAGCACGAGCGCGATCAACGGCCGCCCCGTCGTGGAGGCGCGACGGAGAGCCAGCGGCCACGCGAGCGCCCAGACGGCAAGCGTGCCACCGGTCGCGGACAGCAGGACGAGAAGGGAGCCGACATCTCCGCCCCTTCCGGCCGGCCCGTCGGCCACCCGGTCGAGGACCTCGGCGAGCACCGCGGTGTCGAGGAGGAGGAACAACGCGCTCAGCACCGCCATCGGCGCGACGGAGTGGTCGAAGCGCCTCGCCGTCTCATGGACCCGGCTCACCGCGAGGCGCGGCGCCAGCAGCATCGAGAGCGGGGTCGGAGCGGCACTTGCGGTCTGGTCGTCCGCGGTGACGGCGTCCTCGGCCGGGACCATCCTAGTCCAGCCGAAGCGTGGGCGGCCGAGGCGCGGTCGGATCCACCGAAGGAGGGATGACCTCCGGCCCGATCTTCCGGCTCACCGGCGGTGGCAGGAGCTGTTGGTCAACCGGCTCGACCGCGCGTCGACGCCGATGCCCGGCGGGGCGCGGCCCGGCCGCCGCTTCCGGTAGCGGGACCGGACCCGTGAGCACGCCGTCGCGGAAGATCCACCGGAGCGGCTCGTCCGTCCCGCCGGTCGCCACCAGCGCGTCGTCGCTGGCGGACAACGCCACCCGCTCGGGGCACGGCGCCAGATCATAGCGGGCGATGTCCGGCTTCTCGACCGCCAGCAGGGTGAGCGCATGCCTGCACCGGTCGGTGGTGCCGGCGATCACCAGCACCGGGATGCCCTGGACCATCCAGAACGCCTGCAGCGACGCCGACCGGAAATGCGCGAGGTCGGTTTTCTCGGCGCCGGCCGAGACCCTGATCGGGGCGCCCGCCGCGGCCCGGGCGATCTCGACGGGGCCGGACGGGGTGTCCAGCATCGCCATCGGCTGCTGCCCGGCGCAGCCGGACAGCAAGGCGACGGCGGCCAGGATGACGTGCGAAGCCCTGCGGCCGAACCGGCGGCCGCGATCGGCAGCGTCGCCGTTCGGGAGCGCGAACGGCCTTGTGGCGGCGGCGACCGGCATGTCCGGAAACTAGCACGCGTCCGCAACGACCGAAAGAGATTGCGGCCGCGGAACGTCCGTCGGCAGGCGCGCGGGCATTGACAACGTTGCGAGTCCGGAACAGTAATCGTTGCGCTCACGATCTTTTGATCTGACCACCCGGATCTCGGAGATGCTGCGATGCCATCGGAGAAACGTCGCCGCCAGGCGGTGAACCGCTGCCTCCTCGGTGCGCTCCTGGCTTCGGTGCTGGTCGCCCCGGCCGAGGCGGCGACGGCCAGCCTGACCCGCTCGGCCGGCAAGCAGACGGTGCTGGCCGGGGCGCGGGCGACCCTGTCGCGCGTCGCCACCGCCGTCGGCACGCCGTCCGCCACCGCAGCCGCAGCCGCAGCCGCATCACTCGTCTGCGACGGGGCAACCGACAACACGAAGGCCCTCGCCGCCCTGTACGCGGCCTACCAGGGCAGCGCCGGCTCGGGCTACCAGATCACCCTCCCGAGCGGGACCTGCAACTTCTCGTCGACGCTGGACTGGCTGGTCAACAAGCCGCTCACCATCATCGGCGCCGGCGGCGCGATGACCACGCTCGACATGACCGCGTCGGCGACCGACGCGATCCGCCTCACGGTCACCAACGGCGCCGACCTGACGCTCCAGGGCTTCGCGATCGGCAAGACCGCTTCGATGCCGTCCGGAGCCCTGTTCGCGAACAAGGCCCTCGTCGTCGCGTCGGAGAGCGGCACCGACGCGGGCCAGCTGGTGATCTCGAACATGTGGATCGAGGGCGCCGGCGAGACCGACGTTGCGCACGGTTGGGCCACCGGCCTCGAACTGGTCGATCTCGCGCGGCCGGTGATCGACAATCTCAACGTCAAGAACGCCAGCGGCGCGAACGCGAGCGGGTCGTCGCTGTCCGGCGTGCCGATGCCGGCCTCCGGCGGGACCACGCCGGGATCGCTGGCGCCCGGCGTCGGCACCGACATCTGGATCCATGGATCGCAGAACATGGCGATCGACACGTCGCTCACGAACACCCGGACCGACGGCGGGATCACCGCGGTCGACGTCGACATGTTCCAGGGTCTCTACATCCAGAACGGCGACTTCGTCTATTCCGACTACGGGATCAGGAGCGATCTCGGCCAGGGACCGAACGAGTCGCTCAGCGTCACCAACTCGCTGATCAACACCGTGATCGGCGGGGTCTACCTCTATGGCGTCGCAGGGGTCGAGATCTCGTCGAACCTGATCTCGGTACCGGGCGCGCCGTTCTCGTCGCCCTCCTACCAGGCGATCTGGATGCGCGACGCCGGGCAGGTCACGATCTCGTCGAACAACATCAGCGCGCCGAACCAGCCGGATGCCGGCGGCGTCGCCTTCAGCGGCGATCCCGGCAACGCCTTCACGGGCTTTCCGTCGACCATCTCGGACAACACCTTCTTCACGCTCTCCGGCACCTGCATCTTCAACGACGCCCACTACGACGCGATCACCGGGACCGGAAACTCGGCCGAGGGCTGCGGAACCTTCCTCACCGATCTCAACGGGAACAACGACTATTTCGACAACACCTTCCAGTATCCGGACGTGTACAGCGACGGCAATCGCGATACGACGGTCGCCAAGGACCTGACGATCGGCTCTCCCGAGAACACGGGAACGCTGCAGATCGAGAACGATGCCGGCGGGGAGACGAACACGACCTTCTCGGTGGACGGAGCCGGCGACGTGACGGCGGCGGGCAACGAGGCGATCCTCGGCAGCCAGGTCGTTGCCGGCGCGAGCAACGTCGGCCTGTCGTCGGCGGTCGGCGTCGCCCAGAACTCCGGCAACAACGCGATCTATCTCTACGCGGCGGAAGGCCACAGCGGCGCGGCCGCGCCGGGCGGCGCCAAGCAGTCCTTCTTCCTTTCGCCCGCCGGCGGTGCACCGTCCTCGGGCAGCACCGTCAACCCCGCGAACCTGCTGCTGCCGACCGGGATCATCCTGCAGCGTGGCGTCACCCGCGCCCTCGTCGACTGCAACGATCTCGCGGGCGACGCGGAGGACCTCTCGGCGGTGCGCGACTACAACCAGTATGCCGCGATCGGCTCGACGACCGAGACCGTCACCAACAGCACCAGGGGCGGCGGCGGCGAGATGTTCGGGCTCTCGATCCAGATCACGGAAGACCGGCTGACCGGAACCCCGATCGTGATGGGCGTCGTCGCTCCGGGCGCCACGGCGGGCACGCCGGCCCTGACCTGCTCCGCCCGGATCGAGACGCAGATCACCTACTAGAGCATCATCCGATCGAACGGAATCGTTCGATCGGATGAAAATGCTCTGGTTTCATATCTGTAGAGCACGTTCATCGGCTCGTGCCGAGCCGATCGTGCTCTAGCAGGTGCCGGGAACGACCGGCGCGAGTTCAGGGCCGGACGACCAGCCTGCCGGATGCGACCTGCCACCGCTCTGGCGAAGACCGCCCGGGGGGAGTAACGGTCCCGGACCGGGAACGAGGGCGGAGGAACGGCGTCGGTCATGTCGGCAGAACACGGGGCGGCTGAGGATGAGGGCCTGGGCCTGCTGATCGTCGGCCTCGGCGGCGCGGTCGCATCCACGGTCGCGGCCGGGCTCCAGCGGATCAAGGACGGCGATCCCGACCGCACCGGGCTGCCGCTCGCGCGCTTCGAGCAACCCGATCTCGCGCCCTACCCCGCGATCGCCGTCGCGGGCTGGGATCTCAATCCCGCGGATCTCGCGACGGCGATCCAGACGCACCGGGTGCTGCCACCGGAGCTCGCGCGTTCGGTCGGGCCCGCGATGTCGGCGATCACGCCGTGGCGGGCGACCGGCAACACGCGCTTCTGCCGCAACATCGACGGCGCGAACCGGGTCGCCACCAATTCGCTGCTCGGTGCCGTGGAACAGATCCGCACCGACATCGCCGGCTTTCGCGCCCGAACCGGGATCCGCCGTCTCGTGATGCTCAATCTCGCCTCGGTCGAGGCGTGGCCGGAGGACGTGAGCGTGCTCGCCGATCCCGACCGGTTCGAGCGCGCCCTGGCCGACAACCATACCTCGATCAGTCCAGCCATGCTCTACGCCTACGCGGCGATCCGGGAGGGCGTGCCGTACGGGAACTTCACCCCGAGCCTCGGCGCGGACATCCCGGCGCTGACCGCGCTCGCGCGCGACCGGACGGTGCCGGTCGCCGGCAAGGACGGCAAGACGGGTCAGACGCTGCTCAAGACGGTGGTCGCGCCGATGTTCCGCGACCGTGCGCTGCACGTGGACGGCTGGTTCTCGACCAACATCCTCGGCAACCAGGACGGGTTCGCGCTCGACGACCCGGACAGCCGGCGCTCGAAGATCGTTACCAAGGCCGGCGTGATCGACGACATCCTCGGCTACAAGGTCGAGGACCATGTGGTCCATATCCACTACTATCCGCCGCGCGGCGACGACAAGGAAGCCTGGGACGCGGTCGATTTCACCGGTTTCCTCGGCCAGCGCATGCAGATGAAGATTAATCTCCTTTGCAAGGACAGCGTGCTCGCAGCCCCGATCGCGATCGAGGTCGCCCGCTCGCTCGACCTCGCGCGTGGCCGCGGACAGGGTGGCGTGCAGCACCAGCTCGGCCTGTTCTTCAAGTCGCCGATGACCGTGCCAGGCCGCGCACCCGAGCACGATTTCTTCCGCCAGCAACGCGCCTTCGAGGATTGGCTCCTGTCCTGACGGCGCAAGCCGGCCGATGGCGGCCTGGTGGTCGGGCGCGGTCTCCCGCTTCGTCCGATCCGGTCCGGGACGGATCGTCGCTGCCCTCGCGCACGAGGCGCAGCGGCACCATCGCCTGAACGAGGCCGCCCAGCTCCGGGCGTGGGAGCAGTCGCTGGCCATTCTCGCCATCGCCCTGGCGGATTGGCCGGCGCCGTCGGACCAGTTGCTGCTGGAGTTCGGCGTGCCACGGCTGTCGGGCCGCGCCGACGCGGTACTCGTCACCGGCTCGGGCGTCCTGGTCATCGAGTTCAAGGTCGGCGCCGCCCGCTTCGACCCGGAGGCGGAGCGCCAGGTCGAGGACTACGCGTTCGATCTGCACGATTTCCACGCCGCGAGCCGACGCGTTCCGATCGTGCCGGTTCTGGTCGCGACGGACGCGGCGACTGTGCCGGCGCGGACGGGGGCACTCGCGATCTCGGGAGCCTGTCCGATCGAACATGCGGACGCCATCGGCCTCGGCCGGATGCTGCGGCGGATCCGCGACCGGTTTCCCGCGAGCGCGACCCCGATCGACGTCGCGCGATGGGAGGCGGCGCGCTACGATCCGGTGCCTGGCATCATCGATGCGGCCTGCCTGCTGTTCCGCCACCACGACGTCGCGGAGATCGCGTCGGCCCGCGCGGATGCCGGCAATCTCACGGCGACCGCCGACGCGATCGACCGATTGCTGACGGACGCCGAGCGTCGGCAGATCAAGCTCGCGATCTTCGTGACCGGCATTCCGGGTGCCGGCAAGACGCTGTGCGGCCTGAACGCGGCGTTCATGCGACAAGGGTCCGGCACGCGGGAAGGATCCGGGTCCGGCCGCGCATTCCTGACCGGCAATCCGACCCTGGTCCACGTGCTCCGGGCGGCCCTGGTGGGCGACGCGGTCGCCCGCGGCGGCGACCGGCGGGCGGCGGCGCAGCGGATGAAGGGCATCATCCAGGCGCTCACGACCTTCCGCGACCACGGGGTCGGGACCGGGCATCTGCCGCCCGAACGGGTGATCGTGATCGACGAGGCCCAGCGGTCCTGGACCGCGGCGCAGGCGATCGCGAAGAGCCGCGACCGGCCGGTCCGACTGTCCCGTTCCGAACCCGCCCACCTGCTCGACATCATGGGGAGACACCTCGGCTTCGCTTCCCTGGTCTGCCTGGTCGGCAACGGCCAGGAAATCCATGACGGCGAAGGCGGGCTCGCCGGGTGGGGCGAGGCGCTGGCCGAACGGCCGGACTGGTTCGTTGCCCACGCGCCGGACTGCCTCGAGGGACCCGACGCACGCGCCACCCTGTCGAGGCTGCCGGGTGCGCGCCTCGACCCTGCGCTGCATCTCGAGGTCCCGGTCCGCTCGCTTCGCCACGATGACGCACCGTCCTGGGTCGATGCCGTGCTGCGTGGCGACAGCGCGGCCGCGGCGAGGCTGGCGAGCGATGATGTCCCGTTCCGGCTGACCCGCGACCTCGCGTCGCTCCGCGCCGGGCTTCGCGCCGCGTGCCGCGAGCGGCATCGGGCCGGCCTCGTCGCCAGCAGCGGCGCCAGACGCCTCCGCGCGGAAGGTCTCGGCGCGGAACTGCCCCACATGGATGCCGACGCCGTGGCGCACTGGTTTCTCGACAGCTGGATCGGCGAGCGCGACGTTCGCGCCTCGGACGCGCTGGAGACGGTGGCGACCGAGTTCTCCGTCCAGGGCCTGGAGCTCGACCATGTCGGACTGTGCTGGGACGGCGATCTCGTGCGGATCGGCGAAGGCGCGTGGCGGGTGCGCCGCTTCGTCGGCACGCGATGGCAGGTGGCGCGCGACCCCGACAAGATCGCCTGGCGGATCAACACCTATCGCGTGCTGATGACACGGGCGCGATACGCGACCATCGTCTGGGTGCCGCGCGGTGATGCCACCGATCCCAGCCGGGATCCGGAAACGCTCGATGCCGTCGCCTCGTTCCTCGTCTCGTGCGGCGTCCGCCCGCTCGCGGCGCCGACCCCGGAGACGCTCCGTCCACCGGTGTCGCCGCCGCTCCTCGAACTCATGGAGGGTCCTGTGCCATGCGCGTCCTGATCATCGGAGCGGCCGGCATGATCGGTCGGCTGCTTGCAGAGCGCCTCGCGCGCGACGGCGCGATCGACGGACGCCGGATCGGCGCGCTCGATCTCGTCGACGTCGTCGAGCCAGCCGCCCCGGCGCTCGCCGGCGGGCGGGTCGAGGTGAGGGCCGCCGACCTCGCGCTCGCCGAGACGGCGGACGCGATGGTCGCGACGCGTCCCGACCTCGTCGTGCATCTCGCGGCGATCGTGTCGGGCGAGGCCGAGGCCGACATCGAGCGCGGCTATCGCGTCAATCTCGACGGGACGCGGATGCTGTTCGATGCCATCCGCCGCATCCACGACGCCGAGGGCTGGACGCCGCGGGTGCTGTTCGCATCCACCAACGCGGTGTTCGGCGGCGACATGCCGACGATGATCCCGGACGATTTCGCGCTCACGCCGACCACGAGCTACGGCACCCAGAAGGCGATGTGCGAGCTCAACCTCGCGGACTACACGCGACGCGGGTTCTTCGAGGGCGTCGGCATCCGCCTGCCCACGATCTGTGTCCGTCCCGGCAAGCCGAACCGGGCGGCGTCCTCGTTCTTCTCCGGGATCATCCGCGAGCCGCTGGCCGGCCAGGAGGCGATCCTTCCCGTCTCCGAGGAGGTCCGCCACTGGATGGCGAGCCCGCGCTCGGCGGTGCAGTTCTTCGTCCATGCGGCAACGCTCGACATGGCGCGTCTCGGCGCCCGCCCCAATCTCACGATGCCCGGGCTGTCGGTCACGGTCGCCGAGCAGATCGAGGCGCTGCGACGTGTCGCGGGCGACGAGCCGGTCTCGCTGATCCGCCGCGAGCGCGATCCGTTCATCGAGCGGATCGTGAACGGCTGGGCTCAGGGCTTCGAGGCGACGCGCGCGCGCGCACTCGGCTTCACCGCCGAGACGCGCTTCGACGAGATCATCCGGGTCTATCTGGATGACCACGCCCCGGGACGCTGAGGCGCCGTGGAGGAAGGCGCCTCGCCGCGAGCCGGCCAGCGCTTTCCCGACGCGTCAGACGACATGCTCGGAGGCGAGTGCGCAGACCTCCGCCGGGTCTCCGTCCTCGACCTGGACCGTCGCGTGCCCGATGCCGAAGCGCTCGCGCAACGCCTCGGACGCCCGGAACAGGAAGCCATCGTCGGTGCCCATGCCCGGGCGGACCAGATGCGCGGTGAGCGCCGTCTCGGTCGTCGACAGTCCCCAGACGTGCAGGTCGTGCACCTCGGTGACGCCCGGCAACGCCGCCAGGAAGGCGCGCACCGCCTCCGCGTCGATCCCCTCGGGCACCTTGTCGAGGGCGAGATCGGCACTGTCGCGCAGCAGGCGGGAGGTCGAGAACAGGATCAGCGCGGCGATCCCGAGGCTCACCACGGGATCGAGCCAGGACCAGCCGGAGAGCAGGATCACCAGACCGGCGACGACCACGCCGGCCGAGACCGCCGCATCGGCCGCCATGTGCAGGAAGGCGCCGCGCACGTTCAGCTCACCCCGGCGGCCACGGGCGAACAGGGCGGCGCTCAGGCCGTTGACCAGGATGCCTGCCGCGGCAACCAGCATGACGGTCCTGCCGCCCACCGCGCCTGCCGGCACGCCGACCACGAGCCGTTGGACGGCCTCCGCCGTGATCGCACCGACACCGACCAGGAGCACCACGGCATTCGTGAGCGAGGCCAGGATCGTGCCGCGGCCGTAGCCGTAGGTCCGGAGCCGCGTCGGCCGGCGTCGGGCGAGCCCGGCGGCGCCCCAGGCGAGCAACAGGCCCAGAACGTCGCCGAGATTGTGCGCGGCATCCGCGAGCAGGGCGGTCGAGTGGGACGCGAAGCCGAACACGATTTCGGCCGCCACGAAGCCGGCGTTGAGCGCTGATCCGAGCGCATAGGCGGCATCGAAGCGGCTCGGCGGCCCGGGGTGGTGGTGCCCGGCCGGACCGTGCGCGTGGCGTCCTCCCGGATGATGGTGGCGGTGCCGTCCGTCAGGACTGGAGGCGTGGTCGCCCATCCCGGCCTGTCCGGCCTTCTGGCCGGCGAGCCTCAGGCCGCCCGCAGCGACCGGTACTCCCGCCGCACGATCTCCATCAGTTCCTCGACCGAGGTCGACCGCGCGTGGTTCTCGTAGGTCACCCGCCCGCGCTGCATCAGCATGATCCGGTCGGCGATGTCGAGCGTCTGGGCGTAGTTGTGCATGATCATCACGATCGACATCTCGCCTTCGTTCTTCAGGCGGGTGATGAGGTCGATGATCAGCGCGCCTTCGCGGGCGCCCATGGCGGCGAGCGGCTCGTCGAGCAGCAGGATCTTCGCCTTCGAGTTCACCGCGCGCGCGATCGCGATCGCCTGTCGCTGTCCCCCGGAGAGCGAACCGACCTCGAGATCGACCGACTGGACGTGCACCCCGATCTCGTCGAGGCACTCGGCCGCGCGCCTGCGCATGGCGCGGTTGTTCAGCAGGCGGACCGGACCGGGGTACACGATCTCCCGGTTGAGGAACATGTTGTGGAAGATGGTCAGCGAGTTGGCGAGAGCCAGATCCTGGTAGACGCACTCGATCCCGAGCGATCGCGCGTGATCGACCGAGCGAAGCGCGGTTTCCTGGCCGAAGATCACCAGCTTGCCGCTGGTCTGCGACTGGTAGCCGGTCAGGATCTTCATCAGCGTCGACTTGCCGGCGCCGTTGTCGCCGAGGATGCCCAGGATCTCGCCCTTCTTCAGCTGCAGCGAGATCCCGTCCAGCGCGACGACCGGTCCGAAGGTCCGGGTGATCTCCTCGGCGCGGAGCACGTCCGGCCTTTCGTCGAACGTCCCGACATCGCTCATGCGCGTGGTCTCCCGGCTCTTCAGGCCCGCTTCGTCCCGCCGAAGCGGACCCGGGTGATGTGGATGTTGAACAGCATGGCGAGAAGGATCGCGCCGCCGAGGATGAGATTGAAGGTGAAGGCATTGACGCCGATCAGCGTGAAGCCGTCGCTCAGCAGGCCGAGCACGGTCGCGCCGATCAGCGCGCCGATCACGGTGCCGGACCCGCCGCCGAGCGGGGTTCCGCCGATCACGCCGGCCGCGACCGCGAGGAACATGATGTTGGTGCCGCCGGCGGTGGGATCGATCGACGTGATGCGAAAGCTCTCCAGGATCCCGGTCAGGCCGGCGAGAAAGCCGGTCAGGATGAAGTTGCCCATCTTGATCGTGCGGACCTGGATCCCGGCCTCGCTCGCACCGACCGGGTTCGCGCCCGACGCGATCGTGTGCAGTCCCCATCGCGTGTTGCGCAACAGGACGTGCATCACGAAAACGACGAGGAGCGCCCAGATGAACTCGGCGTAGCCGCCATGGCCGAGCAGGGTGCCAAGCCCCGGCGACACCTCGACGTTGACCGGCGTGCCGCTGGAGATCGTCAGCGTCAGTCCGTTCAGCAGGAACAGCGTGCCGAGCGTGGTCACGAAGGATGGGACGCGGAGCACGATGGTGATGAACCCGTTGACCAGGCCGACGAACGCGCTCGCGACGAGCCCGAGCAGGATCGACGGGATGACCGGGATCCCCGCCTGCACGCCGAAATACATGATGAACGGCGCGAAGGCGTAGACCATGCCGGCGGAGAGGTCGATCTCCCCGCCGATCATCAGCATCACCTCGCCGCAGGCGATGATCGCGACGGGGGCGACGAACTGGGACAGGTTCTCGAGCGAGGCGCTGGTCAGCAGGAAGTTCGAGTTGGCGCTCTCGAAGTAGATGGCCAGAACGATCGCGACGAGCAGGATGCTCGCCTCGCGCTTGCGTCGAAACAGATCGAGAAACCCGCCCATCCTGGTCAGACCTTGATGGCGCCGGAGCGCTTCACGTACTGCGCGGTGGACGAGGATCCCTCGTAGCGCGTGTGGGTCGCGAGATACGGGCCGACATTGCCCTTGGTCACGAACTTGAGGCCGGTGTTGGTGTCGGCCGGCCCGACCAGCCCGCCCGAAAGCAGGAACATGTAGGCCTGCATCACCGTGTAGTAGCCCTGGAGGTACGGCTGCTGATCGATGGTGAAGTCCATCGCGCCCTGCTGGATCAGCTGCAGCGTCCGGGGCAGCAGGTCGAAGCCGCCGCCATGCACGCCCTTCGAGGCCAGGTTGTACTGCGCCATGCACTCGGCGATGCCCTCGGTGGTGCCGCCGTCGACCGCGAACATGCCCTTCACGTCCTGGTGGCCGAGATAGTACGACTTGACGTGGCTGATCTCGTCATTGACCGCGGCACCCGAAGCGATGACGTCGATCGTATAGGTCTTGCCGCTCTTCTTCATGACATCCTGCGCGCCGTCGAGCCGCGGCTGGATGTTGAGCTGGCCCGGGGTCGCGATGAACAGCGCGACGCGGCCGCCGTCGACGAGGTCGACGATCTTCTGACCCATCAGCTGGCCGGCCTTGAACAGGTCCTGGCCGATATAGGCGAGCCGGGGGCAACCCTGCGCCGGGGTGACGTCGGCGTTGTAGGAGAACACCGGGATCCCGGCCTCGAGCGCGCGCTGCACCGGGTCGTTGAAGGCGTGCTGGTCGACCAGCGACACCGCGATCGCGCTGGCCTTGGCGGCGATCGCGGAGTTGATCGCGCTCACCATCTCGGAGGCGTTCGAGGTGGCCGAGCCGGTCCACTGGGTCGTGCAGCCGGTGAGCGAAGCGGCGTCGCGCAGGCCGTACTGGGTGGCGGTGAAGAACGGATTGGTCGTGACGTGATTGACGAACACGATCCGCCAGCTCGGGTGTGACGGGACCAGCCCGGCGGCGCGGGCCTCGCGGATGCCGCCGAGGGCGGCGAAGGCGGAGCCGATCGCGGCTCCTTTCAGCATCAGGCGGCGGTCAAGCGCTCCACCCACCGATCCCTCCGGGATCAAGGCGTTCTCATCCATGGACGTTCCCTTTGCCGTTCAGGCGTTCTCCCGGGATTTCCGGGCGTCATCGTTCGTTGCCGAACTGCGGCAGCATTGGCCGCGCCCGGCGAAAACTGTCAAGCAAGGCCGCCCGGCTTTTCCGCCGTGGCTCGACGGGGCGGCCGACTTGGTCCACCCGATCCGGACGGGTTGCAGGGAGGGGGGCATGACGAGCACCGACGCCGGAGACGAGCCGGCGTGGCTTCGCTGGTCGCGCGAGCTCCGGGCGATCGCCCAGAGCGGCCTCGCCTTCACCAAGGACCCATACGATCGGGAGCGCTTCGAGCGGATCCGCGCGATCGCGGCCGAGACGATCTCGGTGTTCGCGAGAGTGCCGTTCGCCGAGGCCGAGGCTGCCTTCGCCTTCGAAGCCGGCTACGCGACGCCGAAGGTCGACGTCCGAGGGGCGGCGTTCGACGAGGCCGGCCGGATCCTGATGGTGCGCGAGACGATGGACGGCGGGCGGTGGACGTTGCCGGGCGGCTGGGCGGACGTGAACCAGACCGCATCCGAGTGCGTCGAGCGGGAGATCCGCGAGGAGAGCGGCTTCGAGACCCGAGCGGTCAAGCTCGCGCTCGTCCATGACCGGGCGCGGCAGGGCCACCGCCCAGCCGGCCCGTTCTCGATCTACAAATTGTTCTTCATCTGCGAGGTCGTCGGGGGCAAGGCGACCGCGAGCCTGGAAACCAGCGGAACGGCGTTCTTCGCCGAGGATGATCTCCCGTCGGATCTCTCGACCGGTCGGACCCTCCCGCACCAGCTCGCCAAGCTATTCGCCCACCGGCGAGATCCCGGCCGGCCCACCGAATTCGACTGAGGGTTGGTCGACGCTGCTTCCTGGTGCCGGCTCGATCCGATTCTCCGGTCGCCCGTCTCAGGCCAGATGCCGTGTCAGAACGAGGCGGCTTCGCGCGCCAGGCGGTCGATGTCGCCACGGGCCACGCC
>CAXUBX010000019.1:0-11980 GCA_964249405.1 uncultured Acetobacteraceae bacterium | reverse complement strand
GTCAGAACGAGGCGGCTTCGCGCGCCAGGCGGTCGATGTCGCCACGGGCCACGCCGAGGTCGTTCAGTTCGCGGTCGGTGTAGGCGTTCAGTTCCTGGCGGACGCGGGCGAAGGCGGCGCGCCGGCGACCCTGTTCGGCGCGCGCGGCGCGGAACTCGGCGAACAGCTGACGAAGCTGGACCAGCGGACGGTCGCCGGGGTTGGAACCCTGGGCGAAGGAGGTGATGAGGAACATCTGCGGCATCCTTTTGCTGCATGGCGCTTTTGACGCACCGCAACATCGCACCGCACGCAAGCGGGGTCAAGGCATTTGATGCACTGCACCATAAATCTTTTGCAGCGCAACATGGAGTCAGCCAGGAGATGGGTCCGTTCCCTCCAGACCGCACGCCAGCAGGCCGGTTTGCATGTGGATCGGCGGCGGAGCCATCACCGCCACGGGCGGATCGAGCGGCAACGCGATCGCCCGCGCGTGGAGGGCGAGCCGGCCGATGCCTCTCCCGTAGACCGCGTCGCCGACGATCGGACAGCCGAGGGCGGCGCAATGCACCCGGAGCTGGTGCGTCCGACCGGTTCGCGGCCACAGCTCGAGCCAGGCGAGACGCCCATCCGCGCGACGTCCCGCCAGGCGCCACGCCGTCTCGGCGTCCTGGCCCCCGGGCATCTCCTCGATCCGCCAGGACGCGCCGCGCTGCACGCGGCCGAGGTGCGAGCGAACCACGCCCGACGACGCTTGGCCGGCCGACGCCTCGCCGGTCGGTCCCGCGCCTTCGACCAGCGCCCAGTAGGTCTTCCGCACCTGTCCGGTCGCGAAGCAGGCCTGCGCGGCCCGGAGCGCGCTCCGGCTCAGCGCGACCACGAGGCATCCCGACGTGTCGCGGTCGAGCCGATGCGCGAGGAACGGACCGGCCCTCACGCGACCAAGCGTCGGAAAGAGGTCCTCGATCGAGGGCGCCGGATCGTTCCGCGAGGGATGCACGGACATGCCGGCCGGCTTGTCGACCACGGCGTAGCGCGCGTCGCGCCAGAGCACGACGAGCCCGCTCATCGAGCCCGGCCGCGTCCGCCTGCGGTCCGGACGGTGACCGCGCGCCCGCTGGTCGCGAGCAGCCGGCCGGCCAGCCGCTCCGCCCACGAGACCGCGCGCGCGGTCTCGATCCCGGGCGAGACACCGATCACCACCATCCCGTCGGCGGTCCGGAGGCAGCGCGGATCGGCCAGGCACTCCGCGAGCCTGTCGCAGACATCGTCGTCCTCCGCCTCGTCCTCGTAGGGACCCCGGATCAGGGCCGCCATCCGGCTCGGCAGGCCGGGCTGGGAGGCGAGCGCCTCGTTGCGGAGCACGAGGCGGAACGGCAGCGCGTCCAGGGTCGGATCGCCGAGCAGTGCCCGCAGCTCGTCGACCGATTGCGGCAGCCCGTCATACCAGGCGAAGCCGACATCGAGCGCATCGTCACCGGCCCGTCGAGCCTCCGCGAAACGGACCAGCAGGGCGTCGCGCCAGCTGGTCAGGATCCCCGGCCGGTCCCGGTTGGCGAGCCAGTGGAGCAGCGGCGCCTCGTCGGCGTCACCCCCGCGCGAGGATCCCGTCCGGTGGCGCGACCGGTAGAAGGCGGTGTCGAACTCCGCCGACGGGTTCGCGCCCTCGCGCGTCCCGTGCCGGACGTAGTGCTCGAACGGATCCGTCCGGCGATAGGCGAGGTCGCGCCGCGAGCGGCGATAGAAGACAGGGTCGAAGCCGGGGACGGGTGCGATGTCCTCGTCGCGGCGCCGGCGGAGGAACACCGCGAGCGGATCCTCGTCGGGTCCGAGATGCAGGGTCCAGCGGACGAAGGCAGGGTCGAAGCGGTTCGACGGACGCACTCCGGACCGGCGGTGGCGCAGGTAATGCAGGAGCGGATCGAGCGGGTCCGCCGCCGCGTCCATGTATCGCTGCCGGTACCAAGCCGGATCGAGATAGAAGTTCGGCGAGCGGTTCTCGCGCCAGCCGTGCTCGCAGTAATGGGCGACCGGGTCGGTGCCGCTCGCCGCGACGTCGGGCGCGGCGGCGAGATAATGGTCGGGGTCCAACAGGCCGCTCTCGCGGACCAGTCGACGATGCTCGTCCGGCGCCGGCATCCGGTCGCGTTCGGTGGCCGCGGGGGCGCCGAGCACCGCGCCGTCTACAGCCACCGGGACCACCGGGAGGCCGAGGCGGCCGAAGCACGCGGCGGGATCCTGCGCGCCCCGCTCGTGGTCGGGCGCGGCGGCGACGCGACGCAGCACCGTGCGCGTGGTGGCGAGCACCGCCAGGCTGTCGACCGCGAAGATGGGCGTGACGGCGGCCGTCGCGGCGCCCTGCGCCGGCGAGAGCAGGGCGGCGAGCCAGCCGGCGTCGTCGAAGCGCACCGCGGCCGAGATCAGCACGACGTGCTCGGCGGTGTCGCCGCGGAGCACCTTCCGCGCCAGCTCGGCGAAGCCGTCGGCGGGCACCGTCGCGGTGTCCACCGGCCCGGCGTGGCGAGGTTCGCCCGCCGACGCGACGGAGGCCGTTTCGAGGAAGCTCGGATCCGTCGCCCGGATCGAGACCGCGGCATCCGGCCGGACCGTCCGGTCCGGAGCCGGTTCGAGCAGCGCCGCCTTGCGCCGGACCGCGACCGGCGCGGGCGATGCCGCGAGCAGCAGCAGGTCCGGTGTCGCCTCCGCGTCGAGGCGGCGCGCCGCCGAGAGCAGGAACGCGCCGTCGAGGTCGCAACCCTCCGGCAGCGCCACGAGAAAGGCACCCGACCCGACCTCGGGCGCGGGGGCCGCCACACCGGCCGGCCGCTCGACCAGCCGGATCCGCAGGTCGGCGAGCCGGAGGGCGGCGCGCGCGCCCGCCTCCTCGGGCGGCGGCCAGGGCTCGGCACGGTGGAGCAGCACTTCCCAGAACGGATAGACCTGCGCGCGGAGCCCGGCGATCAGCCTGTCCCGGTCCGCGCGGTCGGCGTCCACGAGGACGCTGAACATGGGCAGGCGCGCGGGCCACACGACCGCTTCGCGCCTCCGGTCCTCCGGCACGAAACGGTCGGTGCTCGCCGCCCCGTGACCCGCGACCGGAGGCGGGGCGGGGTCGTCGCGGTCGAGACCGAGCGCGTGGAGACGGGCCGCGATCCGGGCGCCGATCGCGGCCGCGCTGAACCGTTCCGCCATGCGCCGCCGGGCCACGGCGGCGCGCGCGTCGCGGATCGGGGCGTGGCAGGCGTGCCGCAACTGACGAACCAGATCCTCGTGGTCGGGCTCGGCCCAGACCGCGTCCGCGAGATAGGGCCCGGCGCGCCGCCCGACCGGGACCGGTCGGCAACCGACCGGAAACCCGGTCTCGCGGTCGAGGAAGTCGCGGCTCCCGGCGGTGTCGGTGGCGACCGCGGTGCGGCCGGCGGCGAGCATCTCCGCGATGTTGAGCCCGAAGCCCTCCGAGCGATGCGCCGACAGCACGATGTCGGCCGCCGCCTGGAGCAGCGTCATCTCGGGCGCCGGAAGCCGCGCGTCGAGGAGCCGTATGTTCCGCTGCCCGCCTGCCTCGCGCGCCATCATCTCCCGGACCTCGGCGGTCGCGCCGTGCGACTTGACCACCAGGACGCGCCGCCGATCAGCGCCGAACGCGTCGCGGAACGCCCGGATCGCGGCCTCGGGGTTCTTGCGCGCCGCCGTGCTGCCGGGATCGAACGGGCACAGCACCACGAACGCGTCGTCGTCGAGGCCGAACAGCCGGCGTCCGCGGCCCCGCGCGTGCGCGTCGGCCGCCGGTGCCGCCACCGGAAGCGGCATCAGGTGGAGCGGGACCGGCAGCGAGGAGGCCGCGAGCGAGGCGAGCTCGAAGCGCGAGTTCGTCCACACCTCGTCGACCAGCGCCACGCTCGCGTGCCAGTCCGAGCGGAACGCGGCGAGCTCCCAGGCCCAGACCGCGATCGTATAGGCGTCGTCGAACATCGCGTCGTCATAGAGCGAGACGACGTGGCGGATCTGGTCGGCGTTCGCGAGCACCAGGTTGACGCGGTAGCGTGCCGGGCGCGTCGCCTCCGCCGGCTCGGCGAGGCGCGCGTGTCCGCGGTCCACGTCGTAGGTGCGGAACTCGTGGGCGATCCCGCTTGCCCGCACCGCCGCCGCGAGATTGCGCGCCGCCGTGCCGAGCCCGCTCACCGCCTCGAACGGACCCCAGACGGTGAGGCCGAACGGGCGGGCGAGCAGCCGCTCGGCGTCGGCGACGCGCGGCCGCCGTCTCGGTAGCCCGGGCGGGTAGCGGTCCTCCGCGTGGCCGCGGAACCACCAGTGCCGGTAGGCGCCCTCCGGGTCGAAGCCGAGCTCCCGCCGGACGTCCTCGTGGAGGTAGAGGTAGGTTTCCCCGTCGAACCGGCCGCCGGCTCGGTCGAATTCGTGGAAGCCCCGCGCCTCCGGTCCCGGCGTCATGCCCCGGCCCGATCCGCTGTCCGCAGCCGGGACAGGAAGGTGCGGAGCCGGTCGGTGCCCGGGCTTCCGAACAGCCGCGCGGGCGATCCCTCCTCGACGATCTCGCCGCGGTCCATGAACACGACCCGGTCGGCGACCTCGCGCGCGAACCCCATCTCGTGGGTGACGCAGAGCATCGTCGTGCCGCCGTCGCGAGCCAGCTCGACCATCACGTCGAGCACCTCGCCGACCATTTCCGGGTCGAGTGCCGATGTCGGCTCGTCGAGCAGCAGGATCCGCGGGCGCATCGCCAGCGCGCGCGCGATCGCGACCCGCTGCTGCTGACCGCCCGAGAGCGCGCCCGGGTATTTCGCCGCCTGCTCCGGCACGCGGACGCGCTCCAGCAGGGCCATCGCCGTCGCTTCCGCCTCGCGCCGCGACAGGCCGCGGACCTTCCGCGGCGCCAGCGCGCAATTCTCGAGCACCGTCAGGTGCGGGAACAGGTTGAACGACTGGAACACCATGCCGACTTCGCGGCGGATCCGCGCCAGCGTCGATCGATCGTCGGTGACGGCCAGACCGTCCACCTCGATCCGCCCTTCGTCGTGCGCTTCGAGCCGGTTGATGCAGCGGATCAGCGTCGACTTGCCGGATCCCGACGGGCCGCACAGGACGGTGCGCTCCCCGCGCCCGACCGTGAGCGAGACGTCGCGGAGCACCTGATGCGTGCCGTAGCGCTTCCCGACCCTGTCGAGCAGGATGGCGGGGCTGCGGCGGCGCGGGGCGTCTCCTGTCGGCTCCATGTCCAGCATCCTGCGGAAAGCCGGCCGCACTGCCCATCCCCCGGCAGCATGCGGGACGCTGCTCCGCACCGAATGGAGGTCCAGGAGCCCCAGGCTCCTGGTGGGGTCCGGGGCAACGCCCCGGCCTCGACGCGTCGCCTTGCCTCGTCCGCGTATCCGGGCCAGATCGGACAGCGATGCTGCATCTGATCAAGCTCGCCGTCGGAGCGCGGAGCGCGGAGGACATCGCCCGGTTCCAGGCCGCGCGATCGCGGGCCGGGGATGCCGCCGAGGTGCACACGCGGCAGTTCCCGAAGCGGGCGGCCGAGCTCGCGGCGGGCGGCTCGCTCTACTGGGTGATCGCCGGCGTCGCCGGCGTCCGGCAGTCGATCCTCGCGGTGCGCGACACCACGCGCGACGACGGCAGCCGCGGCACGGTGATCCTGCTCGACCGCGCGCTGGTGGCGGTGGCCCCGCGCCGCATCCGCGCCTTCCAGGGCTGGCGGTATCTCGAGCCGGGCGATGCGCCGCCCGACGCGGGTGTCGCCGGCGAAGCGGACGACCCGGAAGCCCTGCCGCCACGTCTCCGCATGGCGCTCGCGGAACTTTGCCTGATCTGAACCGGCCGGTCCGGGCCGGCACCGAGGAGGACCCGTTGTCCGACTACGCGATCGAACTCCCTCGCATCCCGTCGCTCGAGATCGCGGGCTCGCGCCAGCGTTTCCCGGTTCGCCGCATCCTCTGCGTCGGCCGGAACTACGCGGCGCATGCCCGCGAGATGGGGAGCGACCCCGATCGCACGCCGCCCTTCTTCTTCGCCAAGCCCGCCGACGCCGTGGTGGGCGACGGCGGGACGATCCCCTATCCGCCGCTCACCAGGGATCTCCACCACGAGGTCGAACTGGTGGTGGCGCTCGGCCGCGGCGGCGCCGGGATCGCGGCCACCGATGCGCTCGAGTGCGTGTTCGGCTACGCCGCCGGGATCGACCTGACGCGTCGCGACCTGCAGGCCGACGCCAAGAAGGCGGGCCAGCCCTGGGAATGGGGCAAGGCGTTCGACAACTCGGCGCCGGTCGGCGCGCTCCGCCGCGCCGCCGAGATCGGTCATCCGGGGCAGGGCCGGATCGAGCTCCTGGTGAACGGCGAGCGACGTCAGGAGGGCGATCTGGCCGAGATGATCTGGCCGGTCGCCGAGATCATCGCTGCCGCCTCGCGCTCGATCACGCTCGCCGCCGGCGACCTCCTGTTCACCGGAACCCCCTCCGGGGTCGGTGCGGTCGTCGCGGGGGACACGCTGGTGGGCAGCATCGAGAATGTCGGCCGGGTGACGGTCACGGTCGGGTAGGAACCGGTCGCCTTCGGTCGGATCCCGTCACCACGGGACCGACCTGGCGTCCGTCAGATCGGGCACACGCCGTTCGCGCAGGCGAGGTGGACGAGGTCGATCTCCTCGCCTTCCGCGGTCCGGATCCGGCCCACGATCCCCTCGAAGGTCTCGGCGCTGATCTCCTCCTCGGGGAGGTATTCGTAGCCGAGCGCATCGTCCGGCACGGTCGGCAGGATGGCGCAGCAGCGGATCCGCGGCTGATGGGTGCGGACGATGGCGCGGAACGCGTCGAGATCGTGTTCGGTGGTGAAGATCTTGAGCGTGTAGCTGACCTGGTTGCCGCGCTCGGCGCCGATCCAGTGCCGCTCCAGCAGCGACAGCCACGCATATTGCCGCTCGGGGCTGGCCTGCGGCGCCGTCACCAGCCGGCTGCCCATGCCGAGACGCTGGGCGAGCGAGATGGTCGGGAAGCCGACGATGCTCATGCCCGGGAAGGTCCGGAGCGCGCGCACCGGGTAGGCGCGACCCTCGTAGTCGGCGAGCAGCGGGTCGGCATCGGTCCGCCAGGCGCCGGCCTCGTCCTTGGTGCCGCGGAACTGCACCCAGCGGAGATACTGACGCCGCGCCGGCAGATGCGCGCCCTCGGTCAGCCCGAACAGCTTCGACGTGGTGCCGGCCGGCTTCACGGTCGTGATCGTGGTCGGGTTCGCCATGCCGAGCGACGCGGCATACGACGCGGCCTCCTCCTTGGCGGCTTCGGACAAGGCGGCGAGCATGGCCCAGAACGGCGCCGAGCGGCGCTCGTCGAGCAGGTCGTCGAAGCCGAGGCCGAAGCGCATCCACGCCCACTCGTGCAGACCGGTCGGGCCGATGCCGATCCGGTTGGTCCGGCGGACCTCCTCGCCGTAGAGCGCGTCCATCCGGTTGGCGCGGATCAGGAAGCGGACGCCGAGGCGAACGCTGTCCAGGACGCGCTCGTCCCAGACCGACATCGTCCCGGCGTCGGCCTGGCCCGGCGCGAAGCTGTCGAACGGCGCCGGGCAGGCGAGCAGCGGCGCGAAATCGGCGATCACGCAGTAGCCGCCGGTGACGTGCAGCGTGATTTCGCCGCACGGGTTGGTGGTCACCGGGAAGCGCGCCTTCGAGGAACGGCGCGAGAGCTCGCCGAGCAGGCCGGCGGCCTCGCCCACCTGGTAGCGGGCGCTCCGGACGTCGCGGCCATCGGTGTGCACCGGCTTTCGCCAGGCGGTCCCGGTCCGATAGTCCTCGAGCGCGTCGCCGTTGATGAAGCCCGGCTCGCCGTTGACGTAGCCGCAGCGCGTCGCCTCGTTGAACACCGCGTGGGCGTGCGCCGCGAGCGGATCGGCGGCCCGGTTCGGGTCCTTCTCCAGCAGCCGCCAGAACTGCTTGTCGACCATCACCGAGTTGTTGGCCGTCCACAGACCGCCCTCGCTCTTCGAGCGGATGAAGCGGAGGATGCCCCGGTCGCGCCAGGACTTGGTCGCCATCCGGGCCGCCCGGCGGGCGCCCCCCACCTGGACCTCGACCGAGAGATAGTGGTCGACCAGCATCGCCTGTTCCCAGGGGGCCAGCAGGTCGCCTCCGGAATCGCGGGCGCGGGACGGCGCGATCACCTTGTCGCGAAGATTGAGGAAGGCGCGCAGCAGCGAGACCGGACCGGAGGCCGGCCGTCCCTGCATGCCGGCGATCGGCGCACCGCAGGGGCGGATCCGCGAGAAGTCGAGCACCACCGTCCGGTCACGCTCGCGGCGGAACGCCATGCTCTCGACGAGTTCGACCGCCTGCGCCCAGCCTTCGCGGCTGTCGGCGATCGTGTGGATCGCGGCGCCCGCGGGGGCGGCGGCGAGGTCGGGCAGCAACGCCGCATCGAGCCAGGCGCGCACGGTCCGCACCGCCTCGCCGGTCTCCGTCTCCGGCATCCCCCAGGGGAGCACGCCGAGCTCGGTGCCGATCCGGCGGAGCGCCTCGTCGGTCTTCGGGTAGTCCTGGTGGGTCGGCGCGAGATGGAACACGAGGTCGGGCGCGTCCGCCCAGTCCACCGCCATCAGGTCGTCGTCATAGGCGCGTCCGACGCCGGAGCCGTTCAGCAGCAGGTAGAACTTCGCGAACGAGGCGATCGCGGTCGCGCAGTTGGTGAACACCTCGATGTTGCGGCCGGCCTGCTCGGCGTCGCCGTGCTGGAGATGGCGGCCCGAGGTGAGCAGCGCGCCGGTCGCGATCGCGTTGCGGAGCCGCGCCTGCTCGGTCGCGAGCTCGCCCTCGACCGCCTCGCCGAGGCCCGATCCGCGGACGATCGAGATGTTGCCCGCCGCGACGCGGTCGGCGACACGGCCCATGTCCTCGCCGTCGCCGTCGCGGAACACCGTGCGGCGCCCGACCGCGACACCCATTCCGGGGTCAAGCGGGCGGCCGGAAAGAGGGGCCTGCCCGAACCCGGCGCCCGGAAGGGTGCCCGACTGGCCGCCCGATGCGGCCAGGACTCGGTCGACGACAGTCTCGGTGATGGCGTTCATGCGCTCCAGGCTCTCCCGACTCGATGCCTTCGCACAAGATATAGCGTGAGCGTCGCGGGAGACAGCCCACTGGTTGTAAGAACACGCAGACGCGAGCGGTGTGGCGATTTTGCCGCGGAGATCGTCCGGCGCCTTTCCGGGCGCTCGCGCGTTGCGCGTCCGAACCCGAGGAAGAATCCCATGCGTCTCATCTCAGCCGCGGCCGCGCTCTCCGTCGCTCTGGCGGCCGGCGCCGCCTTCGCCCAGACCACCACGACGCACAAGCCGACCGCCAGCGCGACCAAGGGCGCGGTGGCCGGCGGCGTCGCCGGACACATGATGGGCCATCATACCAAGACCGGCGCGGTCGCCGGCGCCGCGATCGGTCATCACATGCGGAAGAAGCAGATGAAGTCCGACAGCTAGCAGGCTGCTTGAGGCTTGGGACATGCGGGGCGCTGCCCCGCACCCCGCCAAACGCTGGGCGTTTGGATCCCGATACTCAGACGAATGGAGGTCCAGGAGCCCCAGGCTCCTGGTGGGGTCCGGGGCAACGCCCCGGTCCCATCCGACCGACGGACCGTCAGGCCGCCTTCTTCGCCGCGGATTTCGCCTTGCCGTCGAGGCTGCGGCTCAGGAACGCGGTCACCGCGACCTCGTCGGCAGTCAGCGCGTGACCCGGCCGGTCGAGCGTCGCCTCGGCGCGCTCGGCGAGACCCTCCATCAGGCTCCCGTCGAGATAGCCCTCGAACACCGCCGGGTGGATGTAGCACTTCCGGCAGACCGACGGCGTATTGCCGAGCATCTTCGCGACCGCCTCGACCGTGCGGAGCACGTTCTTCTTCGCCTTGGCCTTGCTGTCGAACCGCTCCAGCTCGGCGAGTGCCAGTGCCGCGAGGTTCGTCGCCGCCCAGGTGCGGAAATCCTTCGCCGTGATGTCCTCGCCGGTGACCTCGCCGAGATAGGCGTTCACGTCGTCAGACGTGATCGCGTGGATCACGCCGTCGGCGTCGGCGAACTGGAACAGGTGCTGCCCCGGCAGGTCATGCAGCTTGCGCACGACGTTGGAGAGCTTGCGGTCCTTCAGCTCGACATGCGCCTGGATGCCGTGCTTGCCGCGGAAGTCGAGCACGACCCTGCTGCCGCTGACCGTCGCGTGCCGGTTCCGAAGCGTGGTCAGCCCGAAGCTCTTGTTCTCGCGAGCGTATTCCTCGTTGCCGACGCGGAGCAGCGACTTCTCCATCAGCGCCACCACCGCCGCCACCACGCGCCGGCGATCGAGCCGGGGACGCGCGAGGTCGCGCGTGACGGCCTCCCGGATCAACGGCAGCTTCTCGCCGAACACCAGCATGTGGGCATATTTCGCGTCATCCCGGATCTCGCGCCAGCGCGGATGATAGCGGTATTGTTTTCGCCCCCGTGCGTCCCGCCCGGACGCCTGCAGATGTCCGTTCGGATCCGGGCAGATCCAGACGTCGCGATAGGCCGGCGGCACGGCGAGCTTGCGGATCCGCGCGATCTCGTCCTCGTCGGTGATCACGTGCCCCTTCTGGTCGCGGTAGCGGAACCCGTCGGCGACCGCTTCGCGGGTGATGCCGGGCTTGTCGTCGTGCACGTAGCGGAGCTTGGCGAGGCGTGCCGCCGCACGACTGTCCGCTTCCCTGTCGTCGCCTGTCCCGCTCACGCGCTTCCTCTCCCGCCATCGTCCCGCGCCGTCCTAAGTCGGCACGCCCGGGGCGGTTTCTTGACGCGGGTCGAAGGCCGGCGCGAGATCGAACGACGCGGAGGATCCGGTCATGCCGAACGTGAGCAAGGTCGCGTTGTTCTCGAAGGAATATCCGCCGAACGTCTACGGGGGAGCCGGCGTCCACGTGGAATACCTGGCCCGCGCGCTCGCCTCGCGGATCGCGGTCGAGGTGCGCTGCTTCGGCGACCAGCACACGGATGACGGGCGGCTCAGCGTCCGCGGCTACGGGCCGTGGGAGGAGACGGCGCGGAACACCGATCCCCGCTTCGTCGGCGCGGTGGACGCGATGGCGCGCTCGCTCGCGATGGCGAAGGACCGGCTCGACGCCGACATCGTGCATTGCCACACCTGGTATGCCGACATGGCCGGCGTGCTCGCCTCCGAGCTCTGGGGCGTTCCCACCGTGGTCACCATCCACTCGCTGGAACCGCTCCGCCCGTGGAAGGTCGAGCAGCTCGGCAACGCCTATCACCTGAGCGCCTGGATGGAGCGCACCGCGATCGAGCGGGCGGACGCGATCATCGCCGTCTCGCGCGAGACCAGCGACGACGTGATCCGGCTGTTCGACGTCGATCCGGCCCGCGTGCACGTGATCCACAACGGGATCGACCCCGAGGAATACCGTCCGGAAGGCGCCGACTGCTCGGCGCTCCTCGCCCGTCACGGCATCGATCCGGCACGGCCGTTCGTGCTGTTCGTCGGCCGGATCACGCGTCAGAAGGGGATCATCCATCTGGTCCGCGCCATTCCGGCGATCGATCCGGCGCTCCAGGTCGTGCTCTGCGCCGGCGCCCCCGACACGCCCGAGATCGGGCGCGAGATGGAGGAGGGCGTCGCCGCCGTCGCGGCCGGGCGACCCGGCGTGGTCTGGATCCGCGAGATGCTGCCGCGCGCCGAGGTGATCCGGCTCTACGAGGCCGCCGCGATCTTCTGCTGCCCATCCGTCTACGAGCCGTTCGGCATCATCAATCTCGAGGCGATGGCCTGCGAGACGGCGGTCGTCGCCTCGGCGGTCGGCGGCATCCCCGAAGTGGTGGTGCCGGAGGAGACCGGATTGCTGGTCGCGCCGGACCTGGCCTCCGGCACCTTCGAGCCGGTCGATCCCGCCGTCTTCTCGCGCCGCCTCGCCGACGCGATCAACCGTCTCAGCCGCGACCCCGAACTCCGGACGCGGCTCGGCCGCGCCGGCCGCCGGCGCGTTCTC
>CAXUBX010000018.1:38411-42928 GCA_964249405.1 uncultured Acetobacteraceae bacterium | reverse complement strand
CGCCGGGGCGCCGAGCGGGGTGGCGCTCCGATCCCCGCGCGGGCGCGGGCAGGCCGAGGCCGAGGCCGAGGACGTTGCCGAACGCCTCTTCGCGCTCGGCATCAATGTCGCAGGTCCGCCCCTGGCGGAGCGGCCCCGTCGATCGTCGATCTCGTATGCCTTCGACGAGGATCGCCCGGCGGCTCTTCGTCTCCAGGCCACGCTGGGGAACGGCCTTGATCGCCTGAACCCCGCCCGCACCCGTTTTCCACGGTCGGAACCCGCCCGGCCCGGATTGATCGAGATTACCCTCGCGGGACGGACAGGAACGACATGACCCGACCTTTTGGCTCTTCCCGACTGGCGTTGCTTGGCGCCGCCCCGCTTCTGCTCCTCGCCGTCGCCACGTGTCCGGGATCGGCTTCGGCGCAGAACACGGGGCAAAGCGCGGCACAAGGCCCGGGACAAGCTGCAACACAGAACCCAGGTCAGCCGGCGGTGCCCAACCCGGGACAGCCGGCGGCGCCGAGCCCCGGTCCGGCCGCAGCTTCCGACACGGGCCACACGGCGGCAGCGCCCGACCAGCTCGTGATCCTGTTCGGCGACGGCAGCGCGGCGATCAGCAGCGAGGGCGACGCGACGCTCGACAAGGCGTCGCACCTCTACCGCGTGGGAAAGCCGATCGTGATGGTGGTGACCGGGGCGACCGACAGCACCGGCAATCCGGAACAGAACCTCACCTTGTCGGAGCGTCGCGCGCGCGCGGTGCTCAACGGGCTGGTGGCACGCGGGATTCCGGTGTCGAAGCTGCAGCTGCTCGCCGCCGGATCCACCGATCCCGCCGTGACCGCCACCTCGGGCGCTCCCGAGCCGCAGGACAGGAGGGCCGTGATCACGTGGCGTTGAGAGGAACGTCGGTTCCTGTCAGCGGCCGGCGAGGCCGGAGCCTCGCCGCCCTGGCCGCACTGCTCGCCGCCTCGCTGGTCGCCGGCCCGGGAGACGCCCGTGCCGGCGACCGCATGGAAGCCGCCCGAAAGGCCTTCGCCGCCGGACTGGCGTTCGATCTCGGGCAGGGCGGCGCGCCGGACCCGCTCCGCGCGCGCCAGGAATACCAGATTGCCGCCACCGCAGGACTTCCCGAAGCCGAGTTCAACCTCGCCGTGATGCTGGACAGCGGGATCGGCATCGGTGTCGACCGGCAATCGGCGGCGGTCTGGTACGCACGGGCGGCGTCACACGGGTTCGGACGGGCCGCCTTCGACCTCGCCGAGCTGATCGAGCGCGGCGACGGCGTTCCGGAGAACCCGGTCCTGGCCGGTGACTGGTTCCACGTTGCCGCCGAGGAGGGGATCGAGGCCGCAAGGCAGCATCGGGCGCCTGACGAACCTGGCCACGAGGCGCTCGCGCCGCCGATCCCGCTGCCGGCGCAGGTCGACCAGAGCGATCAGCCACGCACCATCCCGGTCGAGCTGGTCTGGACGGTCCCGTCCATGCCGCGGGACGGCCGGTTCTATCTCGAGGTGACGGCACTCGGGCCCGGGAGCACGAGACGCGACGTCGTCTGGCAGGAGAGCCCGGTCTCGGCGGCCCTGGTGGAGATCCCGTCCGAGGCGGGCCGCTACGCCTGGCGCGTCCTGCTCGCCTCAGCCTCCTCCGGCCATTACGTCTCGAGCGACTGGCGATCGTTCCCGATCAGCGCGTCGGACCGGACCACGCCGGCCGGACCCGCCTGATCCCGGGCTGATCCCAGGCCGCTGATCAGACCATCGCACGAACCGATCTCGCGGCTGCCGGCGTTCCCCAGTCTGCCCCCCCCTCGAGCCGGCCGACCACGGCGCCATTCCCGTCCAGGACAAGGGTGACCGGAATGGCGCCGAGCGAGAGCGAAGTCTCCGCCAGGCCGCCCGGATCCGCGATCACGGGAAGTCCCGAGATGCCGTTCTGGCGGAAGAAGGCCCGGACCACCGCCACCCCGCCACGATCGAGCGAGACGGGGAGCACGGCGATCCCGGCCGGTCCGAGCGCGGCGGCGAGACGGGCGAGCGATCCCATCTCCGTCCGGCACGGGGCACACCACGTCGCCCAGAAGTTCAGCACCGTGCCACGCGGTCCGAACAGGGCGGACGCCGGGCGGGTCGCAACCTGGCCGACCGCCGTCGACACGGCGACCGGAAATTTGGGCACTGCGGAGGGCGGCCGCACCGCCCTGAGGGCCAGCGCGACGTCGCGGAGCGGCGGCGGCCCGGCGATCGTGCGGCCCGGTTCCGTCTCGCCCGGATCGCCACCACTGACGCCACCGGACGGCTCGGGCCAGAGTTTGCGCGCGAGAAGGGCGGCGGCTAGCGTCCCCGAGGCCGCAAGCCCGGTGCGGAAAACGGCGCGCCGCATCAGCAGAGGCATGGAATGAGCTTAGACCGTCGCTCGCCCGGCGCAATCAATGCCCAGTGGGGCGGACGTTTCGAGGCCGGTCCCGGCGAGGTCATGCGCGCGATCAACGCCTCGATCGACGTCGACCGGCGTCTGTGGCGACAGGACATCGCGGGCTCGGAGGCGCACGCGGCGATGCTTTCCGCCACCGGCATCATCAGCGAGCCCGACGCGCGCGCGATCGCCGGCGGCCTCCGCGAGATCGCGGCCGAGATCGAGCAGGGTCGCTTCGTGTTCTCGGCCGAGCAGGAGGACATCCACATGAACGTGGAGGCCCGTCTCGCCGACCGGATCGGCGAGGCCGGACGTCGGCTGCACACGGCGAGGAGCCGGAACGACCAGGTCGCGACCGATTTCCGGCTCTGGGTCCGGGACGCCACCGATGCGCTCGACGTCGCGATCGTCTCGCTGATGGGCTCGCTCGCCGCCCGCGCCTCGGAGCACGCCGCCGATCCGATGCCGGGCTTCACCCATCTCCAGTCTGCCCAGCCGGTGACGTTCGGGCATCACCTGCTTGCGTATGTCGAGATGCTGTCCCGCGACCGGTCGCGGCTCGCGGACGGCCGGCGGCGGATGAACGAGTGCCCGCTCGGGGCGGCGGCGCTGGCCGGCACCTCGTTCCCGATCGACCGCGACGCCACGGCCGCTTCTCTCGGGTTCGACCGGCCGATGGCGAACTCCCTCGATGCGGTGTCCGACCGGGATTTTGCGCTCGACCTGCTGGCGACGCTCGCGATCCTCGCCGGCCACCTGTCCCGCTTCGCCGAGGAGATCGTGATCTGGTGCTCGGCACCCTTCGGCTTCGTGCGCCTCTCGGACGCCTGGTCGACCGGCAGCTCGATCATGCCGCAGAAGCGGAACCCCGACGCCGCCGAACTGGTCCGCGCGAAGGCGGGACGCGCGGCGGGATCGCTCGTCGCCCTGCTCACGGTGATGAAGGGCTTGCCGCTCGCCTATGCGAAGGACATGCAGGAGGACAAGGCGGCGGTGTTCGAGGCGGTGGACGCGATGACCCTGGCGATCGCCGCGACCGATGGCATGGTGCGCGACCTCCGACCCGATACGGCACGGATGCGAGCGTCGGCCGGAGCCGGCTACTCCACCGCGACCGATCTAGCGGACTGGCTGGTCCGGGTGGCCGGGCTGGCGTTCAGGGACGCCCATCATGTCACCGGCCGGATCGTCGCCCGTGCGGACGCCGACGGCGCGTCGCTCGACGCCCTGCCGCTCGCGGTCATGCAGTCGATCGAGCCGAAGATCACCGCCGCGGTGTTCGAGGTGCTCGCGGTCGACGCATCGCTCGCCTCGAGGACCAGCCAGGGCGGCACCGCGCCGGCGAACGTCTCGCGGGAGGCGGCGCGATGGCTGGCGCACCTCGGGAAGGCCGCATGACCGCACGACTGGTGCTCGTGGCCCTCGCGATCCTTCTCCTCGACGGGTGCGGGCGGAAGGGCGAACCCGCCCCGCCGGGACCGCCGGGATCGATCACTTATCCCAAGGGGTTTCCGCCGCCCACCGGGCCCTGACCCAGGCGCGGCGTGGCCAGGCGCCGTCCGGAGTCTACGGTCTCGGCGCTCGGCGATGCGGTTCGGATCAGTGTCGGAGTGGCAGCCCGAGCGCGGCGTAGAGCCGCGTCGCCGGCGGCCAGGCTGTGGCGATCGCGGCACGATAGTGGATCGCCACGGAGACGAGCGCGGCCAGGACCAGCAGCGACGCCGCCCAGCCGATCGCGACCGGCGGCGGGCTTTTCCTCGCGATCGCGGTCTCGGTCACCGGGCGCGTCGGCGGGTCCGCCGCCGCCACATCGGACGGCAGCTCGGCGACGTCCGACGGCGATCGCTGCGGGGCGGCGGGCACCTCGCCTTCGATCGAGGGCGACCAGGTCCGGGCACAACGCGTGCAGCGAACCACCCGTCCCGGCGTCAGGAGCGAGGCCGCGACCTCGTAGCGTGCGGCGCAGGCGGGGCACTCGATCTCCATGCGCGAGCCTATGATCCCAGGCGGAAACCGTCATCCCGATTCCCTTTCGCCGCCTGGTCGGGCACCATCGAACGGGAGGCTTGGAGGATCGTGGCGGATGGTCCGTCTGGAGGACCTGGTGCTGGAAGGCC
>CAXUBX010000018.1:0-38311 GCA_964249405.1 uncultured Acetobacteraceae bacterium | reverse complement strand
AGGCTTGGAGGATCGTGGCGGATGGTCCGTCTGGAGGACCTGGTGCTGGAAGGCCGGGGGCTGGAAGGCCGGGGGCTGGAACGGCGGGGCCTGGAACGACGGGGACCCTTCGGCGGACGTGCGGTCCCCCGGTCCCCCCGCCTCCTGTCCTGCGCGGTCCCCCAGGCGAGCTTCCGCTGGATCACCGGGCCGAGCGGGGCGGGCAAATCCGCCCTCCTCGACGTCGTCGGGGGGGCGAGACGTCCGGTGGCCGCACGCGCGATCGTGCTCGACACCGACCTCCGCTGCGCCGGCCGAGCCGCGCTGGCGCGGCTCCGGCGCCGTCTCGGCATGGTGCGCGACGATCCGGACCTGGTCCCGGACCTGACGCTCGGCGAGAACATCCTCCTGCCGCTGCTCCTACGCGGCAACCGCACGGGCCCGGCAAGCCGCGACGTGCTGGACGTTGCCGACTGGCTCGGCTTCGCGGACCGGCTCGACCGCAGAGCCGACGCGGCGAGCCGTGGCGAGCGGCAGCTCTGCGCCGTCGCACGCGCGGTCTCGGGACGGCCGGATCTCGTTCTCGCCGACGAGCCGACAATGGGCCTCGGTGAGCGCGACGGCGCGCGGGTGATCCTGCTGCTGGCCGAGCTCGCCCGGCTCGGGGCCACCGTCCTCGTGGCGACGCGGGAAGACTGGACCCGTCGCCTCCACGAAGCGCCCGAGATCGCGCTTGCTCCCTCCAGCGCTTTGGCGCGGACGTGACCAGGCCGCGCGCCCGGGGTCGCGGGGCCGGCACGCCTGCTCCCGGGTTCCCGAGGCACGGCCTTGTCTGGCGGGCGCTCCGGCCAGCGGTGCGTGCACGGCGCGTCGCGGCGCTGTCCCTCGTCGCCAGCGCCGCGCTGATGCTGGCCGGGATGTCGCTCGCGCGAGCGGACCGGACCCGCGCGGCGTGGGTCGCCGAGAGCAGCGGCACGCTCGTCGTGGTACCCGATCCTGCCGCTCCGCCGAGCACGTCCGGCACGGGATCGACCCGTCTCGCCGCGGTCCTGACCCTCGCCGGACCGGACGCCGAGCCCGTCGATCGCGATGCGGTGGCCGCCATGCTGACCCGCTGGGCCGGCCCGACGGCCGCCTCCGGCATCGACCGATCGGTTCTCCCGGGCCTCGTCTCGCTCGGAAACCCAGGCGCCGGCATCCCGGCCGCGATCGACCGGGTGGCACCGGGAAGCACGATCGTCTCGGCTGGCAGCGGATCGGGCGACGCGCTGCAGGCCGTCGGTCGATGGCTCGTGCTCGCCGCGTCGGCGCTCGTCGCGGCCGTGGTGCTCGGCACGGTCCTCGCGTTCCTGATCGTCTCGCGGGGCGTTGTTCGCGATCGGGGCCGGGAGGCGATCGGGGTCCTGCACCGGCTCGGCGTCGGCGACGCTGCGATCGCCGTCCGGATCGCCGCAGGAAGCGCGGCCGCGTCGGTCATCGGCGTGGCCCTCTTCCTCGCCGTCACCGTCCCGGCCGTTCTCGCCCTGCGCGAGACCTCACTTTCGCTCGCGATCGCCGTCGCGGCCCCGGTCCCCGCGGTGGCGTTCTGGGCGTCCTTCGCCGCGGCCCATGCCGAGGCGAGACGGCTCCCATGAGACACGCTCTCGCCCGGGTCGCGGCCCTGCTCGGGACGGCGGCGCTCGTCGGGCTCGGCGCCGGCTTCCTCTGGTTCGTGCACGATGCCGGCCGGGTCCGCGCGATTCCGCCGGATGCCGACGGGATCGTCGTGCTGACCGGCGGCGCCCTCCGGGTCGAGACCGGCCTGGCACTGCTCCACGCGGGTGTCGCGCCGTCGCTGCTCATCTCGGGCGTCGGCAACGATGCCACTGCTGGGGCGGTGATCGCAGCGGCGGACGACGGAGCCCCGGACGATCTCGTGGCGAGCCGTCGTCCGATCCTGTTCCGGGCGCCGACGCCTCCGAGCATCACGCTCGGTCGCGGCGCGCGGACGACGGTCGGCAACGCGGTCGAGACGGCGAGCTGGGCGAGGCAGCGGGCGCTCCGCTCGATCGTGGTCGTCACGGCCGGCTATCACATGCGACGCGCGCTTGCCGAGATCGCCGCACAGCTGCCGGACGTGTCGCTGCGCCCCTACCCGGTCCATCCGAAGGCGCCGTTCCGGCTGCTGGCACTGGAATATCTGAAGTTCCTGGCGGTCGAGTTCGGGGCGAGCCCGACCGCATCGGCAGCAGCTTCGACCTGAACCACTTGTCCGCGACCCGGGCAGACGTCATCACCGCGACCCGATGACCCGCCTTCGCGCCTTGTTGTTCAACGCCGCGTTCCTCGTGTGGACGGTCGGGCTCGGGATCGTCGGCATCGGGGTGCGGACCGCGTACCGCAATCGCGCGCTCGATCTCGCCCGGCTCTGGGTCGTCGGCACGATCGCGTTGCTCCGGGTGGTCGGCGGCATCCCGATCCTGGTCTCCGGGCGCGACAGGCTCGGCGATGGCGCGGGCCTGCTCGTCGCGGCCGAACATCGCGCCGCGATCGACAGCCTGGTGTGGCTGGCCCTCGTCCGTCGCCCGAGCTACGTCATGAAGCAGGAACTCCGCCGACTGCCGCTGGTCGGACCGCTCCTGGAACCGGCCGGCATGATCCCGATCGACCGGCGGGGTGGCGCGACGGCGCTCCGGGCCATGCTGCGCGGAGGCCGCGAGGCGCTCGCCTCCGGACGGACGCTGATCATCTTCCCCGAGGGAACCCGAGCCTCCCGCACGGGCGAGGTGCCGCTGCAGGCGGGCATCGCGGCGCTGACCGCGCGGGGTATGGTGCCGGTCCTTCCGGCGGCAACCGACAGCGGCGAGGCCTGGGGAAGCGGGTTCCTCCTCCGGGTGCGTGGCCGGCCCGGCGTCGCGCGGCCGATCCGGATCCTGATCGGGGAGCGCCTCGGGGAGCAGGCGAGGAGCGATCCCCGCCTCGCCATCGCTCTCGCGTGGCGGCACGCGGACGAGGCGATCCTCCGCGAGGAGGGCTCATGGACGAGGTTGTGAACGGATCCGATCGACGCCGGATCCGTCGTGGCTCCCGCCTTGAGGGTCCACCATCCTGGCGAAGCTGAAGCCACCGGGCGCCGAGGCGGCGATGAGACGAGGGGCTGCGTCGCTGCTGCTGCTGGCGGCCGCGGCCGGGCTGCTGCTCGCCGCGCACGTCGCGTTGATGCGCGCGCTCCACCGCGATCTGCTCGGGCTCGCCGCGGCCTCGCGGGCCGTCGGCATCACGCTCGCATCCGACGGGATCGAGAGCGGATCCACGTCGCCCGTCCGGCTCGCGATCCGTCGCATCGAGGCTCGACGCACCGGCCTGTTCACGATCGTGAGCGGCCCGGCCTCACTCCGGCGGCCGCTCGGCGGCTTCGCCTCGGACACGCTCGCGGAAGACCGCGTCGCCGGAACGTTCGCCGACGGAGCCGGTCCGGCCTCGATCCGTCTCAGGGCCCGGCGGCTCGAGGTCTCCTGGTCGGCGACGAGGTTGGTTCTCGTCGCGACGGCGGTCCGGCGGGAAGGACCGGCCGAGACGATCGGCAAGGTGAGCCTCGCGATCGACTGCCGGGCCGGGTCGGACGACCTCCATGCCCGCCTCCTCGTTTCGGGCGTGGTCTCGGATCGCGACCCGACGGCACATTCCGCCCCCGGCGCCACCGCCCTGCTGGACGTGCGCGCGGCGGGAAGAGACCGCATCGCCTGGACCCTCGACGTCAGGCCTCGGCCCCGGTCGGTCCAGCTGGTCGCGTCGGGCACCCTTGCGGCCGCGGGTGCCGACGTGGCGCCCGCCTGGGTCGGGACGGCGGCTTTCGGACCGGGATGGCCGGAGGCGGTGAGAAGACTGCGGGCGGCGGGATGGCTGGCGGATCCGGAGAGCCGGACGGTCGCCGGGATGCTGGCCTTCCTCGCCGATCCCTCGGGACGGATCGTGCTCCCGGTCAGGGTCGGCTCGGGCGGCCTGTCGATCGGCACCTTCCGCCTTGCCGACGCCGCGGTCTTCACGTCGGTCCCTCCGCCGGCGTCCTTCGGGGCGCGCGCCCGCGGGCCGATGTCGCTCTGCGGAGCGACACGTTCGACCCCGTAGGCGCGCCGGGACGAACCGCAGCGAGGCCTGGTCAGGCGTCTCCGGCCGAGAGGCGCGCGAGTTCCTGCTTCAGGAAAGCGATCTCGGCCTGCATCTCTTCGCGGCTCGGCTGGCGGCGCTCCACGTCCTGTGCCTCGCGGACCGCGAGCATCGGCGTGAACACGCGGGAGGCTCGTTCGAGGATGGTACCGACATTCCGCTGCGCGGTCTCTTCGGCCGGCGATCGCGGGGCAGACGATCCGATGTCGTGAGCAAGGAACTTCCGCATCATCTGCTCGAGATATTCGGGGATGATCCCCTGCATCTCGTCGCCGTAGAACCCGATGAGCTGGCGAAGGAACGAGGTCGGGAGGATCGACCGCCCCCTGGTCTCCTCCTCCATGATGATCTGGGTCAGGACGACACGCGTGATGTCGTCACCGGTGCGCGCGTCGTAGACGACGAGCTCGCGCCCGTTCCGCACCATGTTCGCCAGATCGTCGAGCGTGATGTAGGTCGATGCCTCAGTGTCGTAGAGACGCCGATTGGCGTATTTCTTCACGACCAGAGGCACCATGGCCTCGGCCGGCTTCAAGGCAACACTCAAGGTCGAACCCCCGACCGCGTCGCATGAGGCGCCATCGCTTCATGTCAGCTGCATGACGAATGGGACACCGGGCCGACCGGAACAAGAGCTTGGGGACAAAAACCCGCTCCCGGCACCCTATCCGCGGAACTCGTCCTTGCCCGTGCGCAGCCGGGCGAACGACGCGACGTCCGGTGCCCGGAGAAACGGGTTCAGTCTCTTCTCCTCGCCGAGGCGCGACGGCACGGTCGGGCGACCCGCCGCACGGGTCCGCTCGACCTCGTCGGCCCGAGCCGCCAGCGCCACGTCGTCCGGCGTGACGTGCCGGGCATAGCGGGCGTTGGAGGCCGTGTATTCGTGGCCACAGCAGACCAGCGTGTCGTCCGGCAGCAGAGCCAGTTTCCGCAGGCTCTCGAACATCTGTGCGGCGGTGCCCTCCAGCAGCCGTCCGCAGCCGAGACTGAACAGCGTGTCGCCCGGAAGCAGCACGGCGCCATCGGCGAAATGGTAGGAGACATGGCCGACGGTGTGGCCCGGCGTGTCGATCACCCGACCGTCCGCCTCGCCGACCCGGATCGTGTCACCCTCCTCGACCGCGACGTCGAGCGCCGGCAGACGCGACCGATCGGCCGCGGCGCCGATGATGCGCGCCCCGAACCGCGCCCGGATCGGTGCCACCGCGGCGATATGGTCATCGTGGTGATGGGTGAGGACGATGCTTTCGAGCGGGCCGGCGCCGCTCGAGATCGCACGTTCGATCGCGGTCACCACGGGCGCTTCCTCGGCCGGGTCGACGATCGCGAGAGCGCCGGTCCGGTCGCACCGGAGCAGCCAGGCGTAGTTGTCGGAAAGTATCGGGATCGCGGTCGCGTGTAGGGTCATGATGTCCGTGTAGATTGGCGGCCATGAAGCTCTCGCCTCCTCTTGTGGACCAGTTCTACCGGACCCGCCATGGGGCGGCGGCCGCGTCGCTGCTGCGTGACCGGTTGTCCGTTCTCTGGCCCTCGGCGCGCGGCCTCCGCGTGCTCGGAATAGGCTTCGCGAGGCCCTACCTCCCGCTCTGGCTGGCCGAAGCCGCCTGCTGCCTCGATCTCTCGACGACGATGCCCGAGGGGGGTGGCTGGTGTCCCGACTCCGCTTGCCGGACCGCCGTGATCGACGAGGAGGCGCTCCCGTTCCCGGACCTCAGCATCGACCGGATCCTGCTCGTGCACGGGATCGAGGTGGCCGAGAACGCGCAGCGCCTGCTCCGGGAATGCTGGCGGCTGCTGCGCGACGACGGACGGCTCCTGGTGGTGACGCCGAACCGGGTCGGCATCTGGGCGCATGTCGAGGCGACGCCGTTCGGCCAGGGCGAGCCCTACACCCAGGGACAGGTCGAGCGCCTTCTCCGGGCAGGGCTGTTCACGGTCGAGCGGCGCGACACCGCGCTCTACCTGCCGCCGATCGATGTCGCCCCGCTGCTCCGGATGGCATCGCTCGCCGACCGGATCGGCCGGCGGGTTTCGCCGCGCTTCGCCGGCGTGCAGATCGTGGAAGCGGTGAAGGACGCCTACGCCGCCGTGCCGGGACGGCCGGCGGCCCGGCGGGCCGTGCTTCCGGTGCTCGCGGCCCGGGCGCTTCGCGCTCCGGCAGCGCCGGTGCCGGACGCGGTCGCTTGACCCCGCCGGCACCTGTTGCCAAGACGCCCGCGATGTCCGGATTTTCCTCCATCGGTCACGCGGTCCGTCTCGCGGTCGCACCCCCGCATCGAGAGGCCAACCGGTTCCTCGCGATCGGCGCCGTGGTCGCCCTGGCCGGCCTCGTCTACCATGCGGGCACGGCCTTCGGCGTCGGTCTCGCCTTCGCCCTGTTCTGCCTGTTCTTCTTCCGCGATCCGGCCCGCGTCCCGCCGTCCCGGCCCGGGGTCCTGGTGGCGCCGGCCGACGGGCTGGTGACCGAGATCGCGTCCGTGGTGCCGCCGCCCGAACTCGGGCTCGGGCCCGAGCCGATGCGTCGCATCGCGACCTTCCTGTCCGTGCTCGACGTCCACGTGAACCGCTCGCCCGCCGCCGGCACGGTCCGCGAGGTCGCCTACCGCAAGGGACGGTTCCTGAACGCGAGCCTCGACAAGGCCTCGGAGGAGAACGAGCGCAACGCCCTCGCGATCGAACTTCCGGGCGGCGAGACGATCGCGGTCGTCCAGATCGCGGGGCTGATCGCGCGCCGGATCGTCTGCGACGTCGCACCCGGCTCGATGCTCGCGCGGGGCGAGCGCTTCGGGCTGATCCGCTTTGGCAGCCGTACCGATCTCTATGTCCCCGGCGACAGCGTGGTCCTGGTCGAGCCCGGGCAGCGCATGATCGGCGGCGAGACGGTGATGGCGCGGCTCGCCGGCGCTCCGCCCTGATGGACGACTATCCTGCCGCAGGACGGGTCGGGCCACCGTCGCGGCGGCGGCGGCGGCTTGGCGGCCTGCGCCGGCGACGCCAGCGGCGCCCTCGCTTCAAGGGGCAGTCGTTCAACCGTCTGGTGCCGAACCTGCTCACCATGATCGGGCTCTGTGCCGGCCTGCTGTCGATGCGCTTCGCGATCGACGACCATTTCGCCGACGCGGCGATCGCGCTCGTCATCGCCGGCGCGATCGACGGGATGGATGGACGGATCGCGCGCATGCTCCGGGCGACCTCGCGCTTCGGGGCCGAGTTCGACAGCCTGTCGGATTTCCTCTGCTTCGGCGTGGCGCCGCCGTTCATCCTGTATCTCTGGGCGATGAACGGCGCCGGACGCCTGGCCTTCCTGCCGAGCCTGCTGTTCTCCGTCTGCATGGCGCTCCGGCTTGCCCGGTTCAACGCGGGGCTGACCGTCGGCAACCCCCCTGCCTACGCCTACAACTTCTTCGCCGGGGTGCCGGCCCCGGCCGGCGCCGGCCTCGTGCTGTTCCCGCTGTTCGTCGGGCTCGAGGCCCGAAGCCTGGATTTCCCCTCGCTCTACGAGGTGGCGCACAGCCCGGTCGTGGTCGCGGTCGCCGAGCTCGGCTGCGCCGCGCTCTCGGTCTCGACCCTGCCCGTCTGGAGCTTCAAGAATTTCCGCGTCCCTGCCGAGTTCGTACTGCCGCTGCTGCTCGGAACCGGCCTGTTCGCCGCGGTCCTGGTCGCGGAACCCTGGGGCGCGCTGGCGACCGCCGGGCTCCTCTACCTGCTCATGCTCCCGTTCTCGCGCCGATCGTTCGCGAGACTCCGCGCCGACGCCGAAGCCGCCGTGGAGGACGAGGACGAGGCGGATCCGGCGCCTGCCGATCGTCTTCGGGAGTTCGGGACCGGGAGCGCCACGACCGACAGCCTGGGAAGAGACGCCGCCCGATGACGAGGCCGACCCTGCTGATGACCGACCCGTCGCATTACGACGTGTCTTACATGATCAATCCGTGGATGCGCCCGGACGCCTGGAACGATGCTCCGGAGCTGAATCGCCGCCTCGCCGCCGAAGCATCCGCCGGCCTCGCGGCGGCGCTCAGGGACGCCGGCGCCGAACTGCTCACGATCGCGGGGTGGGCCGGGCTGCCGGACATGGTGTTTCCCGCCAACGCCGCGGTGGTCATGGACGGGCGCGCGATGCTCGCCCGGTTCCGGTTCCCCGAGCGACAGGGCGAGGAGGAAGCGTTCCGAAGCACGTTCTCGCGGCTGGTCGCGGACGGCCTCCTCCGCGAGACGGCGACGCTGCCGGACGGCGTCTTCCAGGAAGGAGCCGGCGACTGCATCTGGGATCGGACGCGCGGCCATTTCTGGGCCGGTCACGGGCCGCGCTCGTCCGGAGAGAGCGTCGGCGTGCTGCGCGACTTCTTCGGCCGGGAAATCGTCGCGCTCGAGCTGGTGAACCCCCGCTTCTACCATCTCGACACGTGCCTCTGCGTCCTGCCACGCGGCGAGGTGCTGTTCTACCCGCCCGCCTTCTCGCCGGACGGCCTGGCCGCGATCCACGACATCGTGTCGCCCGAGCAGCGCATCGAGGCGACCGACGACGACGCGGCACGCTTCTGCGTCAACGCGGTGGCACTCGGCGACGTCGTGGTCATGGCCGAGGCGAGCGACACCCTGCGCGGCCGCCTGAGCCGACGGGGCTATCGCGTCAGCGATGTCGGGCTGGCTCCCTTCATCCTGTCGGGCGGGGGTGCCTACTGCATGACACTCCGGCTCGATCTCCGGAGCGGAGGCTGAGCGCGGCGGCCAGTCATCGCCGCGCCAGACAGGCCGCCTCCAGCAGGGTGAGCAGCCCAACCAGGATCGCGTCCGGGGTGGGTGGTGCCCCGCGGATCGCGAGATCGACCGGCACGATCCGGTTCGCCCCGCCCGCCTCGCTCGCGTAGGACACGTGCTCCGGCGCGGTGCCGAGCGCGGCGCAGTCGCCGATCGCGACCGCGATGCGCGGCGCCGCCATCTGCTCCCACGCCCGCGCCATCGGCCGCGCCGCGTTCCGGACCGCGAGCCCGGTCGCGAGCAGCACGTCGGCCTCGGCCGGCCGCTCCGTGAAACGGAGGCCGAAACGCCCCTCGCCGAGACGGGTCAGACGGAGTTCCTCGAGCGCGGCGGCGCAGGCCCCGCAACAACCTGTCTCGACCGGAACCAGAACCAGTCCGTGCGCACGGCGGAGACGCCCATCCGCCTCGAGACGTGCACGCAGCCGCGCGACCTGCGCCGGATCCGGGCGGGGTCGCCGCCGATCCGCGGCGCGGACGAGATCGACGGCGATCGGCAGCAGCGTCACAGATCGATCGCCTCCGCGCGGAGTCCGAAGGAGTGGGCGATCGCCGGAAGGAGATCGTGAGACGCGTTCCGGACGGCGCGCTCGAACAACGCGGCGTGCGCCACCGCCGGATCGCGGATGAACGACGCGGTCACGCGGAGGTCCGCGTCCAACGAGACGACGTGCCAGATGTCGCCGTCCGGCCCTTCGACCCCGCCGATCCCGTCACCCGGTCCCGGCGGCAGCGCCGCTGACGGAACAGGGTCCTCGCGTTCTCCGGACCCGAGCGCTCCGAGGACCAAGCGGATCCGGGAAGCCGACTGGCCGAGGCCGGCGAGACGAAGCCGGTATCGGGCGTCGGCGGTGCCCTGCCCGGTCGTCGACGGGACGGACGCGAAAGGCTCGACCGGGGAGCCGGCGGCGTGGCGGAGATCAAAGCCGAGGCCGGATGCGCGTGCGACGGCGCCGCCGGACGAGAACGCGATCGCGTCGACGGCGCTGACCACGCCGCTCGAACCGAGCGCTCGGGCCGGACCCGAGACGCTCTCGTACAGGCGGGCGAGATCCACGGTCTCGCGTGCGGTCCGCACGACGGCGTCCCCGAGCGCCTCGCCGCCGCGCGGGCCGAGCGGCCGGGCGACCCCGCCCGGCACCACGAAGCCCGACGCGAAGCGGTGGCCGAACGCCGTCCCGTTCACGTCGCGCCAGAACGAGGCGAGCGCGGCGGCCTTCGTCGCGAACAGCGCGCTGCCGACCGCCTCGGCGCCCCGCGCGATCAGCGTGGCGCCGGAGGCTGCGTGCTCGGCCTCGACCGCGAGCACGCGGAGCAGGACGACGCGCGGCGTCGGCACGACCCCGAGCGCCTGCTCCACGGCGCGCGAGAAGGCGAGCGCGTGCGCGACGCCGGACATCGCATCGACGCGGCCTGCGATCCGACATGCTTCCGCGACGGTCCGCCCGGCGCAGGCCGCGACGAGGCCACGATGGAGAAAGCCATGGTGGATCTCGGCCCGGCGGACCGTCGATCCGGCGAGCGTCGCGCGAAGCCGCATCCCCGGAAGCGGACCGCCGATCGGACCCTGCTCGACATGGACGAGGCCGTCGTCGGCCCCGTCGCGGTCGAGCCATTCGACGGGGACGGCCGAGCGCGACGCCGGGCCGGGATGGCGCGCCAGAGGCGCATCCGAGGCCCAGGCGCCGTGATCGAGCAGCGGCCGGAGATCGGCGGCGAACATCGCCTCCAGTCCGTGGAGGTCGCGGATGCGACGCTCGTAGGGGATCGCCGCCGGGAGGCGGAGCGAGAGGCCGCGGTAGCGGAGTCCTTCGGCGGCGACCGCCGTCACCACAGGCCGGTGCCGACCCTCGTGGAACAGCGCGTTCACGAAATCGCCATCCGCCCAGAGCCCGAGCAGGGGCGCCGAACCGGGATGTGGCGGATCGGCGGCGAGCTTGTCCCAGGCCGGCCCGTCCAGCACATGACGCAGCCCGACCCGGGGGCCGTTCCGGAGCCGATCGATCGCGAACGGCAGTGTCGGCGCAACTGTCATCGGGGCTGGGCCAGCGCATCGGCCGAGGCGACGATCGCGTCGGATACGCCGGCCGGCAGCGCGAAGCCGATGACCAGGAGCAGGATCAGGGCCGCGACCGTGAGCGTCGATGGCTGGCCGGACAGGGGCGGCGCATCCGGTGGGATCCGGCGAAGCATGGCGCGCATCGCCGACAGGGCCGCGGCGCCGAGCAGCACCGCGAGCACGGGCGAGACCGCCGCCGCCCGATCGAGCGAGAGCGCGAGCGGGACCGCGCCACCGAAGGGCGGCAGCGACGCGGCGGCGATCCGGACCGAAACCCGGTTGCCGGCCCGCGCATGGGCGGGAACGACGACCGCCGCCGTCGCGAGGGCGAGAAGGGCTGCGAGAAATCCGGTTCGGCCGCCGAGCGCGACCGAGGCGAGGGCCAGGGACAGGAAGAAGGAAGCCGGACGTTGCGCATCGGCTCGCTCCGGCCTCGACCGGCCGGCATCGAGCAGACCGACGATCGCCGAGGCGAACAGGAGAACGACGCCCGCCGTGCCAAGCCCGGGAAGCGCGTGGAGGCGAGCGACGGTCCGGAACAGCAGCGACGAGGCGGCGATGGGTGTGGCGAGGAGCAGGAGCGGCGCCAGACCCGTGGGAACGCGCGATGCCGCCCCGCCGAGGGCTGCGCCGAACGGCGCCGCCGTGGTGAAGGCGAGAAGTCCGATCGCGAGCAGAAGGAGCGCGCCGCCGGTGCCACCGACCGTCAGCAGGAGCAGCTGCGCGACCAGGCAGAAGGACGCGGCGAGCACCACCTGGATCAGCAGTCGAAACGCCGAAGCGGCCGCCTCGGGCCCGCGTGCGAGCGCGGCGACGCAGCAGGCGACCGTGGCGCTTCCGAACAGGGCGCCGATCGCGAGCGAAGGGTCGGCGAACCGGACCGCGAGCATCGCGAGGCCGGTGATCGCGGGCGGGCAGAACCGCAGCAGCCGGAGACGCGCTCCGGTCAGCTCCCTGGTCGACGCCCCCCGCTCGAGCCCAGACGTCGCGGCGAAGCCGACCAGCGCGATCGCGCATGCGAAGCCATAGCTCGCGTCGTCGGTGCGGAGAGCCGCCGATGACCCCCGTCCGAGGAGAGCGAGAACGAGCACCGCGAGAGCGGCGGCGGCGGCAAGATCGATCGGAAAGGCGCGTCGGGCGGACGGAACGGCGAGCAGCAGGAGTGCCATGCCGAGACTGGCGGCGGGAGCGGCCACCGGTCGCGAGGCGATGAGCAGGACCTCGCTCAAGGAGCCGGCCTCCCGGAGGCGGGCGGTGCCACGACCGCGAGCCGTGGCAGCAGGCTCGACGCCAGCAGCGTCACCGCGACCAGGACCACACCGGCGACGATCGACGAGGGAGAAGCGCGGGGCACGGCGGAGGCGAGCAGCAGGACCGCGTTGCCGAGCGAGGCGGCCCGGCAGAGGAGAAGCGGCGCCTCCGCGGTGCGGAGCAGGCCGAGCGTCGACAGGAGGACGATCGAGAGGGCGACCGCGACATCGCGCCGGAGAGCGGCCGAGGGCAATGCGGCCGTCGCGTCATGGACCGACGCGAAGGCCCAGCCGGTCAGGAGCAGACCGGCCGCGGCCATGAGAAGCGTTCGGGCCCGGGCACGTTCCGGCTGGTCGGGCGCCGTCTCGTCCAGGAGCAGCCGTGGCAGGATGGCGGCCTCGGCGATGGTCGCGAGCACCGCGGCGAGCAGCGCAACCCGCTTCGGCCCGCTTGCGGACGCGAGCAGGGGCGGAAGGAGGGCCGCGGCCGTCAGGGCCATCTGTGCCCGGAGCAGCCGGACGATCGGCCCAGTCCTCGTCTCTCGAAGCAGCGCGAACCCGAGCACGAGGAGCACCGGGAGAAGCAGGGCTCGCACCGGACCCGGCACCATTCCGCTCGGGAGTCCAGGAAGCGTCATTCCAGGGTCTGGCCGACGGCGAGCAGGACGGCGCCGAGCGCGCCGAGCAGGGACGCGGTCCCGAGCAGGGTCGACGCACCGAGTCTGGCGCGGACGGTCAGCGACGCACCCGACGCGAAGGCGAGCAGCCCGAGCTTGGCGAGGAATACCGGAGGCGCCAGCACGAGCGGGACGAGCCCGCCCTGTCCCGCGGCGATCGCCGGCGGCAGGAAGTCGGCGACCAGGGTGAGGAGAACGAGGAAGCGGAGCGACCGCTCGATCGCGAGCGAGGCGGCAACCCGCCCCCGTTCGCCGCCGGATGAGTGATCCCGGGCGTCGCGGTCGGCCAGCGCGATCAGGGCGAACGAGATGGCGAGCAGGGCGCGCGACGCCCCGGAGGCGTCGGGTGCGGCGAGGATCGCCGCGTCGAGCCGGGTCGATCCGCCGAGCAGCGAGGCGAGCAGGGCCGCGAACAGGAACGCCGGGATCATCAGGACAAGGACCGGCAGCGTGCGGCCGAGATCGACCGTGTAGTCCGCGGCCGGTCCGTCGGACGAGGCCACGAGGCGGGCGAGGCGGGCAACGATCAGGAGGAACCCGACGAGGACGAGATCGTCCATCGGCGCGAACGGCAGGCCGGTCGCGACGCCCGGCACGAGCAGCGCCGCGCAGAAGGTGGAGCCGAGGGCGGCCGCGGCCGAGGCGGATCGAAGGCGGGACGTGCTCGCGACGACGCCGCGCCGCCACTCCGTCTCGAGATCGAGGTAGGGGCGCAGCGGCGATGTCGGCAGCCGCCCCGAGCCTAGGGCCCGGCCCGCGGCCTCGATCCCGGAAGCGAGCGGTGCCAGGCCGAGAAGGGCCAGATGGAGAACCAGGCAGGCGACCGAGAGGGTCGCCGTCGCCACCGTTGCCATCGTCAAGGCCGCAAGCCCCCGAGGCCACCGGCGAGCGCGCTGCCGAGCAGGGCCGCGAGGCCCGCCAGAGCCAGCGCGGGGATCCCCCAGGCGACAAGACCCTGAGCAGCCCCGGGAGCCCCGGGCGCGAGCGGGCGCCATGCCCGGGAGAGGCGCCGCCGCGCGACACGGACCAGAACGTGCAGGCGGCGCAGCGGGGTGGCCGCGCGCGCGGGGCGCGATCCCTCGCCGGGAAGCGAGCCCTCCCGCATCTCGATCCCGAGGCTCGCGAGCACCTGACGGGAGACGAACGGACCGCACGGCTGCGCCCGCGGCTCGCCGAACGGGAGCCAGTCCGGCGGAGGCTCGGCGCCCCCATCCCAGACCGGAGCGTCCGGGACCGGATGTCCGTCGGCCGCCGCGGTCTTCGTCCACGCCATCCGCCCGAGCCCGTTCGCGAGCAACAGGACCGCAGCGACCACCGCCAGCAGGAGGAGCGGCGACAGGATCGCGCCACCGCCGGGACCGGCGATCCAGAGGAAGCCGGCGCTTCCGGGGGCGATGCCCGTCCCGGCAAGGGTTGCGAGACCGGGCGAGAGGAGTCGGAGGAGCGGACCCGGCAACAGCGCGACGACCCCGAGCAGGGCCGCCTCGGCGGCAAGCACTTGGAGCCGGGCCGGGCTCGGATCGATGGCCGCCGCCGCGCGCGGCGTGCGGGGCCGCCCGAGGATGACGATCGCGCCGGCACGGAAGGACGCGGCGAGCAGAAGGCCGAGGATGAGCCCGCAGACGCCGAGACCGATCACCGCCGCGACCGGAAGCGTGCTGCCGCCGAACCGCGCCGGCGCGAGGAGGATCTCGGCCAGCAGCCAGACCGGCGCAAACCCCGCGAACGGCGGCAGGCCGGCAAGGGCCGCAAGCGACAGCGCGAGCAGGAGGGAGAGCCGGGGCGCACCCGTGACGAGGCCGCCGAGCGCGTCGAGACGGAGGCTTCCCGCCTCGGCTCCGATCCGTGCCGCGGTTCCGTGCGCGAGCGGGACCGCGATCGCCAGCATGACGAGGAACAGCAGCGACGACCCGATCGCGGCGGCATTCGTCTCGGGAAGGTCGGAGGAACGGGCGAGGAGCGCGATCCCGAGCGCGGCGAGGGCCAGCCCCTTGCCGCTCGACGCGAGCCCGTCGACGGTGTCCGGAATGGACGGCGCGAGGACCGCGCGCCGCGCGTGCACGAGCCCGAGGGCCAGGCCGACGATCGCGGCCGCCGAGCCGAGCGGCGCGGCGTACGACGCTCCGCCGAGATCGAAACCGAAGCGGGCAAGAAGCAGCGCCCCGACCGAGGCCAACGCCGCGTCGGCGCCGGGAAGCCGGTGCGGCGCACGGCCGAGAAACAACGCGGACAGACCGAGCGAAGCGCCGCCGCCAAGCATTCCGCTGCCGTGCGCCGCGGCGACCCCGCGCAGCACCGAGAACGCATCGCCCCCGAGACCGCCACCGGGCAGCAGCGGCGCTGCAGCTCCGATCGCCAGCAGGGCTGCGAGCGCGCTCTCCACCGCGGCCCCCCAGGCGGCGAGTGCGGCGACGGTGACCGCGAGCAGGAGGAGAACTTCGTCGCCGGCCACCACCAGCAGCAGGGATGCCGCGGCGAGCGACACCACGCGCCAGAGCAGCGACGCCGGCACGACCGCGACCAGGGCCGCGAGTGCCAGCATCATCGGCAGCCCGAACGCGAGCCCGACGGCATCGAGCGACAGGTCGGTCGAGCCCGCCGGCGTCCCGAGCGGGATCGGGAGCGAGGAGGGGGTGCCGCCACGGACCAGCACGAGAACGATACCGAGCATCGCGAGCGCCACGCCCGAGAAGGCCGCCGTTCTCGCGAGCTCCGTCGTCCTCCGCCCGGCGGATGGGTTTGCCACGGCGGCAACGCCGGCGAGGCCGAGGCACAGAAACGCGAACCCGATCAGGACCAGGAGCGACACGCCGATGTTCCTCGCGGGCGCCGCGAATCGCGGGGACCGTTCGACCCGTCGGAACGCTACAGCATTTCGAGAGCGTGCTTCGAGCGGGGCGGCGGGAAAGCCTGGTCGATGCGGCCGAGATCGTCGTCGTCGAGCGTAAGGTCGAGGGCGCGCGCGTTGTCGCGAAGACGAGCGACCGAGCCGGTTTTCGGAATCGCGATCACGTCGTCGCGCCGCAGCGCCCAGGCGAGCGCCACCGCGGCCGGCGTCGCACCGTGCCGCTCCGCGATCGCGACGATCGCCCTGTTGCGGAGCAGGCTGCCGCCCTGCCCGATCGGCGAATAGGCCATCACCGGGATCCGGCGTTCGCGGCAATGCGGGAGAAGGTCGAACTCGATGCCGCGGGCCGCCGGATTGTAGAGGACCTGATCGGTCGCGATCGCGGGGGCGCCGGGCAACGTGAGGAGCTCGTCCAGGTCGTCGCGATCGAAGTTGGACACGCCCCATCGGATGATGTCACCGGCTCCGCGCAGGGCCTCGAACGTCTCGACCACGACGTCGAGCGCCTCCCCGCCGCGCCAATGCAGCAGATAGAGATCGATCCGGTCGGTCCCGAGCCGCTTGAGGCTGTCCCGACACGAACGCCGGATGGTTTCGGGCCGGCCGGCGTGCGACGGCACGATCTTGGTCACCAGGAAGACGTCGTCACGTTTGCCGGCGATCGCCTCGCCGACGAGACGTTCGGAACGTCCGTCGCCATACATCTCGGCGGTGTCGATCAGGGTGAGGCCGCGTTCGATTCCCTCCCGCAGCGTGGCGACCTCGTCGGCATGGCGGTGTTCGTCGTCGCCCATCCGCCAGGTCCCCTGGCCGAGGGCGGGCACGAGCGTCCCGTCCGGAAGGGCGACGCTCCTCGCCGTCACGGCTGGTCCTTGCGCGCCGTTTCGGCATGCGCCGTCTCGGAGCCCAGCCGATCGTCGGTCGGCGGGCCGCCCTTGCTCTTGCTCTCCTCGTTGTCCTCCGGCACGCCCTCGTGATGCAGGTCGCGGTCGCCGTCCGGAACATGTTTCGGGTCGGGTCGTCCTCCGGGGATCGAGCCGGAGGCGTTCGGATCGTCTGCCATGTCGTCATTCTCCCTGGCGGGCGAACGCCGCGCGCGCCGGACCTGTTCCGGCCCGGCCGGCCGCCGGGGTCCGATTTGCGTGCTTCGCGGCTGGCTGGGTAGGCTCGCGCGTGGCGCCAGACGAAGAACGGCGAGCTGGTTCTCTCCGGCGTCGAAAAGTTGCCGCGATCCTGGATCGGCGGACGGGCGGAGCGGTTCCTCTCGTGAAAGCGCCTCCGGCCGACGCCGACCGACCCAGATGGAGCCGCCTCGCCATGGCATCGATGACCCGTTCCGTCCCCACGTCCGGCCTGCCGGTGTTCGCCGGGATCGACATCGGGACCTCGTCGGTCAAGACGGTGCTCGTCGCCTTCGACGCGGGTGGCGGACGCGAACACGTGATCGGCGAGCACTCGGAAGCACTCGACGTTTCGCGCCCGCATCCCGGCTGGTCCGAGCAGGATCCCGAGGCCTGGTGGACCGCGACGATGGCGACCCTCGACGCCCTCGCCGCGCGGCATCCGGAGGCAATGGCAAGACTGCTCGGGATCGGGCTCTCGGGGCAGATGCACGGCGCGACGCTGCTCGGCGAGGATGCCGACGTGCTGCGGCCGGCGATCCTCTGGAATGATGTCCGGAGCGGGGCGGAGTGCGCCGTCCTCGAACGGGCCGTGCCCGATATCGGGGCGATCACCGGCAATGCGGTGATGCCGGGCTTCACGGCGCCGAAGCTGCTCTGGGTCCGGGCGCACGAACCCGAGATCTTCGCCCGCATCCGGCACGTGCTGCTGCCCAAGGATTACGTCCGGTTCCGGCTCTCCGGCGCCTTCGTGTCGGACATGTCCGACAGCGCCGGCACCAGCTGGCTCGACGTCGGCCGGCGGGACTGGTCGGAGGCCGTGCTGGACGCGACCGGCCTCTCGCGCGACACGATGCCCGCCCTCGTCGAGGGGAGCGCGGTCTCGGCGACGCTCGCCGGCGATCTCGCGGGCCGGATCGGCGCGCCCGATCATGTCGTGATCGCAGGCGGCGCCGGCGACAACGCGGCGGCGGCCTGCGGCATCGGCGCGGTGAGCCCCGGCGACGCGTTCTGCTCGCTCGGCACGTCGGGCGTGCTGTTCGCCGCCTCCGACGGTTACCGCCCGAACGTCGCCGGCGGCGTCCACACCTTCTGCCACGCGCTCCCGGAGAGCTGGCACCAGATGGGGGTCATCCTGTCGGCGACCGACAGCCTGCAATGGCTCTCGCGTCTGCTCGGCTCGGACGCACGGACCCTCACCGCCGCGCTCGGCGAGCGCGTCGAACGCCCCTCGCCCGCCTTGTTCCTGCCCTATCTCAGCGGCGAGCGGACCCCGCACAACGACGGGTCCCTCCGGGCCGGCTTCGCCGGCCTGGGCCAGGAGGCGGACCGCCTCGTGATGACCCAGGCGGTGCTCGAAGGTGTCGCCTTCGCGTTCCGGGACTGCAAGCGCGTGCTCGCCGATGCGGGCACCCCCATCGAGCGGGCCTGGGCGGTCGGCGGCGGGGCCAATTCACGTCTCTGGCTCCGGATTATGGCGAGCATCCTCGACATCCCGCTGATGCTCCCGGCAGGCGCCTCGCTCGGTGCCGCCATCGGTGCCGCGCGGCTCGCGGTCTCGGCGGCGCTCGACGCCGATCCGCGCGCGGTCTGCAAGGCGCCCCCGGTCGCGGAAACGATCGATCCCGAGCCCGTCCTCGCCCGCGCCTACGACGAACGCTACGCGCGGTTTCGCGCCCTCCATCCCGCCCTCCAGGAGCTCGCCCGCCCATGACATCCGTGTTCCAGGACCTGGCCCCGATCCGTTTCGAGGGGCCGGAAAGCCGCAATCCCCTCGCCTTCCGCTTCTACGATCCGGATCGCGTCGTCGGCGACAGGACGCTGGCCGAGCATCTGCGGTTCACCACCTGCTACTGGCACTCCTTCGTCTACGCCGGTCTCGATCCGTTCGGCGCGCCGACCATCGAACGTCCCTGGAGCGGCGGCGGCATGGACGCGGCCCGCCTGAAGGCGGACGAGGCGTTCGCGCTGTTCGCCATCCTCGGAACCCCGTTCTACGCCTTCCACGATCGCGACGTGGCACCCGAGGGTGCGAGCTTCGCCGAGAGCATCCGCAACCTGCACGCCATCGCCGACGTGCTGGCCGGCAAGCAGGAGCAAACCGGTGTGCGGCTGCTGTGGGGAACCGCCAACCTGTTCTCCCACCCACGCTACATGGCGGGCGCGGCGACCAATCCCGATCCGGACGTGTTCGCCTACGCGGCGGCGACGGTGAAGGAATGCCTCGACGTCACGCACCGGCTGGGCGGCGCCAACTACGTGCTCTGGGGCGGTCGCGAGGGATACGAGACGCTGCTCAACACCGACCTCAAGCACGAGCTCGACCAGATGGGCCGGTTCCTGTCGATGGTCGTCGAGTACAAGCACCGGATCGGGTTCCCGGGAACGATCCTGATCGAGCCGAAGCCGAAGGAGCCGACGAAGCATCAGTACGATTTCGATGCGGCGACGGTCTACGCGTTCCTCGCGCGCTACGGGCTCGAGCGCGAGGTGAAGCTCAACCTCGAGGCGAACCACGCGACCCTCGCCGGACACAGCTTCGAGCACGAACTCGCCGTCGCCCGTGCCTACGGGATCCTCGGCTCGCTCGACATGAACCGCGGTGACCCGCTGCTCGGGTGGGACACCGACCAGTTCCCGAACAACGTGCCCGAACTCACGCTGGCGATGCTGGAAGTGATCCGGAACGGCGGGATCGGCACCGGCGGCCTGAACTTCGACGCCCGGATCCGGCGGCAATCGATCGACCCGGTCGACCTCGTCCACGCCCATGTCGGCGGCATGGACACCTGCGCCCGCGCCTTTCTCGCCGCCCACGCGATCATCGAGGATGGCGAGCTCGACGGAGCGGTTCGCGCGCGCTACGCGGGCTGGGACGGGGAGCGGGCGCGGTCCTGGCTCGAGGGCGGCACCGGGCTGGACGCGGTCGCCGCCGCGGTGACCGAGGAAGGGATCGAGCCGGAGCCGCGGTCCGGTGCTCAGGAGCGGTTCGAGAACCTCGTCAACCGGTATACCTGACCGCGCCCCGCACCGCCTCGATCACGCGGTCCACCTCGTTGCTCGTGAGGTCCGGGTGGATCGGGAGCGCCAGGATCCGCGTCGCGACCTCGACCGAGACCGGAAGCGCGACGTCGTCGTGATACGCGGCGTAGGCAGGCTGCACGTGCAACGGACGCGGGTAGTAGACGGCGGTCGGCACGCCGGCGGCGGCGAGCCGGTCGCGCACCGCCTCGCGCGCCGTGCCGTCCGGGAGCAGGATCGCGTAGATCCCCCAGGCACCGTCCCCGTGCGGAACCCGGGACGGGATCGCGACCGTGTCCCCCAGTCCCTCGTCGTAGCGCGCGGCGATGGCGGCGCGACGTTCGAGTTCCCACTCGAACACGTCGAGCTTGGCGAGCAGGATCGCCGCCTGGAGCGTGTCGAGACGCCCGTTGATGCCCGTCCGCAGGACCTCGTAGCGCGTCCCGCCCTCGCCATGGGTCCTGAGGCTTCGGTAGAGCGCGGCACGCTCGGCGTCCTCGGTGAACAGCGCGCCGCCGTCGCCGTAGCCGCCGAGCGGCTTCGACGGAAAGAAGCTTGTCGCGGTCGCGTCCGCCTCGCGGCCGAGCCGGCGACCGTGGAAGGAAGCGCCGAACGACTGGGCGCAATCGTCGAGCAGGAACAGGCCGTGTGCCGCGGCGACGGTGCGGAGCTCGATCCACGGCGCCGGCTGGCCGAACAGGTCGACGCCGATCACCGCGCGCGGCCGGAGCAGGCCCGCGTTCCGGACCTCGCGGACGCGGTCGGCGAGATGGTCGGGATCGATCTGGAACGTCGCCCCGTCGATGTCGATGAAGACCGGTGTCGCGCCGAGCAGGAGCGGCACCTCGGCGGTGGCGGTGTAGGTAAAGGCCGGCAGGAACACCGCGTCGCCCGCGCCGACGCCCTCGGCCATCATCGCGATCTGCAGCGCGTCGGTGCCGGACGACACGCCGACGCAATGCGACGCGCCGGCGAACGCGGCGAGCCTCGCCTCCAGCTCCTCGATCTCGGGGCCCATCACGAACCGGCAGTGCGCGAGCACGCGGTCGATGCGGTCGCGGAGCGGAACCGCGATCCGCCGCTGCTGCGCCGCCAGGTCGAGGAAGGCGATCGGATTCTGCGGGTCGGAGGTCATCGTGCGGCCTCGCCATTCAGGATCATCGTGCGGCCTCTCGCTTCGGCACCCGCCTGCCGGGCGGATGCTCGTGCTCCGGAGTGACGTATTCGGGAACCAGGCGTCGCACGGTCGCGATCGCCGCCCCGGCGTCGCCGGCGCGGCAGGCGGCCTCCACCTCCAGCAGGGTACGCCGGACGATCGCGGCGTCGAGCTTTCTCGGATGGGCCATCAGCAGGCCCGGGTGATCGGTCGGCTCTGGCTTCTCGGTGCCGTGGAACAGTTCCTCGAAGAGCTTCTCGCCGGGACGGAGCCCGGTGTACTCGATCCTGACATCCTCGTCCGGCTTGAGGCCGGCCAGACGGATCATCTGCCGGGCGAGATCATCGATGCGCAGCGGCGATCCCATGTCGAGCACGAAGATGCCGCCCTCGGCGAGCAGCCTCGCTTCCTCGGTCTCGATGCTCTCCCCGACGACGCTGGCCTGCAGCACGAGGCCGACCGCCTCGCTCACCGTCATGAAATAGCGCTCGACGTCGGGGTGGGTGACGGTGAGCGGGCCGCCGCGCTCCAGCTGGCGGCGGAAGGCGGGGACGACGGACCCCGTCGAGCCGAGCACGTTGCCGAACCGGACCGTGATGAAGCGCGTGCCGCCGGCGCCGTGCGTCGCTTCGGCATGCAGGCCCTGGCAATACATCTCGGCGAGACGCTTCGAGGCGCCCATCAGGCTCGACGGATTGACCGCCTTGTCGGTCGAGATGAGCACCATCACGCTCGCACCGTGCACGCGCGCGGCGTCGGCCACGTTCCGCGTGCCGACCGCGTTGGTGAGCAGGCCTTCGCCCGGGTTCTCCTCGACGATCGGGACGTGCTTCAGCGCCGCCGCGTGGAACACGAGCTCCGGGCGATGCCGGGCGAACACGTCGGCGAGCCGGCTCGCGTCGCGGGTGTCGGCGACCACGGCCTCCCGGGCGACGCCCGGCGTGCCTTCCTCGGCGAGTTCGCGATCGATCTGCCAGAGGGCGTATTCCCCCTGGTCGAGCAGCACGAGGCGCGACGGCTCGAGGCTCGCGACCTGGCGGCAGAGCTCGGAGCCGATCGAGCCGCCCGCCCCGGTCACCAGCACCCGGCGTCCGGCCACGAGACGGCGCATGCCTTCGCGGTCGAGCGGGATCTGCTGACGGTTGAGAAGATCCTCCAGCGGCACCGGCCGCAGCTCGAGCGCCGAGGCGTCCGAGAGCGCGGTCGGGCGGGGGGCCCGGCGGACCGCCACGCCGGCACGGTTCGCGCGCTCGATCAGTGTTCCGAGCTGGGGGCCGCGGAAATCCGGGTCGGTGACGACGAGGGCCTGCGGCGGACGGCCGAGGGCGGCGAGCCGGGCCAGGATCTCCTCGGCCTGGTCGACGCGGCCGAGGATCCGTCGACCATGGATGCGACGCCCGGGCTGATGGCTGCCGAAGGCGAGAAGCCCCTCGACCGAGACCGCCGATCCCGCCTCGTCGCCCCGCGACGCGGCACGCAGAAAGAGCTCGGCCTCCTCGTCCGCGCCGACCAGCAGCACGCGCTCGACCTCGCCGCCCCGCCGCGACGACGCCCGCCGCGAGCGCGACACGCGATAGAGGATCCGCGGCGCACCGAGCATGACGAACAGCGTGAGCGCCTGGATCGCGGGGAAGGTGATCGTCGGGATCGGAAAGCCGGTGATCCAAAGGCCGAGCGAGAACAGCGCGGCGCTCGCGACCGATCCGGCCGCGATGCCGAGCAGGTCGGCGATGCTGGAGTAACGCCAGTATTGGCGCTGGAGACCGAACGGGAGGCCGGCGACGAGGAGCGTGATCGCGCCACCCGCGAGAAACCAGAGGGGATGCAGCAGACCGCCCTCGGGGTCGGCGAGGAAGCGCGCGACGGGTGCCGCGACGGAGGCGACCCCGCCGTCGATCAGCATGTTGACCAGGATGCGCTCCATCGCGCGCGACTTCGCCATGAGCCGCGTCATAGACCAGCGTCACGGCGGCGCCAAAATGGTGCGGTTCGCCGGCTGGAACGGGCGGTCGCGACCGTCGTAGTGAGGCCCCGATGATCGACGCGGCGTTCCTCCTGGTGCTCGTGCCGGTATCGGCGCTCGTGGTGCGGCTCATGACGGAACGCGGGGTGCTCGACGTGCCCGGCGCGCGCTCGTCGCATGATCGTCCGACGCCGAAGGGCGGCGGGATCGGGATCGCGACCGCCCTTGGGCTCGGGCTGCTCGCCGCGATCGCGACCGGGCGCGCCAGGGGAGCGGACCTGGAACCGGCCCTCGGCCTTCTCGGCGCGGCCGGTCTGATCGGCGCCGTCGCCTGGGCCGACGATCTTCACCAGTTCGGGTTCGGGTGGAAGCTCGCCGCCCAGATCCTGTCCGCCGCCATCCTGGTCGCGAGCGGCTGGGTGCTGCACCGGATCGGCCCGGTCGATCTCGGCCGCCTGTCGCTGCCGCTGACGCTCGCGTTCCTCGTCTTCGTGACCAACGGCCTCAACTTCATCGACGGACTGAACGGCCTCGCCTCCGGAAGCTGCCTCATCGTCGCCCTGTCGGTCGGCACCGCGGCCTGGCGCGCGGGAGACCCGCTTCTCGTCGCCAGCAGCCTGTCGCTCGCGGCGGGGATCGCCGGCTTTCTTCCGTTCAACTACCCGACGGCACGGATCTTCATGGGCGATGTCGGAAGCCAGATCTGCGGCCTCACGCTGGCGGCCGCGGCGACGAGATCCGAACGGCTGCTGCCGGCCGATTGGGGCGCCGCGCTCGCCATCCTGGGATTGTTCGCCATCCTCGCCGATGTCGCCTTCACCCTGCTCCGCCGCGCCCTGGCGGGAGACAGGTTGACCGAGGCCCATCGCGGCCACCTCTACCAGCTGGCCCGGCGTGCCGGCATTCCCGCGGCGCGGGTGACGCTGATCTATTGGGCCCTGACCGCGATCGGCTGCGCGGTCCCGGTGCTCGGAGCGCGGGGAGGGTGCGCGGACATGGGCGCCGCGGCGATCGCGATCGGCCTCGCGTGGTCGATCTGGATGCTCAGCGCGGTGTCGCTGGCACGAAAAGCCGCACTCGGGAAGTGGTGACGGCGGGACAGGTGCCCGCCGTCCGGTCCAGCAGGATCCTAATGAAGCTTCAACTCGATCCCGGAAGCCGTGCCGGCGAGCTGTGCGCCCTTGGTCACGTCGTTGACACGGATCTGCACGCCGTTGCCGTTGACGAGGAGCGTTCCTCCGATGCCCGTCCCGAGCGTCGCCTCGCCATGGCTCTCATAATAGGTGCCGTCGAAGTCGCGAAGATGCTTCAGATTGTAGACGCGACCATGGCCGACCACGGTCGAGAAGCCGACCGCGGCGACGTTGAGCCCGCTGATCGAGAAGCGGTGGGCGTGATGGTGAAAGTAGAGGGTGCCGTCGCCCCAGCTCCAGCCCACGCCGACATTCGCCGACTTGGCGGTGATCGTGACGGTGCCGACGACCGGCCCCTTGACGCCGGGATCGCTCGCGGCGAGCGCGGTCGAGGCGACGGCCAGGGACGCGGCAGTCGCAATTGCGGCCAAACGCATCGGGAACTTTCCTTTCAATCAACCGACCGCAGGACGTGCGGTCACGGGCACCCGCCGGTGAGCCGGTGCTGGGCCTGCATCGCGCGAGACGCGCTTCGCGGACCCTTAGCGCGTGCCGGGTCGGTCGGTCCAGACCCGCAACCGTCGCGGAAAGGCGCGCTCGGATGACCTCCGAACGCGCTCTCCCGCGCGACCCCGCGGATCAGCCGGCGGCGCGACGCGAAGCGGTCTCCCGCTCGGTCCGACGCGGCGGGGCGGAGGCCTCGACCATGATGTGGCGGAGATCGCGGAGGAAGGCGGTGCCCTTCACCGTCCGCTGCACCAGAACGCTCCGCCGATCCATCGGATCGACCTTGCGCCGCGCGAGATCAAGCTCGCCGAGGCGGTCGAGCGCCCGGGTGATCGCCGGCTTCGAGACGTTCAATTCCGTTGCCAGCCCGCGAACGGTGTGCGCGCCATCCTGCAGGTAGCAGGTGAGAAACACCCCGAGCTGGCGGGCGGAGAGGTCGGGTCCGTCGCGACGGACCAGCGCCACAACCGTGTCGCGCAACGTTGCGACCATCTGATCGGAGGCAGTCGAGGAAGCCATGGCTTAAACCCTTTCGGTCGTTCTGGGTGCGCCCTGCCCGGCCCTCATCGGGCGAACGGTCGCTCGCATCCCGTGTTCCCTGCCCTCGCGTCCCGTCCCATTTGACTGCACCGTATCGCCCGGATCGGTGTGTCCGAAGAACTGCGAGGGCGGCCGTCGCTCGAGAAGCTTTTGTTCGAATCGCTCGGTCGCTTTCCCTTATAAGCGCCTCATAAGGCCCATCTTCATCGCAATCACGTTACCAACCCAGTCTGTTCTTGTTACGTTCCATGAAAAAACGTCCAGAATTCGTAACAGTCTCGAAATCTTCCAAGAGTCGCTGATCCGTTGACGATGAAATCGAAGGCGACGCGTTCTGGTTGCAAGATCATTCCGGTATCGCAGGGATTGGTCACCGCCGCGTTAAAGGTCCGGATCCGCGGCTTCGTGCCATCCTCGCGACGCGCTGGGCCGGTCTTGCCGGTTCAGCGATCACCTCGGGGGACAATGCCTCCCCCGGATGGAACGGGTCCCGAACTGGACGACCGAAGCCCGGCAGCCTTGCAAACCGCTCGTCGAGGCACGAGCATTCCGCCATGTCAGGGAGACGCGCCGACCCGTATGGCTCCAGCGAGTTCCTCCCCCGCGTGCGCGCCGTGCTCGGCCCGACCAACACGGGAAAGACTCATCTCGCGATGGAGCGGCTGCTCGCTCATGCATCCGGGATCATCGGATTTCCGCTCCGACTGCTGGCGCGCGAGAATTACGACCGGATGGTGGCAGCCAAGGGCGAGCGCAACGTCGCACTGATCACCGGCGAGGAAAAGATCGTGCCGCCGGGCGCGCGCTGGTTCTCCTGCACGGTCGAGGCGATGCCGCTCGACCGATCCTGCGAGTTCGTGGCGATCGACGAAATCCAGCTCTGTGCCGACCCTGATCGCGGCCACGTCTTCACCGACCGGCTTCTCCACGCCAGAGGTCTCGTCGAGACGATGGTCATGGGTGCCGAAACGATCAGGCCGCTGCTGTCCCGCCTCGTTCCGGGCGTCACGGTCGAAACCCGCCCCCGGCTGTCCTCGCTCGTCGGGACCGGCCATCAGAAGCTCTCGAAATTGTCGCCCCGGACCGCGATCGTCGCGTTCTCGGCCGGCGAGGTCTACGCGATCGCCGAAGCGGTCCGGCGGCGGCGCGGCGGTTGCGCGGTGGTGATGGGGCGGCTGTCGCCACGCACGAGGAACGCCCAGGTCGCGCTCTACCAGGACGGCGAGGTGGATTTCCTGGTGGCGACGGACGCGATCGGGATGGGGCTCAACATGGACGTCAACCATGTGGCTCTTGCCGGCCTGTCGAAGTTCGACGGGCGGCGTCCACGCGGGCTCGACGCACCGGAGATCGCGCAGATCGCGGGTCGCGCCGGACGCGGCATGCGTGACGGCACGTTCGGCACCACGGGGCAATGCCTGCCCCTGCCGGACCCGCTCGTGCAGGCGGTCGAGCAGCACCGGTTCGAGCCGATCGCCTCGCTTGCCTGGCGGAACAGCGATCTCGACATGTCGAGCCCGGCAGCCCTGCTCGCGAGCCTGCTCGCGCCGCCACCCGTCCCCGGTCTGGTGCGCGGCGAGGGCGCGTCCGACCTCGAGACCCTGGCCGTCCTGGCCGGCGATCCCGAGATCCGGCGGCGCGCGCAGGGCCGAAAGGAAACCCGCCTGCTCTGGGACGCCTGCCAGGTCCCCGACTTCCGGAAGCTCGCGGACGACACCCATGCCAGGCTCTGTTCGCGCATCTATCTTCACGTCTCCGAGGCCGGCCGGCTTCCGCCGGACTGGATCGAGAGCAATCTCGCCGGCCTCGCCCGCGCGGACGGCGACATCGACACCTTGATGAGCCGGCTGTCGGGGGTGCGCGTCTGGTCGTTCATCGCCGCCCGCCGGGAGTGGACCGATGGGTCGGACGCGTTCGCCAGCCGCGCGAGGGAAGTCGAGGACCTCCTGTCCGACGCGCTGCACGAGCGCCTGACCGCGCGCTTCGTCGACCGGCGCGCGGCCCTCCTGACCCGGCGGCTCGCCGACGGGAGCAGCGAAAAGCTGCTGTCCGCCGTCACCAGCGCCGGCGACGTCGTGGTGGAAGGCCAGGTCGTCGGTCGGACGAGCGGCTTCTTGTTCAAGCCCGATCCGGTCCTCGCCGGCGAGGGCCTCAAACTCGCCGAGCGCGCCGCCCGGCGGGCGCTGCATGAGGATACGCCACGTCGCATCTCGGCCCTGGTCGCCTCCGACGACACCGTGTTCCGGATCGACAGCGCGACCCAGACCGTCACTTGGCGGGGCGAGACGATCGCAACGCTGCGGCGGGGGCGGAGCGTGCTGGAGCCCGTCGTCGAGGCAGTGGCGAGCGAATTCCTCGACGGCAGCGCCCGCGAGCGGATCCGGGCGCGCGCGAGCGCCGTCGTGACGGCGTCGATCGAGCGCCACCTCGGCCCTCTCGAGGCGGCCGCGGCGCGCGCCGACCAGCTGCCGACGCTCCGGGGCGTGCTGCACCGGCTGCGCGAGGCGGCCGGTCTGGTGCCCGGCGCAACCGGACGGGAGATCGACGGGGAGACGCGCGCCGCGCTGCGGGCCATCGGGGTGCGCGCCGGACGCTTCGCACTGTTCATCCCTCCCCTGATCAAGCCGCAGGCCGCCGCCTTCCGGGCGATGCTGCAGGCCGTGGCGGACGGCCGGGACACGCCGAGGCTTCCCGCCCCCGGCCTGATCGCGGTTCCCGTGCCGACCGACACGGCGTCGCGCGACGTTCTCGTCGCCACGGGCTGGGTCGCGGCCGGCCCGGTGATGATCCGGATCGACACGGCGGAACGCATCGCGGGCGAGCTCGACTTCCTGACCAGGCGGCGCCCGAGCGCTCTGCCACCCGGTCTCGCCTCGAGGCTGGGGATCAGGGCGGAACTGCTGCCGGACGTGCTCCAGGCGCTCGGCATCAGGATCGCGTCGAGCGCCGCCATGCCGGAGAGCGCGTTCGGGCCACCCGGCCCACCCATGATGGCTCGCCTCGATCGTGAACGGACGACGCGGCGGGCGGCCCGGCCGGTCGTGATCGATCAACAGGACGGCGCCGCCCGAACGAGAACGGCGCCGCGCGAGAAGACGCGCCCGTCCGCCAGCCCACCGGTGACGGCACGACCCGCCGATCCACCGGTGGTGGCGCGACCCGACAGTCCGTTCGCGGTGCTGGCCCGATTGCGACCCCGTCTCGGGCAGACGGCACGCTGACCGCGGAGGCACCCTACCAGCGGCTCGACACCTGGCTCTGGTGCGCCCGGTTCCGCCGGACGCGCGCCGATTGCGCGCGCCTCGTGGAAGCGGGCGCGGTCCGGCTCAACAGGCGGCCCGTGGACAAGCCCGGCTGTCGGGTGCGGACCGGGGACGTGTTGACGGTCGCCACCGGCGAGGCTCTGACGACGAGCGGAACCGTGCGCTTGGTGAGGGTCGCCGGACTGTCCGAGCGACGAGGACCGGCGTCCGAAGCCCGGCTGCTCTATGAGGAGATCACCTGAACAGGAGACGCGCCCGCCCCGGCGGGGATGCCTTGCCAGGTGGGCGATGCTTCGCCATATCGGCGCCCTGATGGGAGACCCGGCGCGACTGACGCCCCGGGTCGGGGAGCTCGTGCCGATGACCTACGTGGTCACTGAGAACTGCATTCGCTGCAAATACATGGACTGCGTCGAAGTGTGTCCGGTCGACTGCTTCTATGTCGGCGACAATATGCTCGTGATCAACCCGGACGAGTGCATCGATTGCGGCGTCTGCGAGCCGGAGTGCCCCGCCGAGGCGATCGTGCCGGACAGCGACGACAAGGCGACCGACTGGGCCGAGCGAAACCGCGTGTTCTCCGAGCAGTGGCCGAACATCACCCGGAAAGGGACGCCACCGGCTGATGCGGACGACTGGAAGGACAAGCCCGGCAAGGCCGAGCTGTTTTCCGAGGCGCCCGGGGCTGCCTAGGTATCACGGAGACGCGGCCAGGCTGCCTGGGACCGCGGGATTCTGATATGAAGAGATCGCTGGGTTCAGGCATGACGAGTCCCGTCAATCGGAGGGGAAGGCCGGTCCTTCCTTCCGCCGGCGGGTCGCCCGAGGAGACCGACATCACCGTGTCGACCAAGTCTGCCACCAAGGCTGATGTTGCCGAACTTCCCCAGGACGAGGAGGACGAGACACCCGTCCGGGTGTCTCGGGCTCGCAAGGAGGACGAGGGGCCGTTCTCCGAGGGTGATCACGTCGTCTATCCCACCCACGGCGTCGGCAAAGTGGAGAGGATCGCGATCGAGGAGATCGCCGGACACAAGCTCGAGCTGATCCACATCACCTTCGAGGAGAACCGGATGACGCTCCGTGTTCCGGTCGCGAAGGCGAAGAGCGCAGGGCTCCGGAAGCTCGCCACGCGAAAGCTGTTCGACGAGGCGATGGCGATCCTGAAAGGGCGGGCTCGTATCAAGCGGACCATGTGGTCGCGGCGCGCGCAGGAATACGAGGCGAAGATCAATTCCGGTGATCCGCTCTCGATCGCCGAAGTCGTGCGCGACCTCCATCGCAATGCCGGCCAGCCGGACCAGAGCTTCTCGGAGCGGCAGATCTACGAGGCGGCGATGGACCGGCTGGCGGCCGAGTTCGGCGCCCTCGAACGGATCGACAAGTCGCAGGCCGCGCAGAAGATCGCGGATTACCTCAAGACGGTCGCGTGAGCGGACGGACGCGCGGCCCGGACCGGATCAGCTGACCGCGCGATCCGAACGGGACGCGCTGATCGCGCGATGGCTCCGGCTCACGCGGGAGATCCTGCCGGGCCTCGCCCGGGAGCGGGAATGGCCGATCAGCGCCGATCACTGCTTCATGCGCGTCTGTCTCGACGCGGCGATGGGACAACCGTGGCACACCGCCGTTCCGCGTCCGGCGATCCGGCACATGGCCGCGGCGGACCTCGCCCGCGCCGTTCGTATCGCCGATGATCTCGCCTGTGGTCGGGTGGCGCTCGACCCGCTGAACGCGCGGTCGATCGCCGACCGGCGAAACCTTCACCAGGGCAGACCCTCGGGCCCGTGATGAAGCGCGCGTAGGCACTGCACCACGGCGGCGGACCGGTTCTCGACGCCGAGCTTGGTGTAGATGCCCTCCAGATGCTTGTTCACGGTGCGCGGCGACAGGCCGAGCACGTCGGCGATGTCCCGGTTGGTCTTGCCGCGCGCGAGCCAGACCAGGACTTCCGCCTCGCGGGCGGTGATCCGCAGCCGCTCGCGAAGGATCTGCTCGTCGGAACTCGACCGGCGCTGATCGACCCGCAGCAGGATCTCGAACGGGCCGAGCCGGCCGACCCGCACGAAGCGGAGACCTGGGACGCTCGCCGTCGTCGTCTCCAGCGTCACCTCCTCGGCATCGTCCGCGGCCTCGCCGAGCAGCGGCAGCACCGGCGCCGGCACGCTTCCGTCGGCATGTCCGAGCAGCCGCGCGGCGGCATCGGTCGTCCAGCGGATCGTGCCGGACGGATCGGCGGCGAACAGGGCGTGTCCCGCCAGCTCGAGCGCCGCCCACGTGCTCCTGGCCGCGCTGGCCGCCGCAAGATGCACCTCGATCCGGGCCAGCATGGCGCGCGGGTCGACCGGCTTGGTGAGGTAGTCGACGGCGCCGAGTCCGAGCGCCCGGACCACGTGGTCGGTGTCGCTCAATCCGGTCACGAAGATCACCGGACGCGTCGCCGCACCCGGGAGGGCGCGAAGGCGACGGAGCGTCTCGAAGCCGTCCGGGTCGGGCATGACCGCATCGAGCAGCACGAGATCGGGCGAGGCCTCGTGGGCGATCGCGACGGCGCGTGTCCCATCGAGGGAAGCGAGCACGCGGTGCCCGGCGCCCCCGAGCGTCTCGGTCGCGAGACCGATCATCTCCGGATCGTCGTCGACGACGAGGACGGTGCCGGTCTGCATCCGGATCCCGCCGTCAATCCACGTCCAGGGTGTCGATCACGCGATCGACCTGGTCGAGGCGGAAGCGGCGTGCGGCCTCCTGCAGCGCGGCAAGGGTCCGGTTCGCGGGATCCGACGAGAGAAGGCGCCCGATCTCGTCCTGGAGGGCACGGACGTCGCCGATGCGGGCCAGCGCCCGGAGATGCGCTCGCGAGCCGGCGAGCGCATGCGAGATCTCGGGCGGCGCCGGTCCCGCGTTCGCCGGCACCTCGTCACGGATCCATTCGAGGTCGAGCACGCGGCCAAGTGTCTCGCGAAGCTCTGCGATGTTCATCGGCTTGGCGAGAAAGGCGTCGTGCAGGGGCGCGTCGGCCGACGGCTCGGGATGCGCCGACACGACGATGATCGGCGCCTCGAACCCCTCGGCACGAAGGCTGCGGGCGACCGTCCAGCCGTCGGGCGCGGCCCGCTCGGGGCCCGGCATCGAGATGTCGAGCAGGACCGCGTCGACCTTGCGTCCCTGCTGACGCGCCTCGCGCGCGAGACCGAGCAGGCTCTCGCCATCGGGCACGGCAAGGAGCGTGAAGCCGAGCGGAAGAAGGCTGTCGGCGAGAAGCGCGCGTTGCGTCGCGTCGTCGTCCGCGGCGAGCAGGGTGCATCGCTCCCCGCGATAGCCCCGGATCGCGCCGGCGAAGTGACCCGCGATCGAGGCAGACGCCGCGTTCGCCGGCTCCGACAGAAGCAGTCGGACGCGGAACGCGCTGCCCCGTGCGAGCGCGGTGTCGACGGTGATCTCGCCACCCATGATGGCGACCAGCAACCGGGTGATCGTCAGGCCGAGACCGATCCCCGGCACCGCGGCCGACGCGCTCGCGCGCTCGAACGGGTCGAAGATGCGCGGGAGATCCGCCTCCCGGATCCCCGGCCCGGTATCATGGACGGCGAATTCGGTGACCTCGCCCGCCTTGGTGACCCGAAGGCCGATCGCCCCCGCCTGCGTGAATTTCAGCGCGTTCGACAGGAGATTGATCAGAACCTGTCGGAGCCTCGTCTCATCGATCGAGACCACGGCCGGGAGATTGGGCGCCGCCTCGAACCGGAAGCCGATGCCTCGGCTCTCCGCCTGGAGGCGGAACATGTCCGCGATCGCGCCGAGGAACCCGGCGAGCGCCACCGGCCGGCGCTCGATCTCGATCCGTCCGGCCTCGATCTTCGAGATGTCGAGCAGGCCCTCGATCAGCCGGGCGAGGTGCTCGCCGCCGAGCCGGATCGCACGCACACGGTCGCGGCGCCCCGCGCCGAGCCCCTCGTCGAGCTCGAGCAGCTGCGCGTAGCCGAGCACCGCATTGAGCGGGGTCCGGAGCTCGTGGGCGACGCCCACGATGAAACGGCTCTTCGCATGATTGGCGCTCTCGGCCGCCTGCCGCGCGCGGGTCAGCTCGGCGTCGGTCCGGGCCCGTCGCGCGATCTCCTCCTCCAGCGCAAGGGTCTGACGGTCGTTCTCCTCGATCGCCGCCCGACGGCTCTCCTCGGTCAGCGTGAACAGCCAGACCACGACGCCGGCCAGGATCACCAGGACGAGAAAGACGTGCTCCAGCGCGTGATCGAGCCGGAGATCGCGCGCGGGATCGCCGGCTCTGGACGCGGCGAACGCGATGGTGGCGAGCAGCGAGGCGAGAAGCCCGGACGCCAGCGCGAAGCGGACCGCGAAACGGAGCACCGCGAGCCCGCGGACCGCCGGCCTCGCCGCATCGCCGGACCGGGTCGCGAAACGGGCGAGGAGACGCTCGATCCCGGCACCCGCCCGGGCGTGCGGACGACAAGCATCCTGGCAACGCAGATCGAGCGTGCAGCAGAGCGAGCAGATCGCGCCGCGATAGGCCGGACAGTAGGCGCTGTCGTCCGGTGCATAGGTGTTGCCGCAGACGACACAGGACGGTGCCGCTTCCCGCCATCCGCGCCGGCCCTTCCGCGCGAGGTAGAACCGGCCGCCCGTGACCATCGCCAAGGCCGGAACGCTCGCCAGACTGGTGGCGAGTGCGACGAAGGGCGCATAGGCCTGCGGGAGCGGGCCGAACATCCCGGCCAACGAGGCGAGGCCGCTCGCGGTCGCGGCCAGCATCGCGCCGACACCGACGGGATTGATGTCGTGCAGGTGGGCGCGCTTGTGGTCGAGCGTGCGTGGCGCGAGGCCGAGCGGACGGGCGATCGCCAGATCGGCGAACAGCGCGCCAAGCCATGCGCAGGCGACCACCGAGAAGCAGACCAGAACCGTTTCGATGGCCGGGTAGACGCCGAGCAGCATCAGCAGGAGGGCCACGCCGACATTGAACAGGACCCAGACCGCGCGACCCGGATAGTTCCGCGTCAGCCGCGAGAAGAAGTTCGACCAGGCGATCGAACCCGAATAGGCGTTCGTCACGTTGATCTTGAGCTGGGCGACGACGATCAGCACGAGGGCCAGCGAGGAAGCGAGACGCCCGTGCCCGGGCGCGAGCAGCGCGAAAGCGTGGCCGTACATCGTCGCGGGCTGCGCGGGGCCGGCCGCACCGTCGCCGAGCGCCAGCGTCGCGAGCGCCGAGCCGATCAGCATCTTCAGCACGCCGGGCACCACCCAGCCGGGACCGCCGACGAGCAGCGCGCCCCACCAGCCGAGCTGATTGTTCCGGGTGCGTTCCGGAAGAAAGCGGAGATAGTCGACCTGCTCGCCGATCTGCGGGGCAAGCGACACCACGATCGACGCCGCCGAACCGAAGGCGAGAACGAAGGGGACGTGCGGCGCGAGACCGGGATGGGCAAGCCACGCGTGGACACGACCGCCGCCGTCGTGGAGGAACGCCGCGACGGGAAGTACCGTGAGCAGGAGCCAGACCGGCTGCGTGAGACGCTGGAAGCGGCTGATGAAGGTGACGCCCCGCATGACCAGCGGCACCACGACCGCGGCGCCCGCGACCTCGCCAGCGACGAGTGGCCAGCCCAGGGTCTGACGCAGGCTTTCGGCGAGGATGGAGGCCTCGAACGCGAAGAACAGGAAGGTGAAGGTCGCGTAGATCAGCGAGGTCGCGGTGGAGCCGAGATAACCGAAGCCGGCGCCGCGGGTAAGGAGGTCGATGTCGATCCCTCGCCGCGCCGCCGCCAGCGTGATCGGCAGGCCGAGCCCAAACAGCAGGCAGGCGACGGCGACGATGGCGGCGATCGCGACGCGTGTCCCGTCGGCGAGCGTCAGCAGCGCGCCGATCACTTCCAGCGCCATGAACGACGTGGCGCCGAACGCGGTATCGGCGAGCCCGAAGAGGCCGAAGCGGCGCGCCGAGGGCGGAGTGAAGCGGAGCGCGTAGTCCTCGATGGTGTCGTCGGCGACCCAGCTCTTGTAGGCGCGGCGAGCCGGGATCAGGCGCGGGCGCACCCGGGGAGGACCGCCTACGGCAAATGACTTATGGGCGCGCGGCCGGGCTTCGGTTCCGATCATCGATGCGCTCCATGCAAGGACGGCACCGATGACCAGGACCCTGGTGAAGGTCGACCTCACGCGACCGGCTTCCGAGAACGAGAACGTCCACAACCGCTGGCATCCGGACGTCCCGATGATCGCGACCGTCGAGCCCGGCGAGGATTTCATCCTCGAGTGCCACGACTGGACCGGCGGCTCGATCGGCAACAACGACAGCGCCGATGACGTGCGCGATCTCGACCTCTCTCTCGTCCATTACCTGAGCGGCCCGGTCGGCATCGCCGGTGCCGAGCCGGGCGACCTGCTGGTGATCGACATCCTCGACATCGGCACGCTCGCCGGCGACGAATGGGGCTTCAACGGACTCTTCTCGAAGCTGAACGGCGGCGGGTTCCTGACCGAGCACTACCCCCAGGCCTCGAAGTCGATCTGGGACTTGAAGGGACTGTTCGCGACCTCGCGCCACGTGCCCGGCGTGCGCTTTCCCGGGCTGATCCATCCGGGGCTGATCGGCTGTCTCCCGTCCAAACCGTTGCTCGAGACCTGGAACGGTCGCGAGCGCGGGCTGATCGCGACCGACCCCGACCGCGTCCCGCCGCTCGCGAGCCCGCCGAACCCGACCAACGCGCATCTCGGGCGCCTCAAGGGCGAGGCGCTCGCCGCGGCCGCGCTGGATGCCGCGCGCACCGTGCCGCCCCGCGAGCACGGCGGGAACTGCGACATCAAGGACCTCTCGCGTGGCTCGCGGATCTTCTTCCCGGTCTATGTCCCCGAGGCCGGGCTCTCGATGGGCGATCTGCACTTCAGCCAGGGCGACGGCGAAATCACCTTCTGCGGTGCGATCGAGATGGCGGGCTGGATCCATCTCCGCGTCGTCGAGGTGATCAAGGACGGGATGGCGAAGTGGGGCGTCAGGAACCCGATCTTCAAACCGAGCCCGATCGTGCCGCGCTACGACGACCATCTCGTGTTCGAAGGCTACTCGGTCGACGAGCACGGCAGGCAGCATTATCTCGACGTCACCGTCGCCTACCGGCAGGCCTGCCTGAACGCGATCGAGTACCTGAAGAACTTCGGCTATTCCGGCCAGCAGGCCTATTCGATCCTCGGCACCGCACCGGTGCAGGGCCATGTCAGCGGCGTGGTCGACATCCCGAACGCTTGCGCGACGCTCTGGATTCCGACGAGGATCTTCGAGTTCGACATCAACCCGAATGCGGCCGGTCCGACGAGGATGTTCGACGGATCGATCGCGATGCCGGTGTCACCGGATCGCTAGCGCCATGCCCCACTACGACTACGCTTGCGACGAATGCGGTCCGTTCAGCGCCGAGCGCCGGATGGCCGATTTCGCGCTGCCCCATCCCTGCCCGGGTTGCGGCAAGATCGGTGCGCGCGCGCTCGCTCTGCCTTCGTTCGCCGCGATGGATCGCGGCAGACGGACGGCGATCGAGGGGAACGAGAGGAGCCGCAGCGCGCCGGCGCGGGTGTCCGGCGGCGGGCACCCGTCCGGCTGCTCGTGCTGCCGGCCCGCGGGCCGGCGCGTGGCCGACAGCGTTCCGAAGACCGACGGCACGCGACCCTGGATGATCGGTCATTGACGGAGGAAGCCGGCTGGCTTGCCGACGCTCTCCGCTTCGCCGGTGACTGGCTGGACTTCCAGATGCGCGCGACCGGGCAGCCGGGTTGCGCGGTGGCGATCGCGCGGAACGGCGCGCTCGTCTTCGAGCGTGCCTTCGGCGTCGCCAATCTCGAGACCGGAGAGCGGCTGACACCGCGTCACCGGTTTCGTGTCGCGTCGCACTCGAAGACGTTCACGGCGGCCGCGATCATGCTGCTGCGCGAGCGGGGCCTCCTGAGACTGGATGATCCGGTCGGCCGCCACGTCCCGTCGCTGTCGGAGGCTCTCGCCCAGGCGACGATCGGCCAGCTGATGTCGCATTCCGCCGGCCTGAGCGCGAACGGCACCGACCAGTCCTGCTGGAACGGCGAGGGCGACTGGCCGGACGAGGCGACGCTCCGACGAGAACTTTCCAATCCGCTCGTGCTCCGCCCCGGGGAGCAGCACAAATACTCGAACCTCGGGTACGGTCTGCTCGGGCTCGTGATCGAGGCCGTGACGAAGGAGAGCTTCGGCGAGTGGATCTCGCGCGCGGTCGTCCATCCTGCCGGCCTTCACGAAACTGCACCGGATGTCCCGGACCTCGACCCGCACCCGTTCGCGAACGGCCATTCCGGCAAGCTGCCCGTCGGCCGCTTCGTCGTCGAAGGGCGCAACCGGACGAACGCGCTGGCCGCCGCGACCGGCTTCGTGGCCACACCCGGCGATCTGGTCCGCTTCTTCGGGATGCTCGCGCCGGGAGCGCGGGACAGCGTGCTCGACCCGGGCAGTCGGCGGGAGATGACGCGTCGGCACTGGAAGGTCATGCCGTCCGAGACGGAGCAGTATTACGGCCTCGGCACCGTCAGCGGCTCGGTCGATGGCCGCGACTGGTTCGGACACACGGGGTCGTGCGGCGGATATCAGAGCCGGACCTGCATCGTGCCCGAGCTCGCGATCGGCGTCTCGGTCGTCATCAACGCCGTTGACGGCCCGGCGAGTGCCTGGGCGGAAAGCCTCGTCCACATCCTGCAACGCTTCTCCGAGGCCGGTCCGACCGACCCGGCGATCGCGGACTGGCGCGGGCGCTGGTGGAACCCGTGGGGTGCGGTCGACCTCGTCCCGTTCGGCGACATCGTGGTTCTCGTCTCGCCCGACCAACCGGCCCCGCTCAACGACCGCGAGGAGATCGAGGTGCTCTCGCCGACAAGCGGGCGCTTCCGGAAGAGCGAAGGCTTCCGGCTGCACGGCGAGCCGATCGAACGGACGGTGACCGCGGATGGCGAGACGACGGCGATCCGGGTCGCCGGCGACAGCTTCGTGACGGAAGCAGTCTTCGTCGCGAAGAGACGCTGAAGGCTCGACTCACCACTCGGCGAACGATCCGTCCGCATGCCGCCAGATCGGATTGCGCCAGCGATGGCCCTCGGCCGCACGCTCGCGCACGTAATCCTCGTTGATCCGGATCCCGAGACCCGGGCCGTCCGGAATCGCGACGAAGCCGTCCCGGTAGTCGAACACGCTGCGGTCGGCGACGTAGTCCAGTAGATCGTTCGTGCTGTTGTAGTGGATGCCGAGGCTCTGCTCCTGGATGAAGGCGTTGTAGCAGACGGCATCGAGCTGGAGGTTGGCGGCGAGCGCGATCGGACCGAGCGGGCAGTGGAGCGCCAGTGCCACGTCGTAGGCTTCCGCCATCGCCGCGATCTTGCGCGTCTCGGTGATGCCGCCGGCGTGCGAGGGGTCGGGCTGGATGATGTCGACGCATCCCTGCTCCAGCACGCGCTTGAAGTCCCATCGCGAGAACAGGCGCTCGCCGAGGGCGATCGGCGTCGAGCCGTGCCTGGTGATCTCGGGGAGCGACTCGATGTGCTCGCTCAGCACCGGCTCCTCGATGAACAGCAGATCGAAGGGCTGCAGCTCGCGCACCAGGACCTTCGCCATCGGCTTGTGGACGCGGCCATGGAAATCCACGCCGATCCCGAAATGCGGACCGAGCGCGTCGCGGATCGCACCCACGCGTGCGAGGACGTCGTCGACCTTGGCGTGGGTGTCGACGTACTGCATCTCCTCGGTCGCGTTCATCTTCACCGCCGTGAAGCCACGCGCCGCGACTTCGCGCGCCATGCGTGCGGTGTCCGCCGGCCGGTCGCCGCCGATCCAGGAATACACGCGGATGCGGTCGCGGCACGGGC
>CAXUBX010000017.1:41474-44247 GCA_964249405.1 uncultured Acetobacteraceae bacterium | reverse complement strand
CCGCACGCGCCCACCTGGCGCTCGGCGATCTCGGCGGCTACCGGCCCTGGATGCTCCGTGCCGCCGCCTTCCGGCGGACCTTCTACGGCATGCTTGCCGCGCGCCGGCTCGGCATCGGCGGCTGGACGCCGGCGGTGGACGAAGTCGGCGAGGAGGAGCTCGGCGAGGCCGATGTCGAGGCGCTGTCCGCGCTGCCGGACGGACGGCGCGCCTTCGCCCTGCTTCAGGTCGGCCAGCGCGGGCGCGCCGAGGCGACGCTCCGACATCTCTGGCCCACCGTCTCCGGCGACCTCGCGCTCTGCCGCTCGATCATGCTGGTGGCGGAAGCCGCCGACCTCCCGGATCTCGGCTCGGAGATCGCCTCGATCCTGCAGGCCGAGGACGGGCGCCCGCGGGACGCCGCGCGCTTCCCCGTCCCGAGACTGCGGCCCGCCGGCGGTTTCGCGATCGATCCGGCGCTGGTCTATGCGCTGACCCGGGTGGAGAGCGACTTCGACCCGCACGCCGTCTCCGAGGCCGGCGCGCACGGGCTGATGCAGATCGAGCCGGTGACCGCCGGGTTCGTGATCGGCCGCCCGGACCGCTTCACCGCCGATCCGGCCCGGCTGCAGAACCCCGCGCTCAACCTCGAGATCGGCCAGCGCTACGTCGAATATCTGGCCGCCTCAGGCCACGTCGAAGGCGATCTGATCCGGCTTCTGGCTTCCTACAATGCCGGGCCGAACAAGGTCGCGGGATGGAACATGCCGGACGTCGGCACCGGCGATCCGCTCCTGTTCATGGAAACCATCCCTTCGGAGGAAACCCGGAACTTCGTCCACCGGTCGCTCTCCACGCTCTGGATCTACGCCGCCCGCCTCGGGCTGCCCGCGCCTTCGCTCGACGCGCTCGCCGCCGACATCTGGCCGAGCTTCGCCCCCGAGATGGCGATCGCCGGCGATCCGGTGACCATCCACTGATCGGAGGATAAGGTTCACGGGATCAGCCGGAGCAGGGTGTCGAGCTCGTCGGCCTCGGCGGCCGGCTTGTCGGGACGCAGGCGCGCGATCCGCGGGAACCGGAGCGCCACGCCGGATTTGTGCCGCGTCGAGCGCTGCGCGGCATCGAAGGCGATCTCCAGCACGAAGCCGGGCTCGACCTCGCGCACCGGCCCGAAGCGCGACACGGTGTGATTGCGGATCCAGCGATCGATCCGCACCAGCTCCTCGTCGGTGTAGCCGCTGTATGCCTTGCCGATCGGCACGAGCTCGCGCGCGCCGTCCGCGCCCGCACGCCATAGCCCGAACGTGTAGTCGGAGTAGTAAGAGCTCCGCCTCCCGCTGCCGCGCTGCGCGTACATCATCACCGCGTCCACGGTCAGCGGATCGCGCTTCCACTTCCACCACAGGCCTTTCGGGCGGCCCGGAACATAGGGACTGTCGCGCCGCTTCAGCATCAATCCTTCGATCGACGCGGCACGCGCTCCTTCGCGGATCGCGGCGAGGGCGGCGAGCGTGTCGAACGGGATCAGCTCGGAGAGGTCCATCCGGTCCGGCCGGCTCCGCGCGAACCAGCGCTCGAGCTCCCCACGTCGCGCGTCGAACGGCAGCGGACGCAAGTCGTCGCCGTCGCAGAAGAGGATGTCGTAGAGCCGCACGAACGCGGGATGCGTCGCCATCATGCGGGCGCTCGGCTCCTTGCGGTTGAGCCGTTGCTGGAGATCGGCGAACGGCGCGACCGCGCCGTCGCGGATCACCAGGAGCTCGCCGTCCAGCACCACGTCGAACGGACGCACGGCCTCGACGATCTCGGGGAACGTCGCCCCGATCTCGTCGGCGCCGCGCGAGTAGACGCGCGCGCCGCCCGGGGTCGAGACGAGCTGGACCCGGATCCCGTCCCACTTCCACTCGGCCCGGAGCGTCGCGGGGTCGAGCGTCGCGAGATCCGTCGCCTCCACTCCCTGCGCCAGCATCGGGGGGCGGAACACCGGAGCGTCGAGCGGGTCGGGGCGCTCGCCACGCCCCTCGATCCAGGCGAACAGCGCGAGGTAGGGCGGCGCGAGCCCGTGCCATACCTCCTCGATGTCGTCCGGCACGAGGCCCGCCTCGGAGAGCTCGGCCAGCGCGGTCTTCGCGAGCCGCGCCGAGGCGCCGACGCGGAGCGCGCCGGTGATCAGCTTCAGGATGGCGTAGCGCACGGGCGCTTCCGACCGGTCCATCCAGCCCTCGACCAGGTCGGGCAGCGCCGGCTTCGACGTGGTCGCGAGCGCCTCGACCACCAGGGCGAGCGTCGGCGGCGCGCCGACCGGCGCGCCGGGTGCCGGCGAGGGCCACATCAGGGACACGGTCTCGGCGAGGTCGCCGACGAAGTCGTAGGACCAGCCGAACAGCACCGGGTCGAAGCGGCGTTCGGCGACCGCGCGGATGATGCCCGGCTTGGCGAGATCGAAGGCGAGCTCGCCGGTCAGCGCCGCGAGTCCCCAGCCGCGGTCCGGATCGGGCTCGGTCGCGAAGAACCGGCGGAGCAGCGCGGTCTTGGCGAGGCGCCCGGGCGTCAGCGTGAGACGCTCGAGCAGCTCCGCGAACGCGATCATCCCCGCGGGCGATCAATATCCGGCTGTGGGCGGGGGGGCCGCCGAGGGATAGGCCGGCGGCGGAGCCCCGTACCCGGCCGGTGGTGGCGGCGGCGGCACGCCATAGCCGCCCGGCGGTGCTCCATAGCCGCCCGGAGGCGGAGGTGCTCCATAGCCGGCCGGGGCCGGCGGGGATGCTCCATAGCCGGCCGGGGCCGGCGG